>JAJZLX010000669.1 GCA_021850555.1 Pseudomonadota bacterium | reverse complement strand
ACCGCGAGCCACACGTGCGCAATCCGGAACACCCCGCGCTCGAGCCCGCGGCGCACGATGTCTTCGAGCACCTGAATGGATTGATTGCGCAGCTCGAAGGTCGCCGCGCCGAGCTCGCTCGACAGGGCGTGCAGTTCGCCGTTGGCAACGACCGCCAGCATCGGGAACTGCGCGTGCATCGCGACGTGCGCGTGCACATAGGCGACCACTTGTTCGCGTGGATCAGCGCCACATTCCAGCAGTGCGCGATGGATGCTGCGGCGGTGCTCTTCGTGTCCGATCCGGCACAGTTCCGCCAGGATGTGCTCCTTGGAAGGAAAGTGCGCGTACAGGGAGGCCGACTTCATGCCGACCGCCTCGGCGATCTCCCGGATAGAGGCGCCCGCGTAGCCTCGCTCCGCAAACAGCTTCAGCGCCACCTCGAGAATCACGCCGCGGGTGCCCTCCGGCTTGTGCTCGGGCAGCAGCGTGGCGTGCGTCGCCGCGAGCCGGCGTTGGGCGCCGGGAATCATGGGCCTATCAATTGATTATCCATTTGCATAATAAATACTTCGGTTATCCACTTGTCAACCTACCGATCGATCGGTTGCTTTTCCGGTTCGCTTCGGCTAGCCTTGTGTCCGTTCAGGCGCGAGAGTCAACGGATCTCGTGCGGCATCCGGGGTCATAAAGGGGGGCTCGGTCATGTCGAACAGATTCTCAAGCGCATGGCTCATCGCGTGCGGCCTGCTGATGGCCCATGGGGCCGCAGCCGCGGTCGGCCCGGTCTCCTCCTCCGGCATCCCCGCGCAGGGCCAGGCCGGGCGCCGCTCAGAGCCCGCCGGCGGCCCAGGGCTCGGCGGCGAGCTGCAGGAGATCGTGGTCACTGCGACGCAGCGCGTAGAGCCGGTGCAGCGTGTGCCGTTCCAGGTCACCGCGATGACCGCTCACGAACTCACCCGGATCGACGCGCACAACCTCGGCGACTTCGCCGCCTACGTGCCCGGTCTGATCACCAATTCCGGCGCCGCCCCCGGCCTGATCGTGATCCGCGGAGTGACGATGGGCACCGGCGGACAGTTGAGCAGCGCCATCGGACTGTATCTCGACGGTATACCGCTCGGCACGAGCACCTCCTTCGGGCTCGGCTATCAGAGCTTCAACGTCAACACCTTCGACCTCGATCGTGTCGAGGTGCTGAACGGGCCCCAGGGAACCCTCTACGGAGCCGACTCCCTGGGCGGTGCGGTGAAGTACGAGACCTCGCCGCCAGATCCGCACGCACTGCATGTCGTGGCGGAAACGGAACTCTCGTACACCGAACACGGCGGTACCAACTACGGCCTGCGCGGCATGGTGAACCTGCCCTTCGGCGGCGGCCTCGGGGCGCTGCGCATCGACGGCATCGACAATTACGACTCGGGCTACATGCGCGATCCGGTCTATCACCGTGACAACCAAGGCGCCACGCGCAACGAGGGCGCAAGAGTGCAGCTGCTGCTTGCCCCGATGTCCCAGCTCCACATCCGCCTGGGTGTCTTCTTCCAGCGCGACCCCAGCGTCGGCTTGGCCACAGACTTTCGCAACTTCGTGACGCACCGGCCGACCATCGGCACCTACGATCAGGCCTACCCGCTCGAACAGCCGGCAGTGAGCAGTCTCACCCTCTACTCGGCCGAGATCAACTGGCGCCTGCCCTGGCTCACGGTCACTTCCATCACTGGCGATCAGGCCGATCACGGTTTCTCATTGAGCGACGAGAGTCTGGTCTACGACGCCCTGCTCGCCGGGTTCGGCGCGGGGCACGATCCCTTCCAGCTGCCGGTCGACACCAATACCCACCGGATAACACAGGAAGTGCGCCTCGTCTCGCACCAGGAAGGCCCGGTGCGCTGGATCGTCGGCGGCTACTTCGATCACGAGATCACCAACGAGATCGTCGACCTCTACGATCGCGCCAATCCAGGCGGAACCTTCTTCGGGCTGGTGCCCTTCAACGCCGATCTGCCGAGCAGCTATCGCGAGGTCGCCGGGTACGCCGATACGACGATCTCCCTCACCAGAGGACTCAGCCTCGGTGTCGGCGTGCGCTACAGCGCGCAACACCAGTCGTACCAGGAAACGACGTTCGGTCTGTTCGCAACCGGCTCAAATGCCGTGTACGACTCACCGGTCGCCGTCACCAACCAGAACGTCACCACCTATTCCATCAATCCGAAATACCAGCTCAGTCGCAACGTCATGTTGTACGCACGGGCGGCAAGTGGATTCCGGCCGGGCGGCCCGAACTTCGTGCTCGTCTCCGGCCTGCACAATCCGAGCTTCGCACCGGATACGCTCTGGAATTACGAGCTCGGCGAGAAGTCCTCGCTGTTCGACCACCGGGCCCAGCTCAACTTCGACGTCTACGACATCGAATGGCGTCACATCCAGCTGGTCGTCAACAATGGCGGGGTGAACCAGCTGGAAAACGGCCACAGTGCCCGCGTCCAGGGCGCGGAGATGAGCTTCAGAGCGCGGGTGACGCCGCGGCTGACGCTCGATGGATCGGCGACTTATACCCATGCCTGGCTGACCGCCCCGGCCCCGGTACTCAAGATCGATTACTCTGGCGCGCGGCTGCCGATGTCTCCGCGGTTCAACTTCGCGCTGCTCGGAACCTACCACTTCTCGCTCTCGCCACGCCATCCGACCGCCCTTACGGTAAGCGACACGTGGATGGGGGAGCGCACCGAGGGATTCGGTACGAGCGCGAGCGCGCGCTATTCCCTACCCTCGTTCAACACCGTGGACATCTACTGGTCGCTCACCCTGTCGCACGCGCTCTCGGCGGACCTGTACCTGAAGAACGTCTTCGACGCCGCGGGCCAGATCGACGCGACCACCCTCGCGAACGAGTATGATCCGAGCGCCCCGACGCCGGTCCTCATCTCCCAGCCGCGCACGGTGGGCATCCTGCTGCGCGCGAGTTTCTAAGGAACGACCATGCCCTCGTCAGCGCATGCGGCGGTGCAGCAGCACTTGATCGAGCTTGGCCGGCGGATGGCTGCCGCCGCGCTGCCTCCCCAGATCGCCGCGCGCGCGGCCATGGAGGAATACTTCACGGCCCCGCCCCTGCCGCGCGTCCTGCGCCGGCCGGCCGCACCGGCAAACCTGCCCGCGGAATGGCTGCTCGGGCCCGATGCGGATGCCAGCCGGCGGCTGCTTTTCCTGCACGGCGGCGGCTATGTCGCCGGCAACATCGCCGCCTATCGCAACTTCGCGATGTGGATCGCCGCGGCGACGCGCTGCGCGGTGCTGCTCATCGAGTATCGGCTCGCGCCCGAGCATCCCTTTCCCGCGGCGCTCGAAGACGCGGTCGCGGCATTTCACTGGATGCGCGTGCATGGACCGGACGGGCCCGCGCCGGCGCGCCGTGCATTCCTGCTCGGGGACTCCGCCGGAGGCGGTCTCGTGCTGGCCACGCTGCTCGCCCTGCAGCAGCGCGGCGCGGGCCGCGCCGACGCCGCCGTGACGTTCTCGGCGTGGACCGACCTCACCAACAGCGGCGCCTCGATGATCGAGAACCAGGATCCGCGCCTCGGGGCCGTGAAGGCGGTGCCGGACCTGTTTGCCGGACTTTATCTGCAGGGGACCGAGGCGACCCATCCACTGGCCTCGCCGCTGTTCGCCGATCTCGAGGACCTGCCGCCGCTGCTGATGCAAGCGAGCGCCGCGGAGCAGTTCCGCGACGACACCGTGCGGGTGGCGCAAAAGATCCTCGCCGCCGGCGGCGAGGCTCGTCTCGATATCTGGCCCGATCTGGTGCACGTGTGGCAAGGCTTCGCGCCCGAGCTGCCGGAGGCGGTCGCGGCGCTGCGCCGCGCAGGAGAATTCATCCAGGCCATCTGAGCGCAGCGTAGGGGCAATATCATGCGTTTGAGAGAGCAAGTGGCGCTGGTCACCGGAGCCGCCAGCGGCATCGGCCGGCAGATCGCACGGACCTTCGCCCGCGAAGGCGCGCGGGTCGCTGTCGCCGATCTCGATCGGGGCGGGGCTGAAGAGGTCGCAGCGGCGCTCTGCGCCGAGGGACGGCAGGCCATTCCCGTCATCATGGACGTGACGGACGAGGCGCAGGTGCAGACCGGAATTGCGCGAGTGCTCGACACTTTCGGCCGGATGGACATTCTGGTGAGCAATGCGGGCATCCAGTGGGTCTGCCCGCTCGAAGCCTTGTCGTTGCAGGACTGGAGGCGCGTCCTCGCGGTGCACCTCGATGGCGCATTCCTCACCACGCGGGCCGCGCTGCAGCAGATGTATCGCCAGGGTGGCGGTAGCATTCTCTACATGGGCTCGGTACACTCGAAAGAAGCCTCGCGCCTCAAGGCGCCCTATGTCACCGCCAAACACGGCCTGCTTGGGCTGGCCAGAACCGTGGCGAAGGAGGGCGCGCCGCACGGCGTGCGCGCCAACGTGATCTGTCCGGGCTTTGTGCGCACCCCGCTCGTCGAGAGACAGATCCCCGAACAGGCCCGAGCGCTCGGGATCTCCGCGGAAGCGGTCGTCCGCGAGGTCATGCTGAGGGAGACAGTCGACGGTGAGTTCACGACGATGGAGGAAGTGGCGGAAGCGGCGGTGTTTCTCGCCTCCTTCGAGTCCCGTGCGCTCACTGGACAGTCGCTGGTCGTCAGCCACGGCTGGTTCATGCAGTGAGCGGCTCGCACGCATTTCGCGAGCAGCACTGGACCTCACCCGACGGTCTGGAGCTTTACACCCGCGTGTACGATGCGGCCCTTGCCGGCGCGCCGACCGTGCTGTGCCTGCCGGGCCTCACGCGCAACAGTCGCGACTTCGAGGCGCTGGCGCCGCATCTGGCCGCACGCTACCGCGTGATCTGCCCTGACCTCAGAGGCCGCGGACGCTCGGCCCGCGATCCACAGTGGCGCAATTACCACCCCGGCACCTACGTCCGGGACGTTCAGGCACTGCTCGATGCGCTCGGGCTGGACCGAGTGGCCATCATCGGGACCTCGCTCGGGGGTTTGCTGGCGATGCTGCTGGCTGTACGACTACCGCAGAGGATTTCCGGCATCGTGGTCAACGACATCGGACCCGAAGCCGATCCGCGCGGCATCGAGCGCATTCGAGGCTACGCGGGCGCGCTTCCTCCCGTGCATACCTGGGATGAGGCGATCGCCCAGTATCGGCAGGTGAACGCTCGAGCCTGGCCCGGGCTCACCGATGAACAGTGGGGTATCGTCACGCGCCGCAGCTACCGCGAGGACGTCTCGGGGGTGCCGGTGCTCGATTTCGACCCGATGATCGGGGAGGCAATCCGGTCGGCCCCAGCGGTACCGGCGGATCTGTGGCCGGTGTTCGCGCAGCTGCGGGCCCTGGCCATGCTCGTGATCCGCGGCGAGCTGTCGGATATCCTGAGTCCGGAAATACTCGAGCGGATGCGGCGCGAAAAGCCGGATCTCGAATCGCTGACCGTCCCCGGGCGCGGCCATGCGCCGCTGCTCGACGAACCGGAGGCGCTCGGCGCAATCGACCGGTTTCTGGCCGGGCTGCCGGCGGGCGGGCACTGAGGACACCCGGCTCGCCACTTGAGGTCCTGGCCGACTCTCCAGCGACGGATGAACCGATCGTCCGCCTCGAACTGCGCTGTGGTCAGATGCAATGCCCGGGCTTTGGCAATTTGCGCGCCATACCGCGCCGGGTCGGGAGGCTCGGTGGACAATTCCGCCCACGCGAACGCCAACCTGTAGTTGCGCTTCACACCGCTCCCGGCCGCGTAGTGCAGTCCCGGCAGCCTGCCCGCGCCGCCGACTTCCCTCGCCCTGCGAAACCGGCGCAGTGCCCCCATGTGGCTTCGCGGCACGCCCCATCCGTGCACAGAGAGAACTCCGAGCGCATCCTGCCCGTCCGAATCATTCTGTGCCGCGGCCGCCCGAACCCACCGCATGACTTGCACATAATTTCGCGTCACACCAAGTCCATAGGCGTACCGAACCCACACCCTATCTTGCGTCACAGAAATTCCCCGGGCAGAAGCTTGACCATCCCATTCGATGGCGTTCCGGTAACCTTTCGGCACTTCTTTCGGCACTTCTTCACCGGCCGCATACAGGCCGCCAGTCGCCCCACCCATTGTCAGCCATCCGGTCGACTGCCGACGGCGAACGCCGTCCGACCCTCCGATGTCCAGATGCGGACCTCACGACAAACTCGGAGAATATCTGCAACTCACGGCGATCCGTTGCGTGCCTCTGATCGTCCTCGTCTCGCGTCACGGCCATTCCCGCAACCTGACGGTGCTGGGGAGGAGCTTACCAATCCCCAATGGAGACTGAAACCAGAAGACCCCTATTTCCACAACTACCGAGAGGATCCGTCCGTCTTTCCGTTCGACCGACGCGAACCCATCCTCAAAAGAGCTTCCGCGCACGACTCCTCCGTCACGAGCGTGTTGAGTATTTTACCCCGTATTGCCCCAAGGACAGCAGCAGTTCTGTCCACCCCGACAACAACAGCAATTCGCCTCGCTATCCCACGCAGTTTCGCAAGATCGATGCTCAGAGTCCGATTACGCACCGTAGTTTGGCACTCGACCCCTTTGGCGTTGTAAAATCGTCCAAGCACCTCCCCTACCGCCCCCGCGTCCGCCAACTTTCCGATTTCCGCTCGGGTGAAGAGATCCCGCTCGAACAGCAGCGAATTGTGCATTGCCCCCACACCAAAGATCAGAACATTCGCCCTCACGACAGCGCGCAGCACTTCCTGGATCTGAGGAAGCCGTACCACCTCCTGGCACGAACCTTCATCAGGAAATATGAGAGGACCATTCAAGCTGAGCACACTTCCCTGCCAGCGGCGTGCCAAGTCCCTGCAAAGCTCCGATGCGTCGTACGGTCCTGGCATCGAATCGATGTGTCCCATCCCCGTGGCAATCCGCAGGTCCGGAATCGGTTGCACGGGCTGCATCTGCTCCACAAGCGCCTGCACGGCGCGTCCGCCGGAAAGCACGACAAGTGAGTGTGCCTTGATCCATTTTCCAACCACAGATGCCGCAAAGTACCCCATGATGCGCCGCAGCGGTATCATCTCCACCCCTCCGATGCTGTGAATGACAACCGCATCGATCGAGAATGTCTTGGCCAGCGCTTTCTCGAGCTCAGGATTCCGGGACTCATACTCAGGAACGGAGATCCGCACAATTCCCCGCTGCTGCGCGATGGCGAGCATGCGCGAAATCTTCGGCTGCGACACCCGGACAAACGTCGCGATCTCAGCCTGAGACATACCTTCTAGATAGTATAGCCGGGCCGCCAAAATGAGCTGCTGGTTGGTATAGTTTGGAATCTTATGGCCTCCATTCACGGGATAGCCGAACACCCACCGCGGATTTTATATCACACGGGCGCATCCCTTGCAGCGCCATCGCTCTCGGGCACCTGGAGCCATATGAGTGCCATTATTCCGCTTGCGACGTACAGCATCGCAAAAATCCACATCACTCCCTTGACTCCGACTTCGCCCAAAGAAAGCGTCACAATCGCTGGACCGAGCAGCATTGCCGCACTAGCACCCAGACTCAGGAGCGACAAGGCCTCTCCACGATGTTCCGGCTCCAGCATCGGCGCTGTGGCCGACAGCGGCACATACCCGGCGAGAGTCGCGCCATACGCCGCGCCCACGGCCAGGCTCAGCACGAAACTATGCGTGGCCATCGGAACGTAATATAGCGCCAGCGTAGTCAACGCACATCCAAAGCCACCGCAGTACGCAATCGTTCGACGCCAGCCCAACACGTCCGCAAGCATCCCAAACAGCAAATTCCACACGATGTTTGACAAAAACATCGTGCTCAGGAGAGTCAGGAAGTCCCGCTGTGGAAATCCAATTGTCTTCTCGAAATACGCTGGGAGAATGATGAAAAACCCGAACTCTGGCGCCGTGTTTATCGCACGTACTATGCACGCCACGAGCGTTCTTGGCTTCCTCACCGCCAGCTTCAACGACCCGATCAGCGCGCGCACCGGTCTCTCGCTCCCTGCCACCAGTCGAGACCTACCGCGACGCTCTTTCACGCCTAACAAAAGAATCGCCCCCCCAAGGATGACCAGCCCTGTCGAAGCCCAGAGGGTATCTAAGCGGCCTATTCTCGGTATCCAGAACCGCGCGAATAGCGACCCGAGAGTCGGGAGTCCTCCCGTAAAGGCGAACCAGAACCATCCCATGGCGGAAGCCAGCCGATTCCTCGGCGCGACAACAGTTATCCAAACGAGGAATCCATAGGCAAATAGAGGATATCCAAGACCCCTAAGACCATAGGTCAACAGAATGACCGCATAATCATTGTGGCCGATGCCGAACACGAGAAACGGCACCTCCAAGAGGATCCAGATGAAGAATCCGATGCAGATGACGCGACGAGGACCCCAGACGTCTGAGAGCGCGCCAGAAAACCAGCCTGCGGCGGCCGCCGCAAACCCGTAACACGTAAAGACGACGCCTACCGCGCTTGGCGAGAGATGCAATCTATCGGCGAGAAACGGCGCGAGATACCCCGATTCGACCCCATCTCCCGTCAGAAAGAACAGCAGACCTACAAATCCCCACAACAGTGCGGGCGGAATCCCAATCCTATACAACAAACCCGCGCCTTCCACCTCCTCCTCGACTCCGCGCAGGCCAGGACCGCCCTGGGGCCCAGCCGCCACCGGTCTTCGCGGTGATTCGCTGTTCGCCAATTTATATGACTCCCGACATGATCCGCTGCCTATTGCGACCTCATCAGCCTAGACTCGCCCGTCAGTCACATTGCCGCTCTACAGGCCGCCTCTTTCCGTCCGCTCCAGACCGCCGTGAACCCCCTTCGCCCGCGGCCCGATCATGAGGCGTCGACCGGCCGCGCCCCTTTCCCCTTTATGGCATCACCATGACCAACCGTACGCAGATTGGCTCGTGAATTACGCTCAACCCCATTCCCTTGCCGAGCCAGATCCTGGACAGGTCGCCGACAGACTCCGCCGTTTCCGCAGCTCTCGCACGCGCCACGCCCGGCCCAACACGCGTCCGGAACCACCTGCGCTTAAGTGATCGTCGCGCCACCATCCATGATGATGTCGGACCCGACAAAGTACGTGGCAAGATCCGTCGCCAGAAGGCACACGATACCGACGATCTCGTCCATTTCACCGAATCGCTTGATTGGCACGGAGTTGGCCCACCAGTCGACATCCTTCTGGGACATTGCGGCATGCGCCCCGGATATCAGGTAACCCGGGCTGACCGAGTTGATTCGAATTCCATGCCTAATGTAATTTACGGCCATGGCTTTGGTAAGGTGTTTCGCTCCGCCTTTCGACGCCGTGTATGCAACCATGTAATCGGTCTCCGTCCGCGTGGGATTCACGATGCTGCCGGACATGGACACCGTGTTTATGATCGACCCTCCATGCTTATGGGCGACCATAACTTCCGCACATTCACGGTTGACCAGAAACATCCCCAGGAGATTCACATCGACAATTCGCTTGAACGCGCCGACCGGCATTTGCGGATTGTCCCCCATGTCAAAGATGCCCGCGTTGCTGTGTACGACGTCGATCGTTCCAAACGCGTCGACCACTCTGCGGGTCATTTCCTTGACGTCGTTTTCCTGACACAGATCAGCGCCTATGGCCACCGATTTCACCCCAAACCGCCCACTGAGTGATTTCGCGACGGCTTCAGACTCACCCACCGCTGCGGGCAAGTCCACAATGGCCACATCCGCGCCGAGTTCGGCGAAGGCGGTAGCTGTCGCCCTCCCAATACCTCCTTTCGCGCCCGTGACGATGGCTTTCTTACCTTTCAGGGTAAACCGAGCCGCCACGCTCGTGATTTCTTTGACCACCAAATTGTTCAAGGACTTTGCCTGAGTCATCATCCTTCTCCTGTGTGCAACGCCATATTGGATCGGATGCGCTAATTGGAGCGCTTTGCCCGAATACGCGAGAGCTGTTGGAACTCCTGTTTGAGATCGCAGTAGACGCTTCCAAAAAGCCGGTAATACTCCATGTAGCGCTCGTGCTCCTCGGCCACCGGCTCCATCGGATCGACGTACTCGGATTTTGTCCTTGCAATCGAAAAGTCCTTGAACACCCCGACTGCTACACCCGCGAGAATCGCATCTCCCATCGGCGCCCCTATGCGACTTCTGACAAATACGGTCGGCACGTTAAAGACATCCGTGATCATACGGCGCCAGAGGCGATTCCTGGCTCCACCTTCGTTTAGAACGATCGGGAAGTTCAGTTTCGACGAACGCTTCTGAATGATCTGAAACGACTCGTACATCGCGAATGTGACGCCTTCCATCGTCGCGCGTACCAGGTGCGCCTTCGTGTGATGAAGCGATAACCCAAAAATGACCCCACGCGCCTCGACGTCCCACAGTGGCGTGCGCTCACCCATGAGATAGGGCAAAACCACCAACCCATCGCAGCCGAGAGGCACGGACTCGGCCTGCTTTTCCATGCTGTCGTACGCACTGAAGCCGGGCACTACCTTTTCCGTCGCGACTTCCAGCTGGGAAAAGTTATCCCGAAGATACCGAAGCGACTGTCCGCCGCAGGTCGTGGCGGCCACGGTGGCGAAGACCTTTCTGGAGTCGGTAACATACGAGCAGTTGATCATCGTATCCACGATCAGCTCCGGATCCTCGTGGATCACTCCGATCACCCCGCATGTGCCAAGATTGATCTGGATGTCGCCGGTACGCACGGCACCGCCACCCATCCAGCCTGCATTGCAGTCTACGGAACCCGCGGCGACTGGAATGCCAGGAACAAGCCCGGCCGACTTCGCGGCGGCGGGCAGCGTTTCTCCCACTATATCTTCGCACGAGAAGAATTCCGGTAGAATTTCCGGATCAAGACCTATTTCCCGCAGCAAGTTCTCGTCGAAACAATTTCGCTTAAGGTCATACGCGACCCCGAAAAACGCCCCCGACGAGAAGTTCGCCGTCGCCCGACCGGTGAGCTTCAGCCGGATATAGCCATCGATCGTCAGCGCCTTATGGATCCGGGCAAAGCTCTCAGGGCGATTTTGCCTCTCCCACATCAGGTTGACGAGTATCGGGTGATCCTCCAGACGGTTTCGGCTCACGCGGAATAGGCGTTCTTCACCGATGTTTTCTCGTAGCCATTGAACCTGCTCCGTGGCACGCCGGTCCATCAGGTTGTACGCGAGCTCAATTGGATTGTGGTCGCGGTCCACCATCACCAATGACGGCAGAGCGGAGGAATTGGCGATCCCCTTGATCTCCTCGGGACGAATCCCGGCAGCACCGATGCACTCGCGGATCACCTCGCAAGCGGCAACCCAGTAGATGTCCGGGTCGTGC
Organism: Pseudomonadota bacterium; assembly: GCA_021850555.1. The sequence goes on along the minus strand of JAJZLX010000669.1, from coordinate 18,023 downwards.
TCCGACCACCCCGGCGCATTCGAATAGATCGGATACTCCCGGTACGCGTACCCCAGGACATTGGCCGACTCGTCGATGATGCAGCCCTTCACCCCACCAGTTCCGTGATCGAGTCCCAGCAGATATTGAGGCATTTTATCCCCTCTGTTATCGCACCGTGCGCGGCAAGTGTCTGAGAGTCTTGAAGACCGCGACCTTCACTGTCGGCAACTGCTGCCGATGCCACGGGTTCCCGCACGCACCGCTTGCTTGTGCCCATGACTGGACACCCAGACCACAGGGCCGTGCTCGACGGTCATGCAACCGCTCTCGCCCTCTCGGTTCCTCCGCTCCCACCAAGCAGGAGCCCGGGGGGACGGCCCCGCAATCGGGACGACGATCTCATGCGTCGCGAATCCGCTCCGGATGCTCCAAAACCTTCTTTAGGTCCAGCAGGAACCGGGCTCCGTACGCACCGTCTATGACCCTGTGGTCGAACGTACCTGTAATCGACATCATCGGAACTTCATGCCAGGACCGCTCCCTCGAAACCGCGCGTGTTTGAATCGCACCTATGGCCAGAATGCAGGACTGCGGCGGGTTCAGGATTGCCGTGAATCGGGGAATCCCATAGCTGCCGAGATTGGAAATCGTGAAGGTCCCGTGTTGAAGTAGTTCCGCATCGATTTTTCCCTCCCGCACCTGCCTGATGTTCCCGGCATTCTCCGCGGCTATCGCGATGATTGTTTTTTCGTCCACATTCCGTACGACCGGAACCACGAGCCCCTGATCTATTGAAACCGCAAGGCCAACGTTGACGGAACGAAAGACGCGGATGCCCTCATTGGTAAATGATGCATTCACCAACGGGTGGCTGCGGCATACGACAGCAACCCCTTTCGCAATGATATCGTGATATGCCACCTTCACGTCATTTCTTTGCGCATTCATATCGGATCGCAAGCGCATGCAGCTGCTCGCCTCGATTTCGATTTCCGCGTTGAATGTCGGAATCGACGCCCCAATCTGCATCCGATCGGCGATGCTGCGGCGGATGGACGTAAGAGGTCGCAGATCGAACGGTGCACCCTGTTGCAGCCGGTCGTGCTCGCGCGCCGCCGCAAATCGTGCCACGTCATCAGCGCTCAGCGTGTCCTTGCCCGTCGCCGCATGAACGGCCGCGATCGACACGCCGAGTTCGCGGATTGCTCTCTTGGCAGCCGGCGTTGCCTGTACCGCACCCGTCGAGGCGGAACTACGAACGGAGGCTGCGCGATCCGGAGCGGCCGACTTCTCTGTCGAGGCCCCTGGCTCGGAACCCTCCGGCGCACGCTTGCCTCCCTCCCCCCCCGTGGGTGTATCCAGATCTTTGGCGTCCTCAGGATTCCCGATATATGCGATCACCTCACCGACGACAGCGAACTCCCCCTCCGGTATCGCCTGCTTCAGCAACGTACCCTTGGCAAAGCTCTCCACTTCGAGGATAGATTTGTCCGTCTCGACCTCAAGCAATACGTCACCGCGGTTCACGGGCTCACCCACCCCCTTCCGCCATGAAACGACGCGCAGTCGGTCCGTATTGGTGCCTCCCGATGGCATAGGGATCTTTGTAATCATGGTGCTCCCCTATGCCGCCTTATTCTCGCCTCCAAACGCCCTGATGAAGCCAAGCACTTCTTCTATTAATGCCTCTTGGCTTCGCATCATCACATCGAGCGCGCCGCCCCGGCCGAGTACATCGTTAGGATTCAACTTTCCTACCTCGTTCATGGAGAAATAGCCATTCTCACACTCCAGTACGGTCCGTTTGAGGCACGATCCCACATTGACCTTGGCAACTCCACGTGCGATGCTCGGCTCAAACTCCGCCTTGTCGATACCCGTACCTCCATGCAGAACCAGGGGAACGGAGACTTTACGATGCAGGTCTTCGAGCAACTCGAAGTCAAGTCTGGCCTTGGCCCCCTCGAGAAAGTGCACGTTGCCGACCGAGACGGCCAGCGCATCCACGCCCGTGCATTGCACGAACTTCGCGGCCATTTCGGGATCGGTGGCTCTGCCGGAGTGCCGCTTTCCTCCCAGGTGCTCTACCATTCCCAGAGCCCCAACCTCTCCTTCAACAGCGACGTCACATGCGTGCGCGAATTCCACCAGCTTCCGCGTCGGCTCAATCAATTTCTCCGCGGGCATTTCCTCATCAACGAACATGACCATATCGAAGCCCGCCTTGACGCCTCTGTATGCCACGTTCATGTCGATCGACTCGTTGAGCAGAGTAGCCACCGGAACCGAGGCATTCGAGGCAACCTTCCTCGCAATTGCCCCGTACAGGCCGATCTCCTCCTTGAACCTGCGCGTCGGATTAGCAAGATATTCGCCGCAAAACCCCGTCATCACTGGAGATCGGGCAATCTCGGCCGCACGTACGATAGCGAGAAGTGATTCCAGACTCCACGCCTCGAAATATCCGACCGCGTAGCTGCCAGCACGCGCACGCTTGAGAAGATCGACGCATCGAATGGACGACATGTCTTTACGCCTGTGTGTTACATCTTCATGAGGGAGCGGGCTGCGTCGATGATACGAGCAGTCGATGGAATGACGAACTTCTCCATGACCGGCGCACACGGAATCGGAACGTCATATGCCGCCAATCGTTTGATCGGCGCATCGAGCAGGTAGATTTCGTGCTCGGCGATATAGGAGGCGAGCTGCGCCCCCCAGCCGTTGCTATAGGTGTCTTCGTGAACGATCATCAATCGGCGCGTTTTCCTGAGCGACTCAATCACCAGCTCATAGTCAAATGGCGCCAAGGTACGCGGATCGATCACTTCGCAACTGATGTCGTCCTCGTCAAGTTCCGCAGCGGCATCCATTGCCCGGTACATCATCAGGAGGTTGGCCACGATGGTGATATCCTTTCCCTCCCGGCGCACCACCCCTCGCCCAAACGGCACAGTGTAATCTTCCGCGGGTACCTCTCCCACCATGGACAAGGCGCCGCTCTCGGTCCGCTTGCCTCCGTAGAGAAGCTTGTGCTCGAAAACCAGAACGGGATTATCGTCGCGAATCGCCGTCTTAAGCAGACCTTTGGCGTCGTAAGCGGTAGCCGGGCAAATCACTTTGAGTCCCGGCGCGTGCGTAAAGAACCCCTCCAGGCTTTGGGCGTGCTGGGCGCCGCGACCCGTGGCGCCAACTGGCGCACGCATCACCATAGGCACACTGACGCGCCCCCCTGACATGTATCGCATCTTCGCGGCCTGGTTGACCAACTGGTCCATGCAACAGAAGAGAAAGTCACCGTATTGCACGTCAGCAATCGGCCGCATGCCGGCCATGGCCGCGCCGACCGCCATGCCTACGATCAGCATCTCAGAGATGGGGGTGTTCAGTACACGCTCGGGACCGAATTTGCCATGCAGACCCCGGGTCACCGCAAAAGCGCCTCCGTAGCCGCCATTGGCGTCACTGACGTCTTCTCCCAAGCAAAACACGCGCTCATCCCGCGCCATTTCCTCTGCAATGGCCTGGTTCAACGCCTCTACGATCGACATCTGCGGCATCAGACTTCCCCTTCTCCGGCGTAGACATTCCGCAGCGCATCCTCAGGCTCAGGATCCTGCGAAGACTCCGCAAATTGCACCGCCCCATCCACCTCCTCTTGCACACTGTTCTCGATTGCGTCCAATTCGGCATCGGTCGCGACCTTCTCCTCGACCAGCCTGCCGCGAAAGAGCTTGATCGGATCTCTGGCAAGCCACGCCGATTCTTCATCATCCGGACGATACGCAGAAGCGTCGCTGCGCGAGTGGCCGGCAATTCGGTAAGTCATCAATTCAAGCAGCGTAGGGCCCCCTCCGCGTCTGGCGCGAGCAATTGCCCTTGTGGCCGCTTCATTTACGGCCATCAGATCGTTGCCATCGATGCGCTCACCTGGAATTCCGTAGGCTGCTGCGCGCTCGGCGATCGTCTGCACCTTCATGGTTGCCTGAACGTGCGTTGAGGCACCGTAGAAATTGTTCTCGCAGACGAAAACGACCGGCAGGTCCCACAGAGCCGCCCCGTTTATTCCTTCGTGAAACCCTCCTTCATTGGTCGCTCCATCACCGAAGAAGCACACCACGATATCGTCCGTCCGTCGCAACTTGCAGGAATATGCCATTCCCACCGCTATCGGAATGTTGCTTCCGACGATCGCGTTCGCCGGCACCGCACCCACACTGATGTCGCCCATATGCATCGCACCGCCCTTGCCATGGCAACATCCGTTCGCTTTCCCGAACATCTCGCACATCATTGCTCTAAGTGAAACGCCCTTGGCCAGATCGTGCCCCGCCGGGCGGTGAGTGGACGCCATGTAATCCGTCGGGCGGGTGTCATACAGCACGCCCACCGCGCAGGCCTCCTGTCCGTGCGACTGATGGATGCTGCCTGAGATTCTGCCTTCTAGAAAGAGAAAGTAGATCTGCTCTTCGTACTTACGGATCCGCACCATGGACTCGTACATTCCCAGCGCCTTCGTCCGTTCCGGTAGCGCAACCACCGTTTTCGCGCTCACGTCACTCTCCAACTGGATTGTGTCGGTGTTCTTCATAACTATAGTCGACATAAATATATTGATTTTAGATTGCCCCATCAAGGACTTAGTCGCAGCCGACCCATCCGGTTCACGGGCGATCGGTGCGCCGGAGTGCATATTTATTCCGCATAACTACTCTTGACGCCATTGATAGCACAGCGTACGTTATCGCACAAGTATGAAGGGGTGGGGGTTCCCAATGAGCTTGAAGCCGCTTGCCGTTGTCAAACAGGCCGCGCCGTTGGCCGCAGCCGCGTACGCCCGCACAGACACGAATGTACACGCCCTCGAGCCTCGCGCACGACTCCGGACGGTCGTACTTCACAGGCTCGGACAGAACCTCAAGTCCGCGATTACGGAACCGATCCTTTCCCGGGCGGACCCCAAACGCGTGTCCAACTACGACAGCCTCGCCCAAGCGCTTGCCTTCTCTCCGAGCGGCACCGGCAGCAGCTATAGCATCAGTGCCGCGGCAACTCATTCCTTTGGCACCAATGGAATCCCGACTGGATGGCCGCACTGTAGCGGCGGGAACTTCGATAGCGGAAGCGTAAAGACGACCTCTCCGGTGTCCCGTTTGCCAACCGGACACCCACCTCCGCCAATCACGCGCAAGGCCGACCGTCCGCACTGGCATTGACGTTGATCGTCATGCCACAGCGAACCATTGAACGAGTTCTATTGAGGGTGTAACACGTATGATCACGAACCACGCGTCCCGCTCCCAGAGTGCACCTCGCCAGTTCGGAACTGCCTCAGGCTTCGTTGCCTCTTACGCTGCGCTCCTTGCCGGCGCCGTATTCCTCCTTGCAAGTCATATTTCCGTCGCCCAGACCTTAACTCACATTTCCCGGTCCAAGTCTAATGATTCCGTGGAGATCGCGCCCGTTTCGTCGCCGACATCCGATACCCACCTTGATACAAAAGAACACGCATATGTGAGAAGGACACACTACTCGTTACACAGTGAGGTATCTCCTGCCAAGGCGCCAGACCCCCATGCGCCGAACTCTACCTCTGTGCCGAGACCGACGCTCAACCAGCTCCACGCAGTAAAAATATACGGGTATCGGGCGTTTGCGAGCCAGGTCATACCCCCCGTACAGTTGGCAAACTCCTCACAACCCGCTGAGTCGGTCACGAAATCCATGATAAACATGCTCGGCCCCGACGCTGGCGGTCCGCAGGCCCTCAGCATGCTGCCGAACGTCTACGTAGCGGGTTACAACAATTACAGCGAAACTGGGCGCTCACAGATCTCACTTCGCGGCATCAAGGTGGGGTATAACAGCATTCCCGGCGACCTGGAATCGGAGGCGGTCACAGTTGAACTCGATGGCGTGCCGCTCAATAGTATGGGAGAGTTTACGGACTGGCACTCTCCCGAGGTCCCGATCGGCGCACTTATGGCCGGCGAGAACGTCATCGTCGGTCCAGGTAATCCAAGTGAGCGCTGGTACGCCAGTCTCGGCGGCACCATTGATTTCATTCCCGTACAGCCTTCCGCGCTCCCAGGCGGTGACGTGGAAGTCGCGGGCGGCAGCGACCAGACACTCGACGACTCGGCGGTATACAACACCGGAGCAATAGACGGCTGGTCGACCGTGTTCGGCATTGCATCAGCACGCAGCCTGTCATTCCGCACCTCGCAATTCAGTCTACCGAGTGATACCGAGGAGGCGTACATCAAGACGCGCAAGCTCTTCAGCCACGGCTCATCGGTGAGCTTCGGTGCATACTATCAACGCAACCACGAGTGGCGTCCGAACATGATTCCGCTTCGGCCCGTCCCACTCGTTGATACCGGCGGCCTGGGCATCGGAGCACCCTATAGCCAGCAGACCTCCGGGTTTTACGCCACACTGCCCAGATCTCTTTGGCATAAGGAACTTCTGATACAAAACTGGCTGCTGTGGTCGCACATGCATTTCTCGCTCTCGCGGAGTCTCAAACTGTCAAATATGACCTGGATACGTATCGGCAAAGACTTCCATTACCGAGTTACCCAATACAGTACCAATCCAAGCAGTCCCTACTATTCCGGTAGCCCGATGAACGTGGAGTACTACGTGCAAAGCTCCAAAACATTGGGGGACAGGATAACACTGCGCGAGCGCTTCAATCGTAAAGACACGTTAAGCGTCGGAGGTTATGTCGTAACGTCCCTCGCGAATGAGCACTTGAACGAATATTCGACATTTTCTAAATTTGATGGAAGTACACTCCAGTATCCGCAACAGGGTTTCCTCTACAACGTGAGCAGCTTCTACTCGGCCGCTTTCGTACAGGACGATTTCCGTCCGCTACCGCAGTTAAAGATTGTTCCGGGATTCCGCGTCGTCCAGTATGTAAGCCTGTTGTCGAACCGATCCCAGTCAGCGGCTTGTATAGAGTTCGCAAGCCTCAACAACGGCAACTGTCCCGTGGTAGGCAATTCTTATACCGTCAACGGCAATACCTTTCAGTTTCTAGGCTACCCAACCTTCCCGGATCAGGAGCTGAACTTTGTCGAAACTGAACCATCGATCGGGGCCAACTACGAACTCGTACGCGGCCTGCATCTGTTTGGCAACTTCTCGATCACCCGGCATCCGCCGAATGCTTCTCGAACCCTGTCGACATTTCCGATCGATATCCAGACCCTCAAGCCCGGGCAATCCGAGGAATATGATATTGGGATACGATTTGTAAAGATGCACCTCGGTATTTTGCATGACGTGTATGCGTCCTTGGATTTCTTCCACAATCTGATGACGCATGAGACGTTCTCTTATACGACAGCGGAACACCCGTTGACGATATTTTTCGGGAACGGCTCGGGCGTATACAAGGGAGCGGATCTGTCCTTACAAGGCCGGATGGGTGAACACTGGAATGGATTCGTCAATGTAGGCTACTTGCAAGCGCGTTGGAATCAGTTCCGATCACCCGTAACTCCTTCAGGAAAGGAATTCACTGGCGCTGGTCTGCCAGTTTCCAACTCCCCAAAGTACACGGTCAACGCCGGGCTTGGTTACTTGTTCCGGCTGCCGGGGGCTCGCGTGCATGCGATGCTTTGGGATCAGTACACTGGAGCGCGTTATCTGTTCGACGTCAATACAGGTAGTCCGACGAACGTCCCGGAGCCGGCATTCAATCTCGTGAATTTTTCCGTTTCCCTGCGTACTCACTTGATTCCTGGCACCCGTGCCGACATCATCTCGGTACAAGCGATCAATCTCGCCAATACAGAGTACAACTCCACGGAATACATCAGTTCTGGTGGGTATTTTGGTACACCCACGGGTGGGTACATCATCGGTAACCCGGGTGCACCACGTATGATATTCGCTTCGCTGAGAGCGGAGTTCTAAATTGGGACAATGTGAGTTACGCAGACCGTCGAGAACAGTCGAACATGAACCAGCACCAAAAGGCGGCCCGCCGCTCACGGCGGCCGCTCTGGATCGTGGTCGGCACGTGCCTGCCGACGTTGTGCACCGCGACTCAGCGCTATGTCGTCCCAGCGCCGGTGGAGGTCACCGCTGCCAACCGCTCGCACTATATGGGTATTCTGCCGACCTGGCGTCGTGTGACCCCGGTCGGCACGCTCATCAGCACACCCGATTTTCCCACCAAAGTACTGAGCATTCCGGGGCACGTGCTGGTACTGGCGAACGGCGCAACGCCCTTTCAGACTGTAACCTGGTACGGCCTCGATCTACGTAGACAGGCGCGACTGGCCGCCTTTAGCGAACAGGCGCCCACCACACCCACCGTGATCACGGCCGCCAAGGGCAGCGCGAAAGCGCTGAATCCACGGCACACCGGTGCTGCCGGCTGGGTTTACTCCACCAATCAACCGATGAAGCTCCGGGAGGCGGAGGCGGTGGCGGCACTGAGGGCTGAGGAGAACCCGCAGGCCATCCCGACCACGGTCGCATCCCACAGTGATTTGTTCCAGGGCCTGGCGGCCGGTACGGACGGCATCGTGTACGCGACGGGCGGGAACTCGGACGAGGTCCTCGCGCTGCAGATGACGGCAGAAAGGGTGCGCGTCATCCGCCGCTATCGGTTGCAGTGGCAGCCCTTTCCCAAAACCCAATATCCGTACACTTATCAGGCCAACCCGTCTCAAAAGCCCTACCATTTCTACCCGGATTCGGTGGCGGTCGGACCGGGCAACCGCCACCTCTATGTGACGGGAATGCTGTCCAACAGTCTGGCCCGAATTAACATTCGGACTGCCAAGACCAAATACGTCAACGTCGGTCCGTATCCGTTCGCGGTAATCCTGGCCGACGGCGGTCGGCGTCTGGCGGTCAGCCAGTGGGCCGGACGCGGCGTCACGATCCTCGACCGACGGACCCTGAAGGTGCTCGGGACCGTCCCCACCGGACCCTCGCTGGGTCCGCACACGGCGGCCGCGGGCGTTCACCCCACTGCGCTGGCGGCTGTGGGGCACGGGCCGTACATCTGGGTCGCTGACGCCAACGATGATGCGGTGGTCGAGGTGAATGTGCATGACCTCAAGGCCGTGCGCGTCATCGGGGACAGTCCGTATCCCGATGCGCCACCCGGCAGCTATCCGGATGCGCTTGCCGTTGCGGGAGGCGATCTGTTCGTGGCCAATGCGGGCAATGACGACGTGGCAGTGTACGCGATGAGGAACGGCAAATGCCTCGGCCTGATCCCCACCGGCTGGTATCCGAGTTCCCTGGCGGTTGCACATGGCTCGCTCTATGTGGTCGCGGCCAAAGGCCTCGGGACGGGGCCGAACCTGCAATGGCAGTACATCGGTGACATGATGCACGGGATGCTGCAGAGAGTGTCCTTGCGCGACTTGTCGCGCAACCTTGCCCATTGGACGCACACTGCCCTCCAGGATGACCAGTTCCTGCCAGCCCAGCGCTCCGCCCTGACACAGGAGAATTCGCGCACCAGCGCCTTCCTGCGCCGGCATATCCGCTACGTGGTCTTCATCCTGCGCGAGAATAAGACCTTCGACGAGGATCTCGGCGATTACCGCCCTGCCGGAAAATGGGCCGACCCACATTTCGATCTGTACGGTCCTCGGGAGCTGCCAAATCTCTACTATTGGGCAAAGCACGACACCCTGTTTGCGAATTTCATGGCTGACGGTGAAGTGACGGCCCAGGGACACCAATGGACCGACGGAGCATCGGATTCTGATGTCGTCCAGCGCCTATGGCCTGAAATTTACTCCCATCGCGGCCTGATCTGGAACGCCGGAGCCGGCCCAACTGGCCCACTGAACTCCAAGGCACAAGGAAGCCATGATCCGTTCGAGTATGCCCGCAAGAAGCTCGGGGCCTTCGCCAATCCCTGGATCAGCTATCCCGAGCGGCTCTACCTCTTCAACAATTTACTGGCGCACCACATTTCGTTCGAGGACTTCGGCGAGGATATCACGCGCGCCAGAGATGGGGTCATCCGCACCGCCCTGCTCGCCCACGTCGACAGGACCTACCCCGGCTGGGATCGAATGATCCTGGACAACAGCCGCGTCGCCGCGGCCATCTCCTGGCTCGAGGCGCATCGTGGCACCGCCTTTCCGCATTTCATATTTATCTGGCTACCGGACGATCACACAGCCGGTCAAGAGGCATGCTATTACAGCCCCGACTTCTACGTGGCCCAGAATGATCACGCCACAGCCGAGTTCCTCCATTACCTTGCCAGCACACCCCAATGGCGCCACATGGTGGTCTTCCTCGACGAGGATGACGCCCAGAGCGGCGCCGACCATATCAACGCACATCGTACCCTGGGGTTGGCCATGGGGCCCTGGGTCAACTCGGGCGACTTGGACACACAGCCCCTATCTCAGGTGAACATCGTACGTACCATCGAAGCGATCCTCGACCTGCCCGCCATGTCGCAATGGGATGCCAATGCGCGCGTGATTTCCGGCATCTGGCGCAAGACGCCCCGGCGCGACTCCCTGCCGGTACTTTCCATGCACATACCCGTGCAGTTCAATCCCGGCAAGTGCAGCAACCGATTGCTGCTGCGGCGCGAGGCCGGCGCAGTCGGTCACGCGCTGACGAAGCGCTGGCTCGAGGATCACACCGACCCTCATGGCGATGCAAGCACCTCGAGCTTACCCACTCAACGCTACACCCCGACGTCCCTTTTAAAGGTTCCAGGCCCGCAGCAGCTGCGCCAGGAGTGGATTGCTAGCAAAGGAACGGCCAGTTATGACGCGTTTCAACGCTACCTACAGGCATACGCCGCAGCGCACGGGAATACCATCGCCTCCTATGAGGCCAACGATGGGCGGCTGCATTGACAGTGAGTCGCGCGACAGTTTTATTGAAACGCTCAGAAGCCCGGGATGAGCGGCACGTTCGTCATCCTGGCAGCATGATGAGTCGTATGAGGATTGTGACCCCGCGGATGGCAGCCCTCGCGACCGTACTCGCGGCGCTCGCGACCGCGGCGGGCGCCGCAGCACCCGGGTTCCCGCTGCATCCGTCCCACCCCGACATCACGCTGCCCGGCGGTGCCAACCGGTTCGATTATGTCTCGCTTGATCCCTCGCGGAAAGAGTTGTTTATCGCCCACCTCGGCTCGGGCATGGTTACGGCGGTAAACCTGCAGACCATGCGTGTCGCCGCCAACGTAACAGACATTCCAGGTGTGCATGGAGTGCTTGCGGTGCCGAAGCTCGGCGAGGTGTTCGCCGCGGCAACCGATCGCAATCGGCTCGATGTCATCTCGGAGCGGACCTATAGGGTAATCGCGAGCGCGCCCGCTGGCGTTTATCCGGATGGCATGGCCTTCGCACCGCCGTTCAATGAGCTGTTCATCTCCGATGAGGCCGGCCGGACCGAGACGGTCGTCGACACACGCACCGATCGTCGCGTCGCTACAATACCTATGGGCGGAGCCGTTGGCAATTCCCAGTACGACTCGCTCACACGGCAGATCCTGGTGGATGTGCAGACGCGCGACGAGATCGTCGCCATCGATCCGCGGGTGAACACCATATCCGCACGCTACCGGCTACCGTCAAGCTGCGATAACGACCACAGTTTGCTGCTGGATGTGCCCAGGCGTCTCGCATTTGTCGCTTGCGACCACAATGCCCGGTTGCTACTCGTCGATTTGCGGAGCATGCGTGTCCTGTCGGTGTATCCGGTCGGACGTGATCCGGATGTGCTCGCCTTCGATTCGGGTCTCCAGAGACTCTATGTGGCAAGCGAGAGCGGAGTAGTCGCGGTATTCGCGCTCGAGGGTGAGCGTCTGCGCCTGCTCGGCCGCAAGTACCTCGCCTACGAGGCGCATTCGGTCGCGGTGGATTCCCGGACGCATCGAGTCTACTTCCCGCTTCAGAACGTCGGAGGCCGCGGAGTGCTCCGCATCATGGCTCCCACGAATTGATCGGTGGCCGGTACATGGACCGGCATGCTCGATCAGGATTACTCTCCGCGCCAATGTGTGTGTGCCGCAGATTCAGCCGCCGCTGCCGCAGAGTCCCCGCGATCGCCTGGGTCGTCCTCGGCCATCGAGGCGCGAGCCGCCCAGTTCGATCTGCTGATCGTTGGCGGGGGCATCCATGGAGCTGGAATCGCGCGCGATGCGGCCGGCAGGGGCCTGCGAGTGTGCCTTGTCGAGCAATCTGACCTCGCCGCTTACACCTCCTCGGCGAGTACCAAGCTGATCCATGGGGGATTGCGCTATCTCGAATATCGCGAGTTCCGTCTGGTGCGCGAGGCGCTGGCCGAGCGCGAGCGACTGCTGCGCATCGCGCCTCACCTGGTGCATCCGCTGCGATTCATCATGCCGCACGTGCCGACACTCAGGCCCCGCTGGAAAATTCGGGCTGGGCTGTTTCTGTACGATCATCTGGGCCGCTATCGGCATCTGCCGGGGTCGTGCTCGCTCGACCTGCGGCGCGACGCCGCCGGCGTCGCGCTCAAGGCTACCTACCGCCGGGGCTTTGCCTACTCCGATTGTCGTGTCGATGATAGCCGCCTGGTGGTGGTCAATGTGCGCGACGCGGCCGATCGCGGCGCGGTGATCCTGACACGCACCCGGGTGAGCCTGGCGTGGCCCGAGCGGGGTGGCTGGCAGGTGCAGTGCGAGAGTCGCGCCTCTGGAACGATCCGCATGCGGGCCGCAGCCGTAGTCAATGTCGCGGGAGCCTGGGTCAACGAGGTGCGCGGGCTGCTGGGCTTACAGCTTCCCGAACCAATCCGCCTCGTGCGAGGCAGTCACATCGTCGTGGCGCGCCTGTTCGATGGCGAGCAGGCCTACATCCTGCAGAACCCCGATCATCGCATCGTGTTCGCGATCCCGTTCCAGGAACGATTCACGCTCATCGGCACCACCGACGTGCCGCACACTGGGCTGCTTGATCACGTGGCGATCATGCCCGAGGAGACCGCCTATCTCTGCGAGAGCGTCAACCGTTACTTTGAGCGCACGATCCGGCCGGAGGGTGTCCTGTGGAGCTACTCCGGCGTGCGATCTCTGCGCGACGACGGCACCTCCGAGGCCTCCGAGGTCACCCGCGACTACGGCGTCGTGCTCGAGCGCGCCGAAGGCGGCTCCCCGGTGCTGACCGTGCTCGGCGGCAAGATCACGACGTATCGCAAACTGTCCGAGGCCGTGCTCGCAAGGCTGCAGCCGTCGATTGGCGGCTCCGCAACCCGTTGGACAGCGACGGCGGCATTGCCGGGCGGCGATCTGCCTGGGGGGCGCCTGGCGGAATTCCTCGATGAGGCGGCACGGCGCTGGTCGTTCCTGGGGCGGGAGCATCTGCGGCGGCTCGCGTGCGCCTACGGCACCCGCATGGAGCGCGTGCTCCAGGGCGCACACACGGCGGCGGATCTCGGCGAGCCTCTGGGAGCGGACCTCACGGCGGCCGAGGTCGATTACCTCAGGGCAGAGGAGTGGGCGGCGACGGTGGAAGACATCCTGTGGCGCCGCACGAAGCTCGGCCTGCGGCTGACGCCGCCCGAGGTAGAGCGGCTCAATCGCTACCTCGGTCCGGCCCAGCCCGTCTCTGCGCGGAGATCAAGATCATGACACCCGTGAACAAGGGCAGATACGTAGGCGCAATCGACCAGGGCACCACGAGCACGCGATTCATGGTGTTCGGGCGCCAGGGAGAGATCATCTCCAGCGCCCAGCTCGAGCACCGCCAGATCTATCCGCGCCCGGGCTGGGTCGAGCATGATGCGCTCGAGATCTGGGCCAACACGGGCAAAGTCATCGCGGCGGCACTGGCGCAGGCTCGCATCGGCGCAACGCACCTGGCCGCGGTGGGCATCACCAATCAGCGCGAAACCACCGTGCTGTGGGACCGGCGCAGCGGCAACCCGCTTTACAACGCCATCGTCTGGCAGGACACCCGTGTCGCCGCGACCGTGGCCGTAATGGAGCGCCATGGCGGGCAGGACCGCTTTCGCGGCAAGACCGGCCTACCGCTAGCGACCTATTTCAGCGCGCTCAAGCTCAGGTGGCTGCTCGATGAGGTGCCGCGGGCCCGCGAACTCGCCGAGGCGGGCGATGCGCTCTTCGGTACCATCGACTCGTGGCTGCTGTGGAATCTCACCGGCGGTGCGCAGGGCGGCGTGCATGTCACGGACGTGACCAATGCCAGCCGCACTCAGCTGATGAATCTCGCCACGCTCGCCTGGGACGAGACGTTGCTGTCGGCGTTCGGCGTTCCGCCGGCTTGTCTTCCCCGCATCGCCTCCTCGGGCGAGGTATACGCGCACTCGCGGCTGCCGGCGCTCGCGGGCGTGCCGATCGCCGGAGACCTGGGTGATCAACAGGCGGCCCTCGTCGGTCAGACCTGCCTGCGGCGCGGCGATGCGAAGAATACGTATGGCACGGGCTGCTTTCTGCTGATGAACACCGGCGAACAGCCGGTGCCGTCCAAGGCCGGACTGATCACCACAGTGGCGTACCAGTTCGGGCGCGAGAAGCCTTGCTATGCGCTCGAGGGCTCGATCGCGGTGGCAGGGGCACTGGTGCAGTGGCTGCGCGATCGACTCGGACTCATCAAGGCGAGCGCGGAGGTCGAGGACCTGGCGCGCGAGGTCACGGACAACGGAGATGTTTATTTCGTGCCGGCCTTCTCCGGGCTGTTCGCACCCCATTGGCAGGCGAGCGCCCGCGGCGTCATCGCCGGCCTGACCGGCTACGCCAACCGCGCGCACCTGGCTCGCGCGGTGTTGGAAGCGACAGCGTACCAGACCCGTGACGTGCTCGCTGCGATGGAGCAGGACTCGGGTGGGGTGTTAACCGAGCTGCGCGTCGACGGGGGCATGGTGGCGAACGAGCTGCTGATGCAGTTTCAGGCCGACATTCTCGATGTCCGGGTCGTGCGGCCGCGTGTCACCGAGACCACCGTGCTCGGCGCCGCATATGCCGCCGGCCTGGCGGTCGGATTCTGGGACAACACGGAAAATCTGCGCACCAACTGGGCGATCGATCGCACCTGGACGCCGCAGATGGCCCGGGACCGCCGCGAGCATTACTACAAATGCTGGAGAAAGGCGGTTACGCGGTCTCTTGACTGGGTCGACTGAGGGGCGCTTGTGTCGAAGTCCTGGTTCTTGCGAAGGTCCGGACGCGGCGGGACTGATCCGAGTAAAATATCATGACTGTGAAAATGGGGATCAAGACGGGCTGGCGCGCTCGAGGCATATGGAGCGAGCTGTTGGCGGAGTTTTTGGGAACCTTGGTCCTGATCGCTTTCGGCACCGGTGCGGTGGCGGTGGCCGTCGTGGGACTTCCCGAGTCTGGTCGAACGTCGGTGATATTCGCAGGCGCGGGCGGTTGGCTGCTGATCACCTGGGGATGGGCCATGGCCGTAGCCATGGGCGTATACGTGGCGGGCGGCGTTACCGGGGCCCACATCAATCCGGCCGTTACGTTCGCCTTTGCCGTCAAGGGTGATTTCAAGTGGGTCAAGGTCCTGCCGTACTGGGGAGCGCAGATTGCCGGCGCATTCACCGGTGCCGCGCTCACCTACGCGGACTATGTTCCGGCGATCAATATGTGGAACACCGCACACAAGGTGATTTCGCGCGCCGATCACGGCGGCATGACGACGTTCAGCATTTTCGCCACGTTCCCGGCGCACTACTACCAGCAGAATATGCTCGGTCCCCTGTTCGACCAGGTCCTCGGGACCTGTCTCCTGCTGTTGTGCATCGTGGCAATCGTCGATTCGATGAACGTGGGCGTGAAGTCCGATCTCGCGCCCTTCATGGTCGGCATGGCCGTGGCGGCGATTGGCATGTCTTTCGGAACGGGCGCGGGCTATGCAATCAATCCGGCGCGAGATTTCGGACCGCGGCTTTTTTGCTGGCTGACCGGGTGGGGTGCAAACGCCTTCCCGGGCCCGCACAACTATTGGTGGGTACCCATCATCGGACCTCTCATCGGCGCTCCTCTGGGGATAGCGCTCTACAAGTTCTTCATCGCCGATACGTTGGCGGCCAGGGCCCCTTCCGCCCCAGCGGCTGCCAGCGTCGAAATCGGTACCACGGACGCGGCTGGCGAGGACCCTTGACCGCGCAGCGAGGCGACATCTCGTGCGAAGACTTCGGCGAGGATGTCACGCGCGCCAGAGATGGCGTCATCCGCACCGCCCTGCTCGCCCAAGTCGACAGAACCTACCCCGGCTGGGATCGAATGATCCTGGACAACAGCCGCGTCGCCGCGGCCATCTCCTGGCTCGAAGCGCATCGTGGCACCGCCTTGCCGCTTTTCATCAGCTTCCCATCCTGCCGCTGTCCGCTACCACGAGAGCGATCCAAAGACCAGAGCCCGCCACCAGGGCCGCGGTAACCCAAATCGCCGGCAGCGCCGCGTGTGCGAGTTGCGCAATCGACCCGAGAAGCAGCGCACCAATGGCATAGCCGGTATCGCGCCAGTAGCGGTATGTGCCGAGTGCCTTACCGCGAATGAGAGGCAGCGCCTGGTCGGACATCGCGGCAATCAGGTTCGGATACAGGAGGGCCATCCCGACACCCATGATCGCGGCAGCGGACAGCCAGAGTTCCTCCCCTTGCCCAAGCGCGGTCAAGGCGATTCCTCCAGAGAGCAGGAAGAATCCCGCAACCACCGGCCGCTTGCGACCGATGCGATCGGCTAGGTGTCCGGTCCAGAGCTGAGAGAGCCCCCAGATCACCGCGTACACCCCGGTGAGCCACCCGATCTCCACCAGTCCCGCGCCGTGCGCCTTGAAGTACAGCGGGAACATCACCCAAACCAGGGTATCTGCGATCTTGTTGACGACTCCGCCCTGACACAGCGCGCTTCCCGTTCGATCGTGGAAGGAAATCCGGAGGAACGTTGCGCGAAGACTCCGCGCATCACCGGCCAACCGAGCTTCGTGCGTCTCGGCGTGTTCCGCATGGACCCACGCAAGGGTCTCGCGCACTCGCACGATCATCGCCAGCGCCATAACGATCGTGACGAGACCGAACAGCAGCAATGCCGGCCGGACGCCGAACCGGTGAGCGAGGTACGCCGCCCCCAGCCCGGCGAGACCCATGGCAATATAGCCGGTGGCCTCATTGATCCCGACCACGAGTCCGCGCTGATGGTTGTCCGCCAGATCGATCTGGCTGGTGACGGTCATCGTCGAGGCAAAACCCTGATTGACGCCAAGTAGCGCATTCGCCCCGACGATCCACCACCAGTTGGGCGCGAAGTAGATCAGCAGGGGAATTGGGATGGCGGCAAGCCATCCGGCGAGCAGGACGGGTTTGCGGCCGAACCGGTCTGCGAGGCCTCCGGCCACGAGATTGAGCGTGCCCTTCACCAAGCCGAAGGACAGTACGAAACTCGCGAGCAAGAGAAAAGCACCGCGCGCCACTCCAAAATCGCGCGCAACGACTGGCAGCACCGCGCGCTCCATGCCAATGACGAGTCCGATGAGGAACACCTGCACGATCTGCAGGGTGAACTGCCCGCGATTGACCCGAATGCCCCGCGGGTGAGCGGTAGTCCCCGCGCCCGCTGTGGCGAGCGACACGAGTGCTACCTCGGCGCGGCAGCTCGGCCCGCGTTGGCCGCACGGTACTCGGCAGCGTTGGCCGGGGACGGTGGTCTCTCGCCCAGCATGATTCGCACGAACTCCGTCTCGTCGGCCGTCGCGAACACCGCGTTTTGTTGCCTCTCGAAGGCGATAGTCGAAGCGGGCCTACCGCTCAAACCTCGGCCGCAGACTGAGCCGGCATTTGCTCCCGGGAGCACTTCCACATAGTCGGGCAGAGCGTTCAGACGCGGCAGGCTCCCAAAGAGCACGCGCGACCCTTCCGCCGCGCTGCTCGCGAACTCCGCGCGACCAACATCGCCTGCCATGAACGTGTGCCCGGTGAACACGAGCCAGGGCTCCTCGGCCCGGGTATGGTCGGTGACCAGCAGGGCAATGTGCTCGGGTGTGTGCCCCGGTACATGCAGCACTTCAGCGGTCACGTTGCCGAGCTCGAGC
>JAJZLX010000382.1:328-5239 GCA_021850555.1 Pseudomonadota bacterium | reverse complement strand
GCGTCACGATCTTCGTGCCGGCGCGCACCTGCGCGGTCGTGAGCGCAAAACTCATGTTACGCACGGGAACCTTACTCCTCGCTGGGCTCGATCATCTCGAGTGCGGCGGCCATGATGATGACGATGTCCAGTCCGTCCGTGATGGATGCCAAGGCTTGGCAAATCTTTGTGGCCGCCGAGAGCGGTGAGCCGCCGTGCTCACTCTGAACCACCTCGATCACGCGGCGCAAGTGCCGCATCTCCTCGCCATAGCGCTCGCCGAGGAGCAATTTCGCTCTGTTGCGCATTTCATACAGCTTCACGGTGATTTTGACCGGCCGCGACGGCTCGCTTCGTCGGTTCATGGCACCGGAAACTCCGCCCAAACCCTCCCGTCGAGCTCCCGGGCCGCACCTCGCCTGCCGCACCGAAACATGACGCCCATCTTCCCCGGTTCCGGTCTCTTCGTCGTTTGGTGCGCGGACCGCGTGCCGCAGAGACAGTTCGGTGCCCACTCGCCCCACTGCTTGAAGTGGAAAGGAACGCTAGCCTCAATACACTGATCACGGATCGAACGAACCCACTCCGGATGTACCGGTCTCGCATCGGGCCCGCTCTCCCCGCCGACGATCACCCAGTTGATCGAAGGCTGCGGATACACCTGCTCGGCGCATGAGTGCTCATCGGCATTCAATGCGCATAAATCATCATCGCAGTCATCGGCGTGGCCGAAACGCTCCGCTTCCAGCCATTCGTGATCGAATTCGATGGGAGCCAGCAGCGGCTCACAGGACACGAAGCGCAGAGCCGCAGGCGTCGCAATCAGCTTCGGCACATCTCGATCAGCCTCCTCCTGATTCACGACTGTCGCTCCACGCCAGACGTTCGGGCGCGGACGGTCCAGCCAAGCCACGGGGAACATCCGCTGTGCATTCCCGATCCGCTTCGTGAGCAGCATCCAGGTGAGCACAGGCGTGGCCTCGATCAACGCCCATAGGTCCGCGCGCCACGCGGCCGGCACTGCATTATCGAAGACGTCGCCGAGACTCGCGCAAAACACGCACAGGCCCCGACCCGACCGGACCGCGCTTGTGTTCCAGGCCAACGGCTGCCGCCAGTTGGCGGCCGAAGTCCGCGCTGGCGGTCCATCCCACGCGACGCGGCCGAATCGCGCGGCCCATCGCTCGGCGTAGCAATGCGCGCAGGCCCGCGACACCCTCGTGCACCCGATCCAGGGGTTGAAGGTCGCGTCGCACCAGGAGATCGCGCTGTATTCAGCCATGGCTTCCCCTCACAACCGCGCCGGCGGGCAGGCCGCCCCGAGTCCCAACCGTCTCTGACAGCCCTTGCAGGTGCTGAGGCGGCGCCGGTTTCCCGGCGGGCCGACTACCCGGAACGCGGTTAACGGTTTCGAATCGCCGCAGCACTTGCAAAGCTGTTCGCCTCTATGCGGGACGGAACCTCCTGCCAGGGCGGCCGGGGCATAATCGATGTCGTTCGTCATAGTGGCATCCCAACTGTGGTTCGCCGCAGGTCGTGCAGTGCGAGATACTTCGGATTGAGCTCGCAGCCGATGAAGGTTCGGCCCAAGCGGGTCGCGACCTGCGCGGTCGTCCCCGAGCCCATGAAGGAATCGAGAACCGCACCCCCCGCAGGGGAACCGGCGAGAACGCAGGGCTCGATGAGCGCCGGCGGGAAGGTGGCGACGTGGGCACCGCTGAATGGTTGCGTGGGAACCGTCCACACGGAGCGCTTGTTGCGCCCCTTGCCATTGCGGCCTTCGCTACTTCGAATCCCACGATGTGGGGGCATCAGCCCGCCGGTCCGCTCCCGAAGATCGAAGACGTTCCGACCATGATCCTGGCCGCTATCCGGCTCGCGGATCGCTTCCGCGTCGTAGTAGTAGCGCTCCGACTTCGAGAGGAGAAACAGATATTCATGCGCCTTGGTGGGCCGATCCGTCACGCTCTCCGCCATCGGGTTCGGTTTGTGCCAGATAACGTCAGCACGTAAAAACCAGCCATCCGCCTGCAGCGCCAAGGCGACTCTCCAGGGAATACCGAGAAGGTCCTTTGGTTTCGCCCCAGGCATCCCATGGCGACGATTCGCGGCCGCGCCATGCGCACTCGCCAGATTGGATTGCTGGACTTGCGAGGCCCTCGCGCGCTGTGCATCCCTGAATGCGGCCTGGCTTCTCTGCCCGTTGATAGTCGAATTCCTGCTTATTCCACCTGTGACGCGCGGCGAGTAATAGCTATCTCCCATGTTGAGCCAGAGCGTCCCGTCTTCAGCCAGCAAGTCGCGCACAGCCCGAAATACCTGCACCATCTGCTCGACGTACTCCGATGGTGTCGGCTCGAGACCGATCTGCCCGGCGACGCCATAATCGCGTAGCCCAAAGTATGGAGGCGACGTGACACAGGTCTGCACGCGCACCCCGTCATCCGCCATCGCCCGCAGCAACGCGCGGCAACCCCCGACGTGCGTGCGATTCACCCACTCAGGCATGACGACTGCCTTCGTGAGTGAAGTGCGCTCCACGCAGCGGTGGCTGGCGAATCTCGAAGAACCCGCGCAGCCGGGGACTGACCTCCATCGCAAGTCGCGCGAGACCGGCGGTCGCGCAGTTGTTGATCTTGAATCCGGAGTCCGAACACTCGCGCACGGCGGTGCGCCACCGGAGGACGTGACACAGCCCGTCAGCAGACCATCGTCGCTGACCGCGGGCCTGCGTCCGCAATGCCAGGCGGACGAACTCCTGAAACACATGCATGTTGTCCGCGAGCCACTCCCAAAAGCCCACCGGGTACGTCCCGTCATCGTATTTCGCCCGCCAATCACTGACCGGCGAGGGAGCGAGCGTAAGCGTCTGTTGCGATTGCTGCATCCGAAGTGCCTCACTGCCGAGTGTCTGGCTTGCCATACGTCGTGCCAAGCGTTTGCCGCCGAAATGTCCGCAGCCCGTGGCTGCTGCACGGGAATAACCGTGCGAACCGGCTCGGCGACTGCCGCGAGCGCAGCCGCGCGTCGCTTTGCGTGGCGTGCCATCTTGCGGCTGCCGCCACACCACTTGACCGCCTCACGCTCGGACCAGTGCTTAACCGCGAGGATCTCGAACCCGGTCCGGGGATCGGCAACACCGCTGCGGCTTTGACGCACGCGGGCGAGGAACTGCTCCTCGGCGCGCCGCGTTTCCTCATCGATCATCAGCTCGTCGGTCCCCGCGCAGGCCCTGCCCGCTGCGAGCTCAAGATCTGGATCGGCCTCCTCTCCCCGCGCGCTCGCCCGACTCCACCGGCGGGCCCATAGCCAGGCGCGCTTGATGAGCCAGACCCGCGGCCCGCCGCGCCGCGGGTCGTAGTCGGAAACGGTCTGTGCGACCTCGAGACACATGAGCATCATCTGCTGCTCGACGTCCTCGAGCGGCACGCGCGTTGCGCGACTGATCGCGGGAGCCTCGAGCCGAAGCACCTCGAAGAGAAACACCGCCTGCGCTTGGCCGGCATCCGGAGAGGTTTCTTTTGCACTCACGGGCGAACCTCCTCGCACGCATGACGCTGGGCGTGCCGCGCGGCGGCGTTCAGCACACAACAGGGCGGGAACTCGGGCGGGCGAACAACCTTCTTCAGTGCCGCATCGAGGACGCGCTGAACCGGCACGAGCGCTTCACGGAGCGTCTCGAATACCGGGTCAGTGACCTCGGGCGACCCTCCCATGGTGGTGAGCAAGGTATCGAGCCCTTCTCTCACCCCATCGAGCCCCGCAATGAGCGCATCACGCTCCTCATGCGCTTCCAGGTGAAATGCGTCGAGCGCCTCCCCAAAGGTTCGCCGCGGAGGAACATCGACCGCAGCGGGGAGTGCAGCCGGGGCCGAAGCGCTTTGCCCCGCCGTAGCGGCGGGCTCTTGCTCCCCACCTTCAGTCCGCGCGTCGCTCTCCCCTGCGTCATCCGCGTCTTCGCTCTGCGCCCCCTCCTCGCCCCCGGCATCGTCCGAAGCGTGCACCGGCTCTGTTGGCCCCGCGGCGTCGCCATGGGCCGCGGGTGCCGGAGACGTCACCGGCTGTCGCGGCATGACGAGTCTCAACTGCTTGGCCCGCTCGGCGAGTTCGTGTTCGCGCTGCATGCGCGCGCATCGGTCCGCAGTGACCAGGTCGGTACTGTCCAACACGCGCTTACGGACCGCCGGCTCGAGCGCGAGATAAGCGTCCCAGCCGGCGACTGACGTGAGTCGTCCGGCGGCGATGAGTTCGCGAGCACCCCCCGAGCGTGCGATCGCCAGGAGCGAGACCACATAATCTTCGTGGTGTCCCAACACACGCGCGATGGCGGGTGTCGGAAACCCGCCTTCAGCGATCCGCAGAACCCCGTTCGCTTGCTCCTCGAGCGTCAACTGGTCGCGATGGGTATTCGCCGCGAGCTGTATTACCATCGAGACCATCCCGACCCGCTCGGTGAGCGCCATCTCGCGCGCTTCCAGCGTCGCCAGTCCCTCGCCGCGCGCGGCGCGCCAGCGGCGCTCACCATCCACCAACACCCACCCTGTGGCGTCGCGGCGCACGACGATCGGCTGGACCTGAATTACCCGCAAACTTGCGCCGAGTTCCCTGAGACTCTCCTCATCGAAGTGCTTGCGCGGCTGCTCCGGGTCCGGGCGCACCTGATCCACCGGCACCGTGATGAGGCGACCGCTCTCCCACTCCGCCCGACCGAAATCGAGTTCCCCGTCGCGTCCGGTATCCGGCGCAACGCGACTGCCTTCAACACTCATGGCTGCTTCTCCTGGTAAGTTTCTTACGCCGCGTCCACGTGTGGACGGGCTTGGAAATCGATCTGTTGGCGCTCACTCAGGCGTGTATCCGGTTCGATGTCGATCTCCCGGACCTCCGAAATGCGTAACGGATGTTTCTCGGCCTCCTCCCGGCGCAGCGCGA
>JAJZLX010000382.1:0-318 GCA_021850555.1 Pseudomonadota bacterium | reverse complement strand
AGACGGTTGTGTCTGCACCTTCATGAGAAAGCAGAAAACTTTCACTCGCGCAGACCTCAGCACTTCAGCCGGCGGCTTCGGCCCGTGTATTCCTCGCCGACGCCCCGTTTTTCCGCCCAAGCCCCACCGTTCACGACGGTCTCCATTGCTCGGCCTGATAACGGGCAAAGAGCGTGATATCGAGGCGCGAGGTCTCGATGAGGAAGCCGACGACCGCGACCTTCTTCATGTCCGCAGGGGTCCGCTCAGCCCACACGACCGAGGCGACCCCGGTCGCTTGTACGACTTCAATGTTGATGGCACTCAGGACGTGCACGT
>JAJZLX010000476.1 GCA_021850555.1 Pseudomonadota bacterium | reverse complement strand
GACCGCGCGCGCCGCTCCCTTACCCGAGTCTCGACGCCGCGCCCGTGACGCGGCTCTCATTCCCTAAATCCGATTCCGGCCAATAGTCATA
Source organism: Pseudomonadota bacterium (assembly GCA_021850555.1). Next base: position 5,151 of record JAJZLX010000476.1, on the reverse strand, counting down.
CGAAAGCCGCCGCGCCCGCGGGGGGGTTCGGTTTTGCGAAACACCGGAGGGGATTTTCCGTGCTGCCGGCGCCGCCTGGTGCCACTTAAGCTGCTGGCTGTCCGTACATGTGACGGAACCTCGGGAGGGTTCAGATGCGATTGCACACCAGATTCCAGCTCGCGGCGGCTGTTGCGGCGCTGACACTGCTTGCGCCGGTGGCGCAGGCGGTGCCGAGCTTCGCGCGCCAGACCGGCATGGCCTGCGCCGCCTGCCACACGGTCTTTCCGGAGCTGACCCCCTTCGGGCGCCAGTTCAAGGCCAATGGCTACGTGCTCGACAACCTCCGGCAGGTGCGGGCCGTGAGCAGCGCCCGCCAGCAGCTGCTGTCGCTCTCGAAGATCCCGGACCTCTCGGCCATGGTGCAGATCAACTACAGCCAGGTCGACAAGCGCGTGCCGGTACAGAACGGCTCCACGCAGGCCGGAACGACCGAATTCCCGCGGCAGTTGAGCCTGTTCTACGCCGGCAAGATCGCGCCGCATCTCGGCACGCTCGCCCAGATCACCTACACGAGCTTCCAGAACGACTTCAACATGGACAATACGGACGTGCGCTTCGCGAAGCTCGTCGTCCTGCCGGGGAAGAACACCCTCACCTACGGATTGGATCTGAACAACAACCCGACGGTGCAGGACCTGTGGAACGATACGCCGGCATGGGGCTTCCCCTGGTCGCACGCGAATGCGTCGGTGTCGCCCGTGGCGGACGTGCAGCTCGATGAGCAGCAGGCGCAGAATGTGGCGGGCCTCACCGTGTACGGCTTCTACGACCAGTCGCTCTATGTGGAGTTCGGCGGCTACCACTATGCCCCGCTCGGCCCGTCCAGGACCAACGGCCTGATCGACTCAAACAACAGCAACGTGCTCGATGGCCTCTCGCCGTACTGGCGCGTGGCGTACGAGTACGACTGGAGCGCGAATTCCCTCGAGGTCGGCACGGTAGGGGAGGATTTCGCGGAGTACCCGGGCGGCGGTACGGCGCTGGTGGGCCGAAGGAACACCTACTTGGACATCGGCGAGGACTTCCAGTACCAGTACATCGGCGAGGACAACATCTTCAGCGTGTTCGGCAGCCGCATCCACGAGTCCATACACTGGGGCGCGAGCTACCCCATGATCGCCAGCAACCTGAACGATGTCCTGACGGTGACCAAGCTCACCGGGAGCTACTACTACCGGCGCAAGTACGGCGCCCAGGTGGGCTGGTTCGACACCACGGGCAGCACCGACAGGGGCGAATACCCTCCCACTACCTGCGCCGCCGGGGTCGATCAGGCCTACTGCGGCGTCGTCACGAGCGCCAACGGCTCCCCGGACACCGACGGGTTCATCGCGCAGCTGGATTACGTGCCCTGGTACAACGTGAAGCTCGTGGCCCAGTACACCGCGTACAACAAGTTCAACGGCGCGGGAAGCAACTATGACGGGTTCGGCCGCAGCGCCTCCAACAATAACGTGCTGAACATCCTGCTGTGGTATGCATTCTGAGGTGGACCATGCGAATCGATGCTCTGAAGGTCTGGTTGCACCGCGCCCTGCTCGCGGCCTCGGCGGCGGCGCTCACCGCGGCGAGTCTCCCGGTCGCGGCGCAGGAGGGCGCGTACACGCCACCGTCGCAGGCGAGGGACCTCGCCATCGGGGTCTGCGGCACCTGTCACGGGGTCGACGGCAACAGCAAGAATTCCATGTTTCCTCGACTCGCCGGCCAGCACGCCTGGTACATCGAGCAGCAGCTGAAGGAGTTCCGCGATCACACCCGCGGCGATCCGTACGCGGTGGCCTACATGTGGGGCATGGCAAGCGGCCTCTCCAATGCGACCATCACCGCCCTGGCGCAGTACTTCTCACACCAGAAGACCGGCCCCGGAAAGCCGCATCCCGCAGCCCTCGTGGCCAAAGGCAATGAAATCTTCCATCATGGCATTGCGTCGCAGGGCGTGCCGGCGTGCGCGGCCTGCCACGGACCGCAGGCGCTCGGCAGCAAGTTCTACCCACGCCTCGCCGGCCAGCACGCCGAGTACATCATGAAGCAGCTCGCCTCCTTCCGCAGCAACATGCGCAAGGTCGCGATCATGCACGGTGTCGCTCAGACGCTGCACAAGCCGGAGATGCAGGCCGTCGCCGATTACCTGGCTTCACTGCCTTAACTGGATCGGCGCGCCGGACCCGCGCCGCAGAGCTGCCCATGAATCCAGCGTCCCTCGCCGAGGCTTTCGAGCGTCACCTGAAGCTCGATCTGATGCTGGCGCCCGCCAAGGCCGGCGACCGTGATCGCTTCGAGGCGCTCACCGCCGTCGTGCGCGAACTGATCGGCGAGCGCTGGCTCGCGACGGCCGAGGCGTACGATCTGCATCGACCCAAGCGCGTCTACTACCTGTCGATGGAATACCTGCTCGGGCGCTCGCTCAGGAGCCACCTCGCGTGCCTGCGGATCGAGCCGCAGGTGCGTGCGATGCTCGAGCAGCGGGGCATCGAGCTGGACCGTCTTCTTGAGACCGAGCCGGATGCGGGGCTCGGCAACGGCGGTCTCGGCCGCCTGGCGGCCTGCTTCCTCGATTCCCTCGCCACCCTTCAGATCCCGGCGATCGGCTACGGACTGCGCTACGAATACGGCATGTTCCGCCAGGAGATCTCGGACGGCTGGCAGGTCGAGCACCCCGACAACTGGCTGCGCCGTCCCGACCCCTGGGAGATCGCCCGTCACAAGGAGGCGGTGGAGGCGAAGATCCATTGCACGTTGAAGTTCGAGGAAGGAGGCTCGCACCTGTTCGATCACCGCGCGACCTCGCTGCGCGGCACACCCTATGACCGGCCGGTGGTCGGGTTCGGCGGCAAGACGGTCAATACATTGCGTCTGTGGGAGGCGACCTCGCCGGATTACTTCGATCTGAACGAATTCAACCACGGCGATTTCTTCGGCGCCGTGCACGACAAGATCCTGGCGGAGAATCTCACCCGCGTGCTCTATCCGGACGATGCCACCTCCGCCGGCCGCCATTTGCGCTTCCTGCAGGAGTATTTCCTGGTCGCCTGCTCGCTCGCCGACATCGTACGGCGCTTCCGCCGCACGGGAGGCGAGTGGGCCTCGCTCGCGGACCAGGTCGCCATCCAGCTCAACGACACCCATCCGGCGATGGCCGTCGCCGAGCTCATGCGCATTCTCCTCGACGGGGCACGCCTCGGCTGGGAGGAGTCCTGGGATCTCACGGTACGCACCCTCGCCTACACCAATCACACCCTGCTCCCGGAGGCGCTCGAGCGCTGGCCCGTCGAGCTGTTCGAGCTCGCGCTGCCCCGCCAGCTCGAGATCATCTATGAAGTCAACCGGCGCTTCCTCGCCGCGGTGCAGGCGCGCTTTCCCCGCGACGAGGCCCGCATCGAGCGCATGAGCCTCATCGAGGAGCGGCCCGTCAAAGCCGTGCGCATGGCGAATCTCGCGATCGTCGGCTCCCACAGCACCAACGGGGTCTCGGCGATCCACAGCGAGCTGCTGCGCACGCGCACATTGGAGGATTTCGCGCAGATGCTGCCCGAGCGCTTCCACAACCAGACGAACGGGGTGACGCCCCGGCGCTGGCTGCTCACCGCGAACCCCGGGCTGGCCGATCTTCTGACACAGGCCATCGGCGAGGACTGGATCACCGATCTCGGGAAGCTGCGCGCGCTCGTGCCGCTCGCGCAGGATGCGGGGTTTCGAGCGCGTTTCCGCGAGGTCAAGCACGCCGCCAAAATCCGCTTCTCGGCCTGGGTGAAGTCGGCCCTGGGCGAGACGGTCGATCCGGGCTCCCTGTTCGATTTCCAGGTCAAGCGCATCCACGAGTACAAGCGCCAGCTGCTCAATATCCTGCACATCCTCATCCTCTATGATCGTCTGCGGCGCGAGGGCAGCGGCGCGGACGGGCCGGCACGGACGTTCTTCTTCGCGGGCAAGGCGGCCCCCGCCTATGCGCTCGCAAAGCTCATCATCAAGCTCATCAACAATGTCGCGGACGTGATCGACGCCGATCCGGCGGTGCGCGGCCGGCTCAAGGTGATCTTTCTGCCCAACTACGATGTTTCCCTAGCCGAGAGGTTGCTGCCGGCGAGCGAGGTCTCCGAGCAGATCTCCACCGCCGGCTACGAAGCAAGCGGCACCAGCAACATGAAGTTCATGATGAACGGGGCGCTCACCGTCGGCACGCGCGACGGCGCGACCATAGAGATGGCGCAGGAGGCCGGCGAGGAGAATTTTTTCCTGTTCGGGCTCACGGCCGAGCAAGTGCTCGCCAGTCGCGGCTGGTACGACCCGCACTGGCATTACGCGCACGAGCCCGACACGCGCGCCGCGCTCGAGCTCATCGCGGGCAACCATTTCAGCCGCGGCGAGCCCGGGGTTTTCACCCCGATCCTCGATGCGCTGCTGGCGCACGGTGATTACTACATGCACTTGGCCGACCTCACCTCCTATGCCCGCGCACAGGCCGAGGTGGCGAAGCTCTATCTCGATCAGGACGCGTGGACGCGCCGCGCCATCCGCAACGTCGCCCTGAGCGGCAAGTTCTCGAGCGACCGCGCGATCGGCGGCTACGCCGAGCAGATCTGGGGGGCGAGACCCTGCCCGCCGCCGGATGCCGGCGTGGCGGCCGGCCGCAGGGACGAGACCTGCGACCCGCGGATGACACCGCGGACCGGGCCATGAATTGGTCCGATGTGGAGGGAACGGCGCTGCCACTCGGCGCCACCTGGTGCGAACACGCGCAGGCCTGGAATTTCGCCCTGTACTCCAAGCATGCCGAGACGGTCACACTGCTCCTTTACGGCGCAACCGAATTCGCAAAGCCGCTCGCGATCTACGCGATGGACTACCTGCGCAACAAGTCCGGGCGCATCTGGCACTGCCGCATCCCGGCGCGTGCCGCCCGGGGCGCACGCTATTACGCCTACTCGGTAAGCGGCCCGAAGTCCGCCGGCGGCTTCGCTCGTCACGCGTTCTGTGCGCAGAAGGTCCTCCTCGATCCCTATGCGCGCGCGGTCTTCTTCCCTCCCGGGTTCGAGCGCGCGGCGGCATGCCGGCCGGGCTCGAACGCCGGCAAGGCGCCGCTCGGAGCGCTCACGGGCGAGAACGATGCAT
>JAJZLX010000599.1 GCA_021850555.1 Pseudomonadota bacterium | reverse complement strand
CCACTAGGGCGCCAACAGTGCCAGCCACAAAGCCCGCCCAGATGTAGTCCACATCCGGCAGTTGCGCATCTCGCGCGCCCCGCACGTCGAGATACCGGTCTGTATCGTTGATCGGTTGCGATCCCGACCTCGGCGATTGCGGCGCGCTCATCGCGCACCTCCCCGCCGGCGGGCACCGGCGGCCGACTTCGGTGCCACCGGCATCGCTTTCCCCTGCCGTTGCGCGGCGAGGGCATCGAGATACGCTCGTGGATCAACCAGGATTCGGCGGCCGACCCGCAGGAAGCAGTGCGCGAGGCCGCGCTCGTGCCGTTGCCGGTATGTCCAGCGCCAGCCGTTTTCGGTCGCGGGATAGGCAATGCCGGCAGCCTGAGTGGCCTCCGGATTGTTTATGGGGATTGGTCCCTGGATCGTCGTCATGATGCATCTCCACGCGCGTCGGCTCTTCTTGCCTCCGCTTCCCTCCATTCCCCTCATGGTGATAGCATTCCGCTCAATGGCTTACCGCCGTGCAACTATCAAAAATGCTCGGCAGCCGCTCGCTGAAGTAGCCGTGCGAGCCGGTTATCGCCTACTGGTCGATCTTCATGGGGGATTCCGGCGGTTGGCGTGGACACCAGAGGTGCGTACAGCACCGCTCAGCGCCCTCGCCGCGCTCGAGCGCGCGCTCGCTGCCTTTTGGATTGCTTGTGAGCCTCAGCGCCGTCCTGGCGGACGTGGGCGACCGCGCGCGCAGATCAACCCCGCCGCGGCGGCAGAAGTTCTGCTGACATGGGCGGATGATGGCGACCTTGAGGCCGCAGCGGCGGAACAAGGTATCGCGCCCGCGACGATGTATCGCCGCCTCCGCGACTTGCGGGCCGTGCGCGACTTGATGGTGCCTGTCGAGCCCCCTAACTCTGACCGCGCGCGACGCGAGCGCCGGCGAGAGCGGGAAGCGCGGGATTTTGCGCTCAGGCGACGCGCGCTGCCGCTGCTATTTTTGGGCGGCTCTATCCCGACGTTCGCACCCGCATACGTAGGTGCCAGTTTGTCGACGCTCTATCGGTGGCGCCGCCTGGCGCGCAACACGGTCTCCCATTCGGACACCGGTATCACTCTGAGTCCTTTCCCTTCTCCGCCACCCCACCCACCTTCGCGGCGAGCGCGCCGAATAGGTCTTGTACGTCGGCACCGGCCAGATGGACATAGCGACTGACCACACCAGATTTCCACCCGCCGATCGCGCGCAATTGTTGTTCGCTCGCACCCATTCGCGCCAGCGTCGTCGCCGCAGTGTGCCGCAGGTCGTGGAATCGGACATTTCTCAGGCCCGCTGCGGCGACGGCAGCGCGGAATGGTTTTCCGTAGCTGTATCGAGTTCCGGGTCTGGCACCCGGGAATACCCGATCATCACTGAGCCGCGGGGCCTTTGCGCGCTCGCGTAACAGTTCGAGCGCCGCGCCCGAAATGTAGATCACTCGCGGCTGCGCGTTCTTGGTCTTGCGTAGCAGCGCTCGCCCGTCGTGCAGATCGACATCGGACCACGATAAAGTTAGGAGCTCGCCGACGCGAGAGGCGGTAGATAGGGCTGTCGTCACCAGCGCGTGTAACTGCGGATCCTTGGTCGTCTCAGACAGCAGCGCCGCGCGCTCATCATCCGACAGATATCGCACACGACCAGCACCCTCATCGAGCTTGCTCACGCCATCCATGGGATTATTCGCTATCCAGTGCCACTCCCGGCGCGCAATCGTACATACGTGACCAAGGACTTCGAGATAGCGGTTGATCGTGCTTGCGTGGCGGCGCCACTCCTGCGGCTGCTGGCCCGGTGCGAGTCCAGTCCGTTTCGAACCTGGACTGGCACGCCGATAAGGCTGGGTTGCCAGTTTCCCGCGTGCCTCGACGATGATAGCCGGTGTCAGATCGGCGAGCTTTACGCGCCCGTAGTGCTCGCGCCACCACGGCAGTAGATATCGATGCATTGCCTTGTCGGCCCGCTTCTTCGGCAGCTCCTCCTCGGTGTACCGGTCGATCGCATCGGCGAGAGTTCGACGACGGGCCTCCACCGAGCGAAAGTGCTTGCCTTCGATCATTTCTGCTTCGACCGTCTTGGCCCATCGCTCGGCCATGCGGCGAGTGGGAAATGTTGCGGTGCGCGCGGGAAAGCCGGCCATGCGGACTTGGGCCTGAAAAACAGGCTTGCCACCGCGCAGCCGCTCTCGGATGTTTGCCACGTCACAACTCCGTAATGCACCTCGATGAGAGCTTGACTGTAGCGCAGATCGGGCAGAAACTGTGGCAGAACTGTGGCGAAGGCCACTGCCACGGTTCCCGGTGAGCACGGAAGCGATTGATTTTAAGGACTTATTGGCGCGCCCGGAGAGATTCGAACTCCCGACCTCATGGTTCGTAGCCAATTACGCCGACTTCGCCACGCTTCGCCTGACTTCGCTACTCTTGTCTTTTCAATCACTTACAACTTGACCTCTGCGCTATTGCAGGTCGGGATGCGCCCGAGTACCCTCGGTGTTGGTCACTCAATGGTCACTCAAAAGGCGAGTTCGAATCCCCCATGTCCACTGCAAAGCTCCGGCAAGACACCGTGCGAATTGTGCCGTATTTCGGCGAGAAAAACGCACAATGCATTTACTGGGACGAGGAGATCCCCTGTTTCGGTTTGCGGGTGTATCCGTCCGGTCGCCGGGCGTACGTGGTCACTTATCGGGTGAACCATCGCAAACGGCTCGCCAATCTCGGCCGCGCAGACGCACTGACACTCTCGGACGCGCGCAGGAAGGCGCGCGCATTTCTCGGCCAGGTCGCAGACCGGGAAGATCCTCAGGCGGACGGTGATGCCTTGAGGGCGGCGAATACGGTGAAGTCGCTCGTCGACGTCTATCTGAGCAAGCACGCGAAGCCCAAGAAGCAAAGCGGGAGCACCGACGAGCGGTACCTGAACCGCCTCCTCGTTCCTAAGCTGGGGTCCCGGCTTGCGGTGATGGTCACCCCGGCGGATATCGCCGACATCCACTCCGCGTACGGTGCCCAGCGTCCCTACGCCGCGAACCGACTGCTCGAGATCGTACGCAAGATGTACCACTGCGCGGAGACCTGGGGTCTCGTCCCGAGGGGGTTCCCGAACCCCTGCACCGGCATCGAGGAGTTCCCGGAGCGCAAACGTAAGGTGTACGTGACCCGCGAGCAGATGCCCGCACTGGCGCGCGCTATCGATGGCGAGCTCAACGAGCATGCGCGCCACGCGCTCTGGCTGCTGCTGCTCACTGGGGTTCGCAAGAAGGAGCTTCTGAGGGCCCAGTGGCGCGACGTCGACTGGGATCGGCGGACGCTGGCGATCGGACGTTCCAAGAACGGGGAACCCGTGCTCGCTCCCCTCTCCACCGTGGCCATCGAACGGCTGAAGATGATTCCGCGAATCCAGGGGAACCCCTACATCATCTGCGGACCCTTTTTCGGCCAACCGCTGAAGGATCTGCGTTCGGCCTGGACCCGGGTTCGAACCGCCGCGGGACTGCAGGACATCAGGATCCACGATCTGCGGCGCACCGTCGGATCCTGGCTCGTGCAAGACGGCGTGTCGCTGCACTTGGTCGGCGCCGTTCTGAATCACAAAGATCCGAAGACAACCGCCGGATATGCGTACTTCCAGACGGAACACCGGCAAAGCGCTCTCGATCGCCACGGCGAGCGATTACGCGGGATTGCTGCATCCAAAACAACCCGCCGCAAGAGAAAAACCCGGGATAACCAGAGCATGGTCACGAACACCGGCCACCATGTTCATCGGTTCAGCCGCCAGGAGCTCTACGATCTGGTCTGGTCGCAGCCGATCGCGACGCTGGCCGAGACGTATGGCGTCACCGACGTGGGCCTTGCGAAGGCGTGCCGCCGCGCCGGCATCCCCGTGCCGCACCGGGGATACTGGGCGAAGTTGTCGGCTGGCCAGAAAGTCGAAAAGCCCGGACTCATTCCAACGTCGACCGGCAATGGAGAAATCGCGATCAGAGCACGATCCAATTCACCCGAGGCAGCACGAGTCGCCAATGCCGCATGAGATCGCGGCCCCGAGGAAATCGAACGTAGGAACGTATCTGCGCACGCTCGCCGACGGCTACTACAATGAAACCCGCATGCTGGCCCTGAACCAGTGTCCGATCGTAAGCCCTCCGGCATCCCCGTACTTCCGGCCCTGATCTGATGGCTCGATGCTCTGGCTGCGGCAATGGGCCGCATGCCGAGGGCATGACGATGAACGATGAGACACGAGGGGAGCTGACGCTGGGGCAGCAGCGCTTCTTGGAGCGGATGCAAGAGGCCCAGAAGGAGGGGGTGTCGCTGCCGGATTACTACCGAGCGCACGGCCTGAGCATGGCGATGCTGTACAAGGTGCGGCGCCAGCTGATCCAGAAGGGCATCGTGCCGCCGAGGAGAGCGCAGGAGCAGACGGTGGGCGGCCCGGGGAAGTTCGTGCAGGTGCGAGTGCAGGAGTCCCTCGCAGGAGCGGAGCTGGCGGTCCGCGGTCCGGTATGCCGGCTGCGTCATCCGAGCGGATGGCTGATCGAGTGCGGGATGTGGCCGCAGCCACAGTGGATCCTGCAGCTGATGGGAGAGCAGGCATGATGCGCCCGTACGGCGAGGGGCTGAAGGTCTACCTGTATCGCGAGCCGGTCGACATGCGGATGTGGCGCAACGGCCTTGCTGCCGTTGCCCAGCAGGTAATGAAGATCGACCCCTTCTCGGGCGCACTGGTGATCTTCGTGGGCAAGCACTACAACGCGGTGAAGATCCTCTACTGGCACAGGAACGGCTTTGCGGTTTGGCACAAGGTGATCGAGGGCCGGGAGAAGTTCTGCTGGCCGAGGCTCATGGAGCAGGAGGTGGTGACGCTGACTGCCGAGGAGCTCGAGTGGCTGCTCGATGGATACGACATCTTCAGGCAGCCGCACAAGATGCTGCGATTCAAGCACGCGGCGTGACAGTTAGATGTTGTAATGCGTGGCAGGCACGGTATAATTTCATGCCGTGCCTGCCCCACCGCGCGCCCATAAACTCCTCGATCAGAACGCCGAGCTTGCGGCGCGGCTGAAGGTCTCGGAGGAGTCCCTGCGCCAGCTTCGCGAGGCGCACGAGCAGCTTCAAGTTCAGCACCGCCAGGCCCTCGAGCGCAAGGGGCTGCTCGAGGAGGAGGTGCGGTGGCTGAAGGGGCAGCTCTACGGCCGCTCCTCCGAGCGCCTCACCGACTCAGCCGCCTCG
>JAJZLX010000431.1 GCA_021850555.1 Pseudomonadota bacterium | reverse complement strand
GGTAGTACTTCTCGCCCGATTTGACCTCGTGCAACTCCAGCGTGCGTTTGTCGTCCCGCAGCGAGACGAAATGATCGATCTTGCCGTCGGAGTCGCAGGTGATGTCCGCCAGCACACCCGTGCGCGAGGGCCGCTCGTTCAGACGGTGGATGGGCATGATGGGGAAGAGCTGATCGATGGCCCAGCTGTCCGGCAGCGACTGAAATACCGAGAAATTGCAGAAATATGTGTCGGAGAGGATGGACTCGAGGCCCTCGAGCTCCTCGGGCCGGCGCTCGATGCGGCGGCAGACATCGCGAATCTTGGCGCAGGTCGCCCAGAACAGCCGCTCCGTGAGGCCTCGGAGCTCGAGCGAGAGCAGCCCCAGGCTGAACATCTGCAGCGCCTGATCGCGCGCCGTCAGCGCATCGTGGTAGCACTCCACCAGGCGGCGTCGGCTGACGGCGCGAAACGCCTCGAACAGGTCGTGAACCGGCTGCGGAAGCTCTTCTTCCCCGTCGTAATCCTGCTTTTCCCGGCCGGTGACCTGGAATTTGTCGAGCGCGGAAGAGCCAAGCACGTCGAAGACCAATACGCTGTGGTAGGCCGCCACCGCGCGGCCGGACTCGCTGATGATCATGGGATGCGGGACGTCGCGCGCATTGCAGACGCTGGCGATCCGATACACGACGTCGCTCGCGTACTCGTTCAGCGTGTAGTTCATCGAGGAGGTGAAATTCGTTCCGCTGCCGTCGTAGTCGACACCGAGACCGCCGCCCACGTCGATGTATTGGAGGCCCGCCCCCATGCGCTTGAGCTCTGCGTAGACGTGGGCGAGCTCGTTGATGGCGTCTTTCACCCGGCGGATGTCCTGCAGCTGGCTGCCCGGGTGGCAGTGCACGAGCTGCAGGCAGTCGAGCATGTCGCGTGCCTTGAGCACTTGGACGAGCTCCAGGATCTCGGTGATGAACAGGCCGAATTTCGACTTCTCTCCCGTCGAGTCACGCCACTTGCCCGAGCCTTCGGTCGTAAGCTTCACCCGCACGCCGATTCGCGGCCGCACCTGGTATTTGTCCGCATGCTTGAGGATCAGCGAGAGTTCCTCGAAGTTCTCCACCACCGGGATGATGGTGCGCCCGAGCTTGGTCGCCAGCGTCACCGCCTCGATGTAGCTGTCGTCCTTGAAGCCGTTGCAGATGATCAGCCGGTCCGGGGCGTTCTCGGTCATCGCCATGACCGCAAGCAGCTCGGGTTTGGAGCCGACCTCGAGCCCGAAGCCGAACTGCGCACCATAACGGTACACCTCTTCGACCACGAGGCGCTGCTGATTCACCTTGATCGGAAATACGGCGGCATAGCGGTTCCGGTAGTCGTTCTCAGCGATGGCCTGAGCGAAAGCATCGTGCAGATGCTTCAGACGATGTGCCAGGATGTCGGAGAAGCGCACCACCACCGGTGTGGTCAGGTCGCGCGCTTGCAGGCCCTCGATCACCTCGTAAAGGTCGATATCCCGCTCCGGCCGGGTGTCGGGCCGGACCACCACATGTCCGGCGTCGTTGATGCCGAAGTATCCTTTGCCCCACGCGTTGACGTGGTAGAGGTCCAGGGAGTCATCGATCCGCCACGGCGAGGCGGGATGAAGCGGGTGATTTGCAAGGGTTTTGGGGTCTACGGCCACGGGCGATGGTTCCGCTGCGACGCTGGTTGAGGTGCAGGAGCCTGTCCGACTCAGGTTCGTCTGGCGCTGCCCTTTGTGCGGCGCGCCTCAGGCGCATCGCACCGGCCCTTCCTGCCGGCAGGCACCATTTCTCCGCGCCACCTCCGCTTTTGCGGTTGCGGCTCCCGGGGGATCCGCGAGTCGTTCGCGGGCGCTCCTCGCTGCGCGAGGCGCCCTCGCGGCGGCGACCCTGAGTCGGTCAGGCTCCTGGGCGCGCAAGATATCAAAATCGCGCGACAGTGAAAGTCCTCATCCCGATTTTTCTCCCGCGATTTTTCCGCCGGTTTCGCCATCGCGCGCCGTGCCTGGGCCTTGGGCCGCATCAGCTGCCGCGCGCAACCGGCCGCCGGGGGTCGCGGATCCACTCGCTCCACGAGCCGGCGTACAACCTTGCGCCGCTCAAGCCAGCCGTTTCCAGGGCGAGCACATTGTGGCAGGCGGTCACGCCCGAGCCGCACATGCACACGAGCGCCTCGGCCGACCGCCCGCGGAGCACCTGCGTGAAGCGCTCGCGTAGTCTCTCGGCCGGAAGAAACCGGCCCTCGCTCAGATTGTCCGCGAACGGGAGATTGCACGCCCCCGGTATGTGGCCCGCCACCGGATCCAGTGTCTCGTTGCGGCCTGCGAAGCGGTCGGCGGAGCGCGCATCGATCAACACCCGACGCCCGCTGGAAAACTCCCCTGAGTTGACAGAACGCTCGATCTCGGCGGTCCCGGCTACCATGCCTTCGTTGGGACGGCCCTCGAAGTGGACCTGCCGCTCGCCCGCGGTGCCCGCGGGTCCCTGTTCCATCGCCCGCCCCTCGGCCCGCCAGGCGGCGAGTCCGCCGTCGAGCACCGCCACCCGCCGGTGGCCCAGCCAGCGCAGCAGCCACCACAGCCGGGCGGCATAGGCTCCCGGCCCCTGGTCGTAAGCCACCACTTGCGAGCGCGCATCGATGCCCCAGTGCCCGAATCGCTCGGCGAGCCGATCGGCCGGGGGCAAAGGGTGCCGCCCCGTCGAGGCCGAAATCGTTCCGGAAAGATCCCGATCCAGATGTGCGTAGCGCGCGTGCGCAATGCGCGCGCGGGAGTACTCCTCCTCGCCCCAGCGGGGTCGCTCCAGATCGAAGCGGCAATCGATGACGATCCACCCGGGCTCGTCCAGGTGGGCCGCGAGCCGGCTCGGCGCGATCAGCGTATCGAACATCCCGATCCTCCCGGTCGTTGCCCATCGCCTGCATGTGACCAGCGTGGGCACGGGGAAGTGCCCGCCGCCGGCGCGGGCGCGACAGGAGTCCGCGCCGCGCCTCCCAATAGGTACAATCGCAGCATATCCTCAACGAGGCAGTGATGGCGATCGAGGTCTACTGGGGCAGCGGGAGCCCCTATGCATGGCGAGTACTGCTGGCGCTCGAGTACAAGCGCCTGCCGTACATCGGCCGACTGCTGGAGTTCTCGCGGCAGGAGCACAAATCTCCGCAGATGCTGCAGATGAATCCCCGTGGGCGGCTGCCCGTTCTGAGGGACGGCGAGTACGTCTGCTTCGAGTCGCTCGCCATCCTCTACTACCTGGACCTGAAGTATCCCGACCCGCCCATCTTCGGTCGCAATGCCGAGGAGGCCGGCACCATCATGCGTGTGATCTGCGAGTACCAGGCTTACATCGAGCCGCACGTCTCGACGATCACACGCGCGGTGTTCAGTGGGAACGCGGATCTGCGCAGCGAGGAGATCACGCAGGCCATGCACGCCGTGGCGAGCGAGGCGCGCACCATCGAGGGGCGCCTGTCGAAGTCCGACTGGGTGGTCGGCGAGCGATTCTCGGCGGTCGACATGGTGATCTTCCCCGGCATTCAGCTGCTGAAACGTGCGCTCGAGCGGCCTTCGGCCGCCGAGCTCGCCTCGCGCTTCATGCCCGTGGAGGTGAACTATCCGGCCCTCGGACGGTGGCTCGCGCGCATCGAGGGGCTTCCCGGATACGAGCGCACCTATCCGCCGCACTGGCGTTAAGGCCGGCGCGCGTTAAGGCCGATCGCCAAGCTTGTGGTAACCTGCGGCCTCGGGGAGCGGCGCGCCGCTGCCGCTCCGATTTTGTTTGAACGTTTCCAGGTACCATGAGCGAGCACAAGATTCACGTCGAATTTCCCGGCCGTATTCTCCTTGTCGGTTTTGGCAGCATCGGGCAGGGCGTTCTGCCTCTGATTCTGCGGCACATCGGCGTTCCTCCCGAGCGTATCACCATCGTGACCGCGGAGGACAAGGGCCGGCCCGAGGCGGGGCGCTACGGCGTCCGCTTCATCCAGGAGCGGCTCACCCGCGAGAACCATCGGCGGGTGCTTGGACCGCTGCTCGGCCGCGGCGATTTTCTCATCAACGTTTCGGTGGATGTGTCAAGCCTGGCGCTGGTGAGGCTGTGCTGGGAAAAAGGCGCGATGTACCTCGATACCTGCATCGAGCCTTGGCCGGGCGGCTACACCGACCCGACGGTGCCGGCCGGCCGTCGCACCAACTACGCGCTGCGCGAGGAGGCGTTGGCGCTGCGACAGGGCAACGAGCGCGCCCCTACCGCGGTGCTGACACATGGCGCCAATCCCGGTCTCGTGTCGCATCTCGTCAAGCAGGCGCTGCTGGACATCGCGGCCGACACCGGGCTTGAGGCCGGCGCCCCGGCCTCACGTGCCGAGTGGGGCGAGCTGGCGCGCCGCCTCGGCGTCAAGGTCATCCACATCGCCGAGCGCGACACGCAGGTTTCCAGCCTGCCCAAGCGCCCCGGGGAGTTCGTCAACACCTGGTCGATCGACGGCTTCGTGAGCGAGGGATCGCAGCCGAGTGAGATGGGGTGGGGCACGCACGAGCGCAACTTTCCGCGCGACGGCAAGCGACACGAGTCCGGGAGCCTCTCCGCGATTTACCTGATGCAACCGGGCGCCGGCACCCGCGTGCGCACCTGGACGCCGCTCGCCGGCCATTTCCACGGGTTCTGCATCACCCACGGCGAGGCGATCTCCATCGCCGACTATCTGACGGTGCGAGAGGGCTCGCAGGCGGCGTATCGCCCGACGGTGCACTACGCCTATCATCCTTGCGATGCCGCAGTGATGTCGGTGCACGAGCTCGCCGGGCGCAACTATGTGCAGCAGGAGCGACAGCGCATCCTGATGGACGACATTACCGGCGGCATGGACGAGCTCGGCGTGCTGCTCGCCGGGCACAAAAAAAATGCTTACTGGTACGGCTCGCAGCTTTCGATCGAGGAGGCTCGCCGGCTTGCCCCATTCAACAACGCCACCAGCCTGCAGGTTACCGTGGCGGTGCTCTCGGGCGTCATCTGGGCCATGGAGAATCCCAACCGCGGCATCGTCGAGCCCGATGAGATGGATTTCAGGCGCAACCTTGAGGTCTGCATGCCCTATCTGGGACAGGTGGTCGGGCGCTACACCGACTGGACGCCCCTGCACGAGCGCGGGCGGCTGTTCCCGGAGGATGTCGATGTGACCGATCCATGGCAGTTCAAGAACGTGCGGGTGACGTGGTAGACATCTTTCCGCTCGAGCAAAGGCATTACCACAGTCGCAGGGAGAACGGG
>JAJZLX010000278.1 GCA_021850555.1 Pseudomonadota bacterium | reverse complement strand
TGAACCTCGGCGAGCTCGAGACCGTCACCACCTACGACCTGCCGATCAAGATCGTGGTGCTCAACAACTTCGGCGACGGCATGGTCAAGCAGTGGCAGAAGCTGTTCTTCAAGGGACGGCTCTCGGCGAGCGATCGCTCGCTGCACAAGAAGGACTTCATCAAGGCCGCCCAGGCCGACGGTTTCCCGTACGCGGTGCGCCTGGACCGGAAAGAGGACGTGCCGCGGGTGGTGGCGGAATTCCTCGGCTCCCCGGGACCCGCCTTCCTCGAGGTGATGATCGATCCCGATGCGGGGGTGTATCCCATGGTCGGGCCGGGCCAGACCTACGAGGAGATGATCACGGGGGATTTCATTCCCTCGCGCAACAAGGTGGATATCAAGCCGCCAGGACCCTCGGAAATGTTCTAGGCTCCCCCAGGAGGATCTGCCCGTGAAATACCTGCACACCATGGTTCGAGTGACCGATCTTGCCGCCTCGCTGAGCTTCTACTGCGATGCGCTCGGCCTGCGGGAGCTCTCGCGCAAGGACTATCCCCAGGGCCGCTACACGCTGGTGTTCCTGGCCGCCCCCGGCGACGATTCGGCGCAGGTTGAGCTCACTTACAACTGGGATCCGGAGAATTACACGGGCGGTCGCAATTTCGGCCATCTCGCCTACGCGGTCGATGACATCTACGCGGCCTGCGCGCGCCTGCAAGAGCACGGCGTCGTGATCAACCGCCCCCCCCGCGACGGCCACATGGCCTTCGTGCGCTCGCCGGATGCGATCTCGATCGAGCTGTTGCAGCGCGGCGAGCCCCTGCCGCCGGCCGAGCCGTGGAAATCGATGCAAAACGTCGGCAGCTGGTAGCGGCCGGCTCCATCCCCGGCGCAGCCGGCATGCCGACCGAGAGCCCCGAGGCGCTGATCGAGCGCTACCTGCACGAGCAAATTCCACTCTCCGCGGCCATGGGGGTGCGCGTTGCGCATGCGGCGGCCGATTGCGTGCGGCTCACGGCCCCCCTCGCCCCGAACATCAACCACAGCGAGACGGTGTTTGGCGGCAGCGCCGCATCGGTGGCCACACTGGCGGCCTGGGCCCTGTTGCACCTTCGACTCACCGGCGAGGGGCTGCGCGCGCGCGTGGTCATCCAGCGCAGCCGCATGGAATACCAGCGACCCATCCCGGGGAGCTTCGAGGCCCGCTGCCGCTTTGCCGATGCGGCTGCCTGGGAGCGCTTCCGCACCCTGCTCGGACGGCGGGGCCGAGCCCGCATCAGTCTGACCGCGGAACTCCTCTACCGGGACGAGCGGATGTGCGCGTTCGAAGGGGAGTTCGTGGCGATCGCCGCGCGCTGAGGCGCCAGTGGAACTGCGGCGCGGGACGGCGCACAATGTACGCAGTTGGAATCGCCCGATTTCAAACCCAGTCCGCATACGCGTAACGACGCAAGCAAGGGGAAGCTCGCCATGAGTAACGCCGAGATTCGAGGACTGTTCGTCTGGCACGAGTTGATGACGACCGACCCCCGGGGCGCGGAGGCGTTCTACGCCGAGGTGTTTCGCTGGAAGGCGCAACCCTCGAGCGTGCCCGGCTACACGATGTGGATGAGCGGGGAGGTCGGGGTGAGCGGGCTGATGGCCCAGACCGAGGAGACCCGCACGGGCGGCATGCCGCCGAGCTGGCTCGTCTACTTGGGCACGCCCGACGTTGATGCCACGGTGCAGGCGGCCCAGCGCCTGGGCGGCAGAGTCGTCAAGGACGCGCTCGACATCCCGGCCATCGGCCGTTTCGCCGTGCTTGCAGACCCGCAAGGCGCAGTCTTCGCGGTCTTCACCCCGTCCGCGCCAGCGCCCGAGGACGCCGCCGCCTCCGGGGTGATCTCGCAGTTCTCCTGGCACGAGCTCGCCACCTCCGACCCTCAGGGCGCGTTCGATTTCTATTCGGAGCTGTTCGGTTGGAGCAGAGGGGAAGCCCATGATTTGGGCGCCGGCAACTTCTACCAGATCATCGAGCGCGAGGGCGCGAGGATCGGGGGCATCTACCGGCTTCAGGACCCTTCCAGGCCCCCGTACTGGCTGGTCTATGTCAAGGTCGACGACCTCGACGGCACGGTGGCCAGCGCCCGGGCAGCCGGTGGTCAGATCGTCCAGGAGCCGCGGGAAGTGCCTGGCGGCTATCGGGTCGCCCGGATTCTCGATCCGCAGGGAGGCGCCATCGCGCTGCATGAGACGCATAAGGCAGGCGCCTCGCAAGCCGGCAAGGTTGTCCGGCGTCCCCCCGCCGGCAAGCGCGCCGTGAAGCGGCCGCCCACCCGTGCCGCTGGATCCAAGGCCGCCCCTCGTCCCAAGGCCAAGGCGAAGGCCAAGGCGAAGCCGGTCAGATCCAAGGCCCCGGCCCGCAAAGCCGCAGCCAGGCGCTCGACGGCCAAGGCTCCGGCCCGCAAGGTCGCAGCCAGGCGCTCGACGGCCAAGGCCCCGGCCCGCAAGGTCGCAGCCAGGCGCTCGGCGGCCAAGGCTCCGGCTCGCAAGAGCGTGAAGCTGAAGAAGACGGCGGGAGCCGGCTCGGGCAGGAAATCCACCCGCCAGCGCAAGGGCACGAAGGCAGTGAAGCGCAAAGTCGCGCGACGGCGCCCGGCATGAGGCGCTGACCGCGGGCAGTGGGTTGCCTCGCTCTGCGGCCTGACCCTGCCGCGCGGGTCACCGGGACAGGCTTCATGCACAGGACTTGCTCCCGGACCCTCGCGGCCCGCCGGGCGCGGTCGGGCCTCAAACCTTGACCAGCACCTGTCCGCAATGCTCGCCACGCAACACTCTGTCGAGCTGCGCCGGCGCGCTCTCCAACCCGTCGATCACATCTTGCCGGCACACGAGCCGGTCGGCCCCATACCAGGCGATGGCGTCCTTGAAGAACTCGGCGCGACGATGCTCATAGTCGCGCAGGCTCAGGCGCAGGATCCGCACCTTGGACTGCGCTGCGGGATGCTCGTGGCCCGTGCTCGCATGGCCGGGATCGTACGGACCGAGTATCACGCGAGCGCCGGGCGCCAAATGTTGGCCGGCGAGCAGGGCATCGAGCAGCTCCCCGCTGCCGGCGTCGAAGAAGATGTCAAAGCCCTGTGGAGCGAGCTGCCAGAGGCGCCTGCTGAGACTCTCCGTACGACTGTTGATACAGGTGGCAAACCGGGCGTGTCGGGTGGCCCAGGCACATTTCTCCGCCGTATCGTCGATGCCGATCGCCCGCGCGCCTTTGATCGCGGCCATCTGACCCGCCGTCGCGCCCGCTACGCCGGATGCGGCGGCGATCAGCACGGTCTCGCCGGGCCGCACACCCGCCAGATCGATCAGGCCAAAATACGCCGCCATCCCGGGCGGGCCCAATACCCCGAGTGCCGTCCAGGGCGGAGAATGTCCGGGATGAAGGGCGAACGCATGGCGTCCGTCGCTGGCGCAGATCTCGCGCATGCCGCAGTCCAGCACGACGGACTGGCCGACGGTGAACACGTCGTTGCGGGATTCAATGACTTCGTAAACACCCAGCGCCGGCACGACCTCCCCGGGTGTGGCCGGGCCCTCAAACCGGGAGCGCAAGGGGTCCACGGCCAGCCAGCGAGCGCGGCAGAGGATACCGCCGTTGGCGAGGCGAGGAGCCTCGGCCGGCACGACCTCGAGCTCGCGGGGCGTCGCGGGAGCGCGCTTGAATCTGACTTCTAAGTTGCGCATGGGTGAAGCTCCTGCGGTCCGGCCTTCGCGGCTTTCACAAATAGCTTAAACCCGATTCATCTCTGCGGCACAATGTGGCATTCCATGGCAAAGCGATCCCAATCCCCTACGCAAACGGCTGCCCCGGCGCGTGTCCGGCGCAGCTATTTCGAGTGCCTTTACGGCCAGTTGCACGTCCATCACGCGATCCCTGCCGGAGGCGGCTTCGAGGAGGCCACCCCGCTGCTGGCGCTGCACGCCGCGGCGCAGACCGGCCGCATGTTCGGAGGCATTCTGGCTGCGATGGGCGCCGACCGCTCGGCATTTGCGCCGGATCTACCGGCTTTCGGACAATCGGACGGACCGTGGGAGGCGCTCACCGCCGCCGATCATGCGGCGGCCATCGGGGATTTCCTCGACGCCATGCGCCTGCGGCAGGTGGATGTCCTGGGCTGCGGCCTCGGTGCCCTGGTGGCCGTTGAGCTCGCGCTGTCGCGACCCAATGTGCGACGGGTAGCCGTGATGCCGCTGCCACCGGAAGCCGGGCAGCGGAACTATCCGCTCAGCGCGCAGATGGCGCGCATCGCGCAGCCCACGCTGCTCCTGTATCCGCGTGACATGACGCAGGCACTGCTCACAGCGGCGGCCGACCTGCCGGTCCGCGCGCGGCGCGAGTTGCCCGGCGATCTCTCGCTGCTCGAGACCGCTCCGGAGACGGTCGCGGATGTGCTCAAGGACTTCCTCGGCTGAAGCGCCCATGACCAGTCCCTACATCGAACAGATCCTCAAGGCGCGCGTGTACGACGTCGCGGTCGAGTCCCCCCTGGAGGAGGCCCAGCGCCTGTCACGTCGTCTGGGCAATCGCATCCTGCTGAAGCGAGAAGACCTCCAGCCGGTGTTCTCCTTCAAGCTGCGTGGCGCCTCCAACCGCATCGCCCGCCTGTCCGACTCGGCGGCGCAGCGCGGCGTGGTATGCGCCTCGGCAGGCAATCACGCCCAAGGTGTGGCGCTGGCTGCGCGCAAGCGCGGCATCACCACCGTGGTCGTGATGCCCCAGACCACTCCCCGGATCAAGATCCAGGCGGTGATGGACCTCGGCGGAGAGGTCGTGCTGCACGGCGATGATTACGATACGGCGTGCGAGCACGCGCTGCAGCTGGCGCGAGAGCGCAACCTCGTGTTCGTCCACCCCTTCGACGACCCCGACGTCATCGCCGGTCAGGGCACCATCGCTGTGGAGCTGATCCGCCAGACGGGCGGCAACCTCGATGCTCTGTTCGTGCCCGTAGGCGGCGGCGGTCTCATCGCCGGCATCTCGGTCTACGTGAAGTATCTCTACCCGGCCATCCGTATCATCGGCGTGGAGCCGGAAGATGCCGCCGGAATGTACGAGTCGCTCAAGGCCGGACGACGTGTGACGCTCGAGCGGGTAGGCATTTTCGCCGATGGAGTGGCCGTCAAGCGCGTCGGCGAGGAGACATTCGAGCTGTGCCGCCGGCACGTCGATGAGATCGTGCTGCTCGACAACGATGAGATCTGCGCAGCCATCCAGGACGTGTTCGAGGACACCCGCTCCATCGTGGAGCC
>JAJZLX010000681.1:20198-29484 GCA_021850555.1 Pseudomonadota bacterium | reverse complement strand
GGGCAGCAGGCGGCGCGCCACGAGCGGCGCCAGGCGCTCTCCGAGGCCGATCCTCTCGTACAGATCATCGATGTTCTTCATGCCGAGCTCACCGACCATCGCCTCGCGGGTCTGCGGGCTGACATCCTCCAGGGACAGGTGAAACTCCGCGAGCGCCTGCGAGAGCAGCCGCTGGCCGAGCTCGATCGCCTCGGTGCGCCGCAAGCCCTTCAGGTAGTGGCGGATGGCGCTGCGTGCCTTGGCGGTGACGACGAAGCCGACCCACGCGGGGTTGGGCACTGCGCCCTTGGCGATGATGATCTCCACCGTCTGGCCATTGCGCAGCACGGTGCGCAGCGGCGTCAGGCGTCGGTCGACCTTGGCCGCAACGCAACGGTTGCCGACGTCGGTATGCACCGCATAGGCAAAATCGACCACCGTCGCGCCGCTCGGAAGCCTCAGGATCTTGCCCTTGGGAGTGAAGACATACACCTTGTCGGGGAACAGATCGACCTTGACGCTCTCCAGGAACTCCTCCGAAGTGCCGTCTTCCTGAAGCTCCACCAGCCCCGACAGCCACTCCCGCGCGCGCTCCTGTTGCATCGATTCGGCGCTGCCGCCGGATTTGTACTTCCAGTGCGCGGCGATGCCGGATTCGGCCACGCGGTCCATGTCCTCCGTGCGGATCTGCACCTCGATCGGCACGGCGTTGGGGCCGAAGAGCGTCGTATGGAGCGATTGGTAGCCGTTCACCCGCGGGATGGCGATGTAGTCCTTGAACCGGCCGGGCATGGGCTTGAACACCGAGTGCACCACCCCGAGGGCGCGGTAGCAGGTGTCGAACTCGTCGACGACGATGCGCAGGCCGTAGACATCGACGATCTCGGCGAGCGAGGCGCGCTTGCGCAGCATTTTCTTGTAGATGCTGTAGATGTGCTTCTCACGCATCTCGACTCGGGCGCGGATGTCGCGCTTCTCGAGCGAGGCGGACAGCTGCCGCGCGATCTTCTTCAGGAATTCCCTCTGGTTGCCGCCCGCCTTGCGCAGCGCGCGCTCCAACACCCGGTAGCGTTGCGGATACAGCGCCTGGAAACCGAGTTCCTCGAGCTCGAGTTTCAGGCTGTACAGGCCCAATCGCTCGGCGATGGGCGCGTAGATGTCCAACGTCTCGCGCGCGATCGCGCGCCGCCGGTGCGGCGGCATCGCGTCGATGGTGCGCATGTTGTGCGTGCGATCGGCGAGCTTGACCAGGATGACGCGCAGATCGCGCACCATGGCGAGCAGCATCTTGCGGAAGGATTCCGCCTGGGCCTCCTCGCGACTCTTGAACTGGATGGCATCGAGCTTGGTCACCCCGTCGACCAGCTCCGCCACATCGGCGCCGAAGCGCGCAGCCAGCTGATCCTTCGGCGTCGGGGTGTCCTCGATGACGTCGTGAAGGATGGCGGCGACGAGCGTGTCGGGATCGAGATGCAGGTCGGCGAGGATCGCCGCGGTGGCCACGGGGTGCGCGATGAAAGGCTCGCCCGAGAGCCGCTTCTGCCCCTGGTGGGCCGAAGCGCCAAACTCAGCGGCTTCGCGGACGCGCTCGACCTGCTCCGGCGGCAGATAGCTGCCGACCGTAGCCAGCAGCTCCTTCAGCCCGGGAGTACGCCTTCCGCCGGGAAGCAGCCCCAGGAGAGAAGACGCATAGTCCATACGTTCACTGGGGCATACCGGTCCCCGGTATCAATCTCCCAGGCCAAATTGCGGAGCGCGGAAGGCGGACTGCATGTCCAGCTCCGAAACGGCGGGGACGGACTCGGCCGCAGGCGGCTCGGGCTCGCGAAGCATATCCACCGTGACGTTGCCGGCGGCGATCTCGCGCAACGCGACGACGGTCGGCTTGTCGTTCTCCAGCGGTACGGTCGGCTCGGCGCCATTGGCGATGCGTCGAGCCCGCTGGGCCGCCAGAATCACCAGCTGGAAGAGGTTATCGACGTTTTGCAGGCAGTCTTCGACGGTGATTCGAGCCATGGCGATCTGGAAACCGGTGGTTAAAGGGCGCGGCCAGCGCGCAAGGAAGCCGTATTGTACGGCAAAGAGGGGCGATCAGGCCAGCAGCTGCTCGAGGAGCGGGGCCAGTTCCGGCCGGCCCGCTAGAAGCGCCTCGCCGCCGCCGCCCACGATCCGCATCAGGTCCGCCACCGCACGCTCGAAATCGTCGTTCACTACGACGTAGTCGAACTCATTCCAATGGGACATGTCGCTCACCGCATCGCGCAGCCGGCGGGCGATCACTTCGGCGGAATCCGTGGCCCGTCCGCGCAGCCGCTGCTCCAGGGACTCCCGGGACGGCGGCAGTACGAAGACGGTCAGGCAGGAGGGCATGGCCGCCCGGACCTGGCGGGCGCCCTGCCAGTCAATCTCGAGCACCACGTCCGCGCCCTGCGCGAGCTTCTCCTCGACCGGCTCACGGGCGGTGCCGTAGCAATTGTCGAAAACCCGGGCGTGCTCGAGGAAGCGGCCTTCGTTCACCATCCTCTCGAATTCCGCCACGGTGACGAAGTAGTACTCCCGGCCGGGGGTCTCGGTGGGACGCCGAGGCCGGGTGGTGTGCGACGTGGACAGCTGCAGGCTCGGCATGCGCTGAAGCAGCGCCCGGACGAGCGAAGTCTTGCCAGCGCCGGAGGGGGCGGCCAGCACGAACAGCCGGCCCCGAGCCCCGGACCCGCTGGACGGCTCGCCGGGGGAGTGCTCGAGGAGCGCGCGGGCACCGGATGCCAATGCCCGCAGCGCCTGCCCGCGATGGCTGACCGCGTTCTTTTCGGCCGCATCGAGCTCGGCCGCGGTGCGCTGCGAGCCGGCCGGCAGAAAGATCGGGTCGTAGCCGAAGCCTCCCGAGCCCCGGGGAGCCTGCGCGATCCGACCTTCCCATGTCCCGTGAGCGATGAGCGGCTCGGGATCATCGTGACGCCGGACCAGGGCGATCACACACCGGTAGCGGGCTTGCCGGCGCTCCTCAGGTACCCCCTCGAGGTCGGTGAGGAGCTTGCGGAGATTGTCCTCGTCGCCGGCCCCCTCGCCCGCAAAACGGGCGGAATACACGCCGGGCCGGCCGTTCAGCGCATCCACTTCGATCCCGGAATCGTCCGCGAGCGCCGGCAATCCGGTGAGTTGCGCGGCGTGGCGGGCCTTGAGCAGTGCGTTCTCGAGGAAGGTCGTGCCGGTCTCCGGGGGCGGGGTTATCCCGAAGGCACTCTGAGGAACGAGCGTGAGCCCGTGCGGGGCCAGCAGTGCGCCGATCTCCCGCAGCTTGCCGGCATTGCCACTGGCCAGAATTATTTTCATGTGCTGCGCGCAGGACCCACGGGACCCGCCGATGCGCAGACCGCATACGGATGGCGGCGTTGCGCGCTGGTAGGAAACACCCTCGTAGCCTCGGTCACCGCTCCAGCGCCTGCCCCTGCAGGGACAACAGCTTCTCGATGCCGCCGGCCGCGAGCGCGAGCATGGTGTCGAGCTCGTGCCGGCGGAACGCGTGCCCTTCGGCGGTGCCTTGCAGCTCGATGAATGCGCCGCCGTCATTCATCACCACGTTCATGTCGACCTCGGCCTGCGAGTCCTCCCGGTAATCGAGATCCAGCACCGCGACCCCGCCGACGAGGCCAACCGAGATGGCCGCCACCTGGCCGTGCAGGGGGCTGGCCGAGATCAGCCGCCGCTTGGCAAGCAGCCGGCACGCCTGGGCGAGCGCCACATAGCCGCCGCAGATGGAGGCGGTGCGCGTGCCCCCGTCGGCCTGCAGCACGTCGCAGTCCACGGTAATGGTGCGCTCGCCGAGGGCCTTGAGGTCGGTCACCGCGCGCAGCGAGCGGCCGATGAGCCGCTGAATCTCGAGCGTGCGGCCGCCCTGCTTGCCGCGTGCCGCTTCCCTCGCCGAGCGGGTGTGGGTGGAACGCGGCAACATGCCGTATTCGGCGGTGACCCACCCCTGGCCCTTGCCGCGCAAGAATGCGGGCACGCTCTCCTCGACGCTGGCGGTGCACAGCACCTGGGTGTCGCCGAACTCGACCAGCACGGCGCCCTCGGCGTGCTTGGCGAAGCGGCGCGAGAAGCTCACGGGCCGCATTTGATCGGGGGAACGTCCGCTGGGTCGGATCATGTCTCTATTGTCTCTCTACCATTGTCCGCACTGGCCATCCCGGCGGCAGGCCATCCGGCCCGGACTTCGTGTCCGGGCGCTCGCCGCTCGCGCGGCTCGCCCACTCGCCCAGGGCATCTCTCTCACGTCTCTCTGCAACTATCCGTGCCGGTCATCAGGCTGCGCAGCGTTGGCTGCACGACAGCTCGAGTGTCTCTCGCACTAGCCGTTGCGCCCGCGCGGCTCGTCCAGCCAGCGCAAGGCGGCGGCGGAGGTATTGTCGCTCGCGGCCCCGTTGCGGCTCACGGCGTTGCGAGCCAGCTCCTGCAGCCCCTCGCGCAGCGGCATACCGGAGCCCAGCCCCGTTGCCAGCTCGTCGTCCTTGAGCGGACCCCACAGGCCGTCGCTGCACACCAGCAGCACGTCGTCAGGCGCCAGTGGCCTGCGACGGGTGATCGCCATGTCCGGCAGGATCGGGACCCCGCCGAGACAGCACTCGACATAGTTGCGCTGGGGATGGACCTGAGCCTGCTCGGCGGTGATCAGCCCCTCGCGCAGCAGCCCTTCCACGTGACTGTGGTCGCGACTGCGCTCGAGCAGCGTGCCACCGCGAATGTGGTAGATGCGGCTGTCGCCGACATGCGCCCACCACGATGCCCCCTGCTGGACGAGGCACAGCGCGCATGTGGCCCGCGGGCGCCGATCGATCGGCAGGGACGCTCCCAACTTCACCACCTCTTCGTGCGCGCGGCCGAGGATCAGGTGGAGGAAGCCCATGGGATCGAAAAGCGGCTGCGGCGTGCGCCCGAAGGCCTCCAGCACGACCTGTCGCGTGACTTCGGCGGCGTGCGCGCCATCGGCGTATCCACCCATCCCATCGGCGACGACCAGCAGCGCCGCATGTTCCGCGACGGCGACCGTGACCCTGTCCTGGTTCTCCGCGCGTCCGCCCACGAGGCTGACGTCGGCATATTCGATCCGCAAAGGAGATCTGCGCAAGTGTTAAGCTTCGGGGTCCGCTTTATAGCATTCCGGGGCGCCGTCGGCGTAGCGTTTACCATGATTGCCAGCATGACAGGCTTTGCCCGGCGCGAGACTTCCGGCCCCTGGGGAACCCTCGTGTGCGAGCTGCGCAGCGTCAATCACCGCTTCCTCGAGGCCGGCTTCCGGCTGCCCGAAGAGCTACGCTCCCTCGAGGGCGAGCTGCGGCAGCGGCTTTCGCGCGACGTGCGCCGCGGCAAGGTCGACTGCACTATCATTTACCGGGCGGCGCAGGCGGCGGGCAGCCTGGAGGTCGACCCGCAGGTGCTCGAGCGGCTGACGGCCCGGCTCGATGAGCTGGAACGGGTCATTCCGGTCGGCTCGGTCAACCTCCTCGAGGTCCTGCGCTGGCCCGGAGTGCTGAAGGACGTGACCGCGGGCGGAGAGGAGCTGCTGGCCGCGGCCCGGGCGCTGTTCGATGGCGCGACGGAGGAGCTCAAGGCGGCCCGGGCGCGCGAGGGCCAGAAGCTGCGCGAAGTGCTCGAGCAGCGCTGCGGCGCCCTGGAGGCGCTCGTCAAGCAGGTCCAGGGGCGGCTGCCCGAGATCCAGGCCCGGCTCACCAACCGCATGCGCGATCGGGTCAAGGAGCTTGCCTCCGCCGTGGATCAGGACCGCCTGGAGCAGGAAATCGCGCTGCTGCTGCAGAGGCTTGACGTGGACGAGGAGCTCGAGCGCCTGACCGGGCACATCTCGGAAGTGCGACGTGTCGTCGCCGCCGACGAGCCCGCCGGCCGCCGGCTCGACTTCCTGATGCAGGAGCTCAACCGCGAGGCCAACACCCTCTCCTCGAAGTCCCAGGACCTGGAGACCACCCGCACCGCGGTGGACATGAAGGTCACCATCGAGCAGATGCGCGAGCAGGTGCAGAACGCAGAATGAAATCACGGCGCGTTTGCGCCGGCGTCACACGGAGCAAGAGGGGGTCACATGTCCGAAAAGGGCCTGCCGTCGCTGCTCGAGCGCCACTGGGCCGAAAGCGTGCTGGCGAGCGGCGCGAGATCATCATCGCCGCGGTCTCCCCGTGGGTCGCGTACGGCACCGAGCAGACCAACCAGCAGCCCGTAGCCGCGCAGCACCGGCTCGTCACCGAGAACGCCTGGCCGCTCGTGGAGCAGTCTTCCCACGACGAATACACGTCGATCCGCAGCTCGAGCACGCGGACACAGACTGTGGACACGTACACCGTGACCAACGCCGGAGCCGGACCGGCGAAGATGGAGGGCGCCGAGCTGTACCGGCACGGCAGAGCCTGTCCCTCGTGGCCGGCGGCGCCCAACCTCGATTTCCCGGCAAAAGACTCCGCTCCGGTTGACCGACCGGTAGCGCATCAGTTGCTGTCGGAGTCGGGCTCGACGCCATACGGCAGGACGGGTTCAGCGACCTTGCGCAATTCCTCAGTACCCTTTGAGCCGTGAGCCAGGCGACCTCTCACGAACTGCTCCAGGGCCTTGTCCATGAAGTATACGTAACACCCCTTCATCCCTCGGGTCATCAGCGTTCGATACGTGTTTTTGATGATCAGCTCGGCCTTTCGCTCCGCCTCGGCAGGGTCGGTCTTCAACAGGCTCTTGTAGCCGCTCAATGACTTATCATGCGAGGACCGCGCTCGGGGCTGTGCCGTCACGCGCCCTCCCCGCAGGACGAGGTCCGGGCCCACGATCACCCCGATGTAGTCCACTTCCAGACCCTGACATGTGTGTATGCAGCCGATCTCGTTCACGGACTGCGGCGCAACCATCCACAATCCGCCGTCCTTCGTAAGATTCCACCGCATTGCAAAGCCGTGCTCCGGGATCTCGACGTCCCCGACTGCGGGATTCTTCCGGCTTCGCCAGTCCCAGCAATAACCGGCCACCATCCGGGCCTTATTGCGGCTTCGGTTCCGTTCCACGATCTCGCGCCGCAGGTGCTCAGGAGACCCAAAGATCCGAAAATCAAACTCATCACGGTCGAGCTTGTCGTTGGCGGTCGGCCGGATTCCGAGAGTGTCGTCGAGCCATGCCAGATAGCCATTCGACCCATTGCACCGGAACTGCGAGGCAAGCCGCAAGGTGGTGACACGCGCTCCTGCTGCGCGCGCGAAGCGCTCGATCTCAGCCCTCTCCCCGATGTCCTTGAAGGTCACCCGCTGGTCTTCATCCAGAAAGAAGATCGAGCACTTCGCCGAGCCGATGAGCTCCTGAATCTGATTGTTGCCGCGGTTGCCGTAGAGTCCGGATTTCTCGTTGAGCCGGTGCGCCTCGTCCACGATCAGCGCATCGAATGTATTCACGTGCGTCTCCGTGAACTTTCCCGATCCGGAAAACAGGCTCGAGATCTGGGATTTCCGCTGCGTTCCAGCCAGAACGCTTTCGAATACTTCGCGTGGTGCGGCGTTCTTCGTAACGTATTTCGCCACCAGACGCCGCCCAGTCAGGGCCACCAGCAGGTTGATCGCGACCACCGACTTTCCGGTGCCGGGTCCGCCTTCGATGATTACGACCTGCTTTGAATGGGCGGCAGCCTGTGTCGCCGTGGACAATGCCGTTTCATAAACCGCCTTCTGGTCGTCCACCAAAACGAATTCGGGCTTGCCGGCCAGCATGCCGTTGAGACTCTCGACCAGCCCTTTCGAAGGCCGGATCCGGCCATTCTCGATCCGGTACAGCAACGATCGTCGATCTCCGTACCGGACGTGCTGCTTCAGGAATTCCCGCAGCCTCGCCCTTTCCCGCTCCCCCTTCAGGAAGATTGGCGCGAGAGACAGGTAATGCGCATAAAAGGAATCCGTCAGCACCCCGTCATCCGTGTAGTTGTGCAAGTACGCGCACGGATGAAGCGCCACCCCTCCATCGTACACCGTCTCGTTGAAGCTCTTGAGGAGCGACGCGTACGACCACGCCTGATAAGACGGATGACTGACGTCGGCTTCGCCTTGCGCAAAGCGCGTACTGACAATACCGTCCCTATCCGTCTTGCGAGCCCTCTGCCACTGTTTGAGCTCGATGATGATCAGCTGCTCGACGCGCTCGCCGCTTTCTCCAGTGATGATGACATCAATCCGCTTCGAGGTTTGCGGAATGCCGTATTCGATGGCAATCCCGCAGTCCCCGGGAATTGCCTCATCGTGCAGGACCTTGGCCACGGCGACGAGCGATTCCTTCCAGGATCGCACCTCCGATCGTGCCACGGCTCTGCCGGTACGCGCCCTGAAGTCCTGCAGGACCAGGTCCTCGATGTCCTTGCTGAACGTGTCGTGGAGAAATCCCATTTTATTGTTTTGGTAAACGATCACGCCGTCAGAGTTCCGTGTATTTCTTGCTGGTGCCCCGCGCTTTATGCACCGGGTACTTCTTCGCATTGACCACCATCTTGTCCGCTGCCGCGGACAACAGGTCGATGTCGAGTTTGTCGGCCAGTCGGATCAGGTAGAGCAGCACGTCCGCAAGCTCTGCTCGCACCTCGGCTCGCTTGCCGGACGGCAGCTCGGACGATTCCTGATCCGGCATCCACTGAAAGTGCTCGAGCAGCTCGGCCGCCTCCACGCTGAGTGCGATCGCCAGATTCTTCGGGAAATGGAATTGATCCCAGTCGCGCTGCGCGGCAAATTGGCGCAAAGCAGTTCGCAGAGCCTCGATAGAGTCCGGAGCGCTGTTCCGTGCCGCTCGCTTCGAGTCCATCGCCTGTCGTCGTGCCATCTCGTTCCTTTACTGTCGGTGCGCCAGCCAGTCGAGGACCGGCCGGATCAGGAAATCTTCGACCGCGATGCCATCGCCGCCGACGAGCAGTGTACGCTTAACCTTGAATGTTGCCGCGAAGGCCGCAGTCCCCGGATGCGCCAGCGTCGCGCGATGCCTCCAGGCGCGCCGCCTCCCATTGCTGGCGGATCCAGTCCGCACCCCGGAGTGTCGGCTCGTCTGCACTGGCGTAGCGGACCGGCAGGCGCAGCTCCTCGGTGACCTGCTGGACCAGGGTCGACTTGCCGACCTGGCGCGGGCCGGCGACGACGTGCAGAAATCGGCGCGGCGCGGCCAGCCGCTCGGCGAGCACGGCCGCCTGGGGACGTCGGACCCGGTCTTCTTTTTGCTCACCGCGTTGAGCATTTTTACTCAATACGTTGAGATGGGCAACGTCCAGTCTTGTCCAACGAGGTATGAGCCTGGA
>JAJZLX010000681.1:941-20188 GCA_021850555.1 Pseudomonadota bacterium | reverse complement strand
GAAAAGACTCGTCCTGCAAAGTCACCTTTGAGACCGAACTGCGCCACCATCTCGACCCGGCTCATTGTCCCTCCGCAGTACAAACAGGAGCCTGGCCACTTCGGGGGTGACTTCAGGGGTGACTTCGGGGCCGGTGGCACGGAAATGCGGGCCGGGCCCCTCATCCGGCCATGACCATCGGCGGGCGCCCCAACCTCTCATGCAGCCGGGGAATTGATTGTCGTCGCGGGCAGCGTCTTGCGCAGCGACGCCCGTGACTTCAGTTACCGAGCTCTTCGCAGAGAAGCTTTACGAGCCACTCTCGATCGCGGTTGTAGTAAGCGGTGGCAAATTGCACGGATACGGCCCCCATCAATACCATCGCGACGCCCACCGCCGGAAGCACCCACAGTGAGTGCAGGCCCATGCGAAAGCCCACCAGCATCGACGTCACGGTCCATAGTCCACCGAAGGCGAACCATAATCGCAGGCCAATCCTGGCCCTGCGGCAGAATCTGAACTCGCCCCTTATGGCACAGCCTGCCTCCGCCGGCTCGATGATTCCTGAGAGTTGCGGCCGCAGGACGTCCTTTCCGTGGCGCTGCGCACGCATCATGGAAAACGTCCTTCCGTCCCTCTCCCCGGCCAGCGACTCCGCCTCCCTCGCGCCGGCGAGCAGCCGATCGAGCCGCTGCAGAGCCTCCTCGACTCTCAACTTGCTGGATATCCTGACCATGATCTCAAGCCGCCGTGCCTAATGATTGCGTTCAGAGCCCGTTCCAAGCGCACGTTCGACTGCCGGCGAGGCCCGAGAGTTCGCCAGGAAAGCTCGCCGGCTGCGTGGGCACCCTCGCCTGGACGGCTGTGAGCTGAAAATCGATCACAGGATGGCGAGGTCGGCGCGCCCGAGGATTCCCTCCCGGCGACAGGGGGATTGGCGACCGACGGGCTGCGCCACCCGCCTCGGAGCGAGCATGCCGGCCGCAATCCCTTGACCGGTGGCCCGAGACGGGACGCTCGCCTGAGCCGGCCGCTCATGGCGCCGGCAGACTCGTTTGCCACGGTTGCGCCGCACTTTCGTGCGCCGGTCCATGACGGACGCGATTCCGGGATGATGACGGACACCATTGCGGCGGCATGGCGGACATGCGTGAATACGGACGGCGGCCCCGGCCGCCACCGGCGCTCAGGCGCGCCAGAGTCTCTCGCTCGCGATCCGGGCGCCCTCGACCAGGGCGGAGAGCTTCAAGTACGCGATCTCGGGCTCGACGGGCCCGAAGCCGGCGAACGTTCCGAAGCCGCAATCGCTGCCGCCGATCACCCGCTCCCGTCCGACGATGGAAGCGAGCCTCTCGATCCGCTCCGCCACCAGCAGCGGGTGCTCGATGTAATTGGTGGTCGAGCTGATGACCCCGGGGATCAGTATCTTGTCCTCCGGAAGGCTCGCATCCTTGAACACCGCCCATTCGTGGGCATGCCTGGGATTGGCGCCCTCGAACAGCAGACCCTGGGGCTTCGCCCGCAGCACCACCGGCAATAGCCGCTCGAGCGGAACGTCGTGGTGATGCGGGCCCTCGTAATTGCCCCAACAGACGTGCATGCGCACCCGGTCCGCGGCAACGTTCCGAAGCGCATGGTTGAGCACCTCGATGTGCATCGACGCCATGCTCAGGAATTCCTCCACGCTGCGGTCCCGGTACATCGTGTGCCGGCCCATGCCCAGATCAGGCGCGTCGATCTGAAGCAGGAAGCCCGCATCCACGATCGCCTCGTACTCGCCCCTCAGCGCCTCGGCGACCGCCGAAAGGTACTCGTCTTGCGTGGCGTAGAAATCGTTCGGTTGGAACAAGGCGACCACGCCCGCAGAGGCCGCGTTCAGGAAGGCCTCGAGCGGGGCCGCCGCGCTCACCGCCGCCCGCAGGTTCGCAAGGTCGGCGCTCAAAGGGTCGCCATTCTCGCGTCGAACGGGCCCTACGCAGCGGGGCCTGCGGTACTTCGCGGTCGCGCCTCTGTCGGCCAGCTTCTTCAGGAGTCCCGGGAACTCCGTAAGATCCTGGCCGGGCTCGCGAGGGGCATCCCCGTCGAACCCGGAAAATCGATCGGACACGTACGTCGCATAGCTGATCTTGCTCATCTCGCCGTCACTGACGATATCAATACCGGCATCGACCTGGCGCCGCACGACCTCGCGCACCGCACTCGCAATGATCGCCGGCGAGTCCGGACCGGCCGCCTTGCCGCCTGCCCGTGCAAACAGCACGTCCGTAACAGCTTGTGTGCGAGGCAGACTGCCTACGTGAGTCGTCAGGATGCGATCAGTGCTTCGTTGCATGGGCGCTCGGGCTCTACGCCGGTCGATAGGTATTGTTAGACGTATGGTCTCCGGCCAGCCACCGGCGAAGATCCGCGTGCGCACTGGCGCGCCGTGTCCTGGCAATTTCATCCACCTGCGGATGATCCCGCGTGAATTCCAGAATCAACCCGTTCGGGTCGGTAACGTACACGGAGCGGCAATAGCCGTGCTCGAGCACGTACATCTCCGGCGGCGTATACCCGGCGGCAACGAGCCGCGCCTCGATTTCCGTCTGCGTGTCGGCATCGACGCTCAACGCGATGTGATGAAACGGAGTTTCCGGCATGGGCGGACCGAAGAGCTTCTCATCCTCCGGCCGTGCGAACTTGAAAAACGCCAGGGCGCCGCCGTCGCCGATGCCGAAGAAAAGGTGGCAATACGTGCGCTCGGCCCCGAACAGCTCATCGACCTCGCACCAGGTGGCGATCAGCGGCAAGCCGATCACATCCTCGTAAAACCTGCGCGTGACCTCCAGATCGTGCGTCACGTAGGCCGTATGATGGAGCCGGGAAGGCAGTTTCGCGAGGGCGGTCATGGTGCACCTCCAGATCAGAAGCGGTACTCGTAGGTGAGGCCATAGCGCCGCGGCAACGCTCTCCAGAGGAACCCTCCAGGGGAGAACTCCGCGTTGTAGATCGTATTGGTCAGGTTCTTCGACCACAGTGTAAGCGTCCACCGGGCTCCCTGCAGTCCGAGCCGCAGGTCAAGCAGCGGGACGGGGTTGCGCGAGGTGGAGTTTGCCGGATCCCACCAGGTGCGGCCGATCTCGTGGAAATCGAGGCGCACGGTCCCCGCGAGGCCATCCCCGAGCGGGTGGGTATACATCCCGCCGGCGTTGATCGTGTCCCGGCTGACGAGCGGGGCCTGCTTGCCGAGGTCCGCCGGATCGGCAATGGCCGTGATCCGGCTGTCGGTGTAGCCGTAGCCGGCGTACAACTCCAGTCGGTTGGTCGGCCGGGCGATCAGCTGGATTTCCGCACCCTTGTAGGTGGCATTCAGGTTGCCGAGGTTCTGGGTGGAATTCGCGGCAAGATAGACGAAGAAGTACCCGTTCCTCGAGTGCGTGTGAAACACATCCGCATCCACGCTCAGCCGATGGTGGAACATGTCTCCCTTGACGCCGAGCTCGTACGTATCAGCGATCTCGGCCTTGAACGTATCGCCGACGCCGAGAATGCCGTTGGCCTTGGCCACGGCCGCCACCCCGGTCTGGTTGAAGCCACCGCTGCGAAAGCCGCGGCTCCAGTCGGTGTAGATCGTCCAGTCGGCGTTCGGCTGGTAGCGCAGCGTGAACTTCGGCTGCCACGCCGCCCAAGTGTGCGTGCGCACCTCGCCCGTGTACGCCGCCGGATCGGGCAGGAACTGTTGCGGCGTGCGAGTGGTGTCGCTCTCGGTGTCGGAGTCGTAACGCAGCGCCGTATCGACCTGCCAGCGCTTCGAGAGCGTGTACGTCGCATCGCCGTACCAGGCATAGGCGTTGCTGTTCTGGAAGTCCGCGAGGAAAGTCACGTTTGTGTTGGTGGCGTACGGATTGGCCGGATCGACGATCGGGGTTTCGTAGACCGCGGGAATGCCGAGGCCCCGATCGACAAGGTTGTCCGTGGAGATGAAGCGCTCCTTGTGAAGAAAATACACGCCGGTGATCCATCTGAACGGGCTGTCCGACGGCGAAGTGAAGCGCAGATCCTGGCTCCACGTCCGCACGCGCACGAACTGGCTCTGGCTTTCGCCGAACGGGCCGCCGAGGGAAGCCGGCACCCCCGCGGTCAGCGCATACACGAGCGAGCTCTTGATCGGCCGGAAATCAAAGGCGTCGCCGGTGTCGATCTCCTTCGTCTGGTCGTAATCGGTGATCGAGCGGAAGGTGCCGTACCCCGGGTCGAAGTCGAGCTTCAGCGCCGTATCCAGGATGTCGCGATGATCCATTCCCAGGTTGTTGGTCTGAATCGGACTGGTCGTGTCGTTCGCGTTCGGCGGGGTCGTGAAGTCGGAGAAAGGATTGGCCGGATCGGCGCGAGGGATGACGAAGTAGTATGCGGTGGTCTGAACCCGGTCGTAGAAGAGGCGCCAGTCCCCGGTGAACTCGTGGTTGGGCTTCCAGAGCAGCCGCACCCTTCCGGCATAGTCCCGGTATGGATCGGCTTTGCGGTGCAGATGGACATTCTCCAGGTAGCCGCCGGTGTTGTAGACATCCAGGCCGACGCGGTAGAGCAGCGTGCGGCTCGAGTTGACGGGGCCGGTCACGGTGGCGTCCAGGCGCTCGGACGGGCCGTTGCCGATCCCGAGCCGGACCCTGCCCCCGAAGTGCCTGGACGGCGGCACCGTGTGGATGATGATCGCCCCGGCGATCGCGTCGCGGCCGTAGAGGGCTCCCTGAGGTCCCTTCAGCACCTCGATCTGCTGAACGTTGTACAGCTGCGTGTCGAATTCCTCCGGATCGGTCTCCTGCACGCCGTCCACGATCACGGCGACGGAGGGCTCGCTGTTGCGCGCCTGGGAGATCCCGCGCAAGGTGACGAAGGCGTTGCCGACGTTCTGAGTCTCGACCAGCGTCATGTTCGGCACCATCGCGATGAAGCTGCGGGGGCTGTCGATGCCTGCCGACCTGATCGCCTGCCGGGTGAACACGCTCTCGCTGATCGGCACGTTGTGGGCCAGCTCCTTGCGCTCGCGCGCCGTGACGATGACCTCGTGCAGAGTTGCCGTCTGCGCGAACGCCGGAACGGCGAAGGACGCCGAGACCATCCAGGCGAGCGCCGCCAACCATCTTGCATTCGATGTGCGCACGTTGTTTCCCCCCTCTATTGTTTTGGTATTCGAATTCTTGCGCTTACCTTCGCGTTGGCCAGCCCTCACCGCGCTGTAACGCCTCGCGGATCTCGCCACCATGCTGATCGAGCTGCGGCGCCGCCTGCACGCTTCCGGCGCGCTCTCCGCAGAACTGCACCGGCGGACGCACGGCCCGGCCGCCTCCGTGTGACTCTTCCACGGGCACGATCAGGTCGAGATGCATCACCTGAGGGTCGTCGACGACCTGATCGACTCCGTTGATCGGCGCATGAGGAACATCGTGCCGGCCGAGCCGCTCGGTCCAGTGCGCGAGGTCGTGAGCGGCGAAGCGGACCGCCAGCTCCTCGCGCAGCGTCTCGTAATGGTCGATGCGCCCCTGGCGGCATTTGAAGCGCGGGTCGCCGGCGAGGCCCGGGTCATCGAGCGCCGCGACCAGACCGGTCCAGAATTTCTCGAGCGAGGACAGGTGCAGGACGATCATCCGCCGGTCCCGGGTCCTGAGGATGTAGGCCTGCGCGAGGCGGGGCCTGTCGCTCGAGCGGGGCACGGTGCCCAGGGCGAAGAACGCAGCGAAGGGCTCCACGGCGAAATGTGCCATCGCCTCGAGCATCGATACCTCGACCAGCGCACCCTCGCCCGTGCGGCCGCGCTGCACGAGCGCCCCGAGAATGCCGTAAGCGGCGTAGATGCCCGTGATGGCATCGGCCAGCGCCGGGCCGAGAAACTGCGGCCTGTCCTGATCGACGACCACGCTGAGAAAGCCGCTGAGCGCCTGCGCCACGGAGTCGTAGCTGGGCCGCTCCACGTACGGGCCGCTGCGGCCGAAGCCGCTGATCGAGCAGTACACGAGCCGCGGGTTGAGCCGGCGCAGACGCTCGGCACCGGCGCCGAGCCGTTCGGCGGCGCCCGGTCTGAAGTTCTGGATGAACACGTCCGCTTCGCCGATCAGCCGGTCGAACAGCTGCCGGTCGTCCGCGCTCTTCAGGTCGAGCGCGACGCTGCGCTTGTTGCGGTTGTACGCCTGGAAGTGCGGCGAGTACTGTCCGCCCTGGTAGCTGCGATAAGGGTCGCCCTGCGGCCCTTCGATCTTGATGACGTCCGCACCCAGATCGGCGAGCATCATCCCGGCGCAGGGGCCGGTGATGAACGTCCCCTGCTCGATCACCCGCATTCCGCTCAGAACCCCGGTGAAGCCTGCGCGCTGCATCGCGTCGCTCACGGATTGGAGCCGGGTTGCGAGGGCGCCTCGCCGTCGTAGCCGATGGCCTGTGCCGCCGCGCCGGACATGACGAAGCCGATGGGACGGGCCTGCTCCTCGAGCAGATGAGCGATGAGGCCCGCGGTGCGCGCGAGCAGCGGCACGCCTTTCAGCGCGGGCAGTGGGTAGCCGGCATCGAGCAGAACGGCGGCAATGGCGCCTGAGACGTTCAACGCGAGCGGCTTGCCCGTCAACTCCGGCAACAGCCGCTCCACCGTACGCGCGATGTCGCAGTGCACGCCGTCGGTGCCGGTCTCCCCGGCGATCGCGAGAAGCCGCTCAGCGCGGGGATCGGATTTTTTGTGCTGCGGATGGCCATACCCGGGTACGGCGCGCCGCTCGCGGCGGTAGTCCTGCACGAGCGCCACGGCGGCCGCCCCGGTGTCCTCTCCCTCGCCTGCGCGGCGCGCGATTTCCGCCAGGAAGCGCCCCGCCGCTTCGGCCGAGCCCAGCACGACCGAGCCGCAGCCGAGCAACCCCGCGGCAACCGCTCCCTGCAGCGCCTCCGGCGCCGCCGCGAGCGTCATGCGGCTCGCCTGCACACTCGGCACCAGTCCGTGCTCGGCGATCGCAACGAGCGTGGCATCGAGAACGCGGCTCTGCGCGCGCGTAGGCATCACGCCCGTGAGCAACAGCCAAAAGAAGTCCGTGAAGGCGATGCTCCCCATCAGATCCCGCGCCAGATCGCGCCC
This sequence comes from Pseudomonadota bacterium, assembly GCA_021850555.1. The sequence continues at coordinate 13,116 of JAJZLX010000681.1, read as the reverse complement.
ACGGACCCAGATGGCCTCTTCGCTCGAGCAGGAGATGGCGGTCGTGCGGTGCGTCTGTGGCCCGATCTTCATTTCGTATAGCGAAAAATTATTCGATAGACGAAGCTATCCTGGACCTGTGCGGGGACGTCCGTCAAGCCGCTTTCGCTCTTTCGCATATCGAAATAGACTGGGATTCATGGCCACACGCAGATCCTCCCCGAAACGTCATGAGGCAATGGGCGGCCTCGCCAAAGGGATCGCCGTCATCCGCGCATTCTCGCGGGAGCATCCCGCCCGCAGCCTGAGCGCCATCGCGAGCAACGCCGGAATGCCGGCCGCGACGGCACGGCGATGTCTGCTGACGCTCGAGGAGCTTGGGTACGTCACGCGCAACGGCCGGGACTTCGTTCTGCGGCCCAAAGTCCTCGAGCTCGGCGCGGCCTACCTCGAGTCGATGGACATCGAGCATCTCACCAAGACCCACCTCGAGGAGCTTGCGCACAAGACGGGCGACTCGGCGTCGTTGGCCGTGCTCGATGGGAGTGAAATCGTATATGTCGCGCGCGCCTCGGTTCGCACGCTGGTGCGTCTGGAGGCGCACATCGGCAGCCGCTTTCCGGCGCATGCGACTTCCATGGGGCGCGTTCTGCTTGCGGGCCTGAGCCCGGAGCGCCTGCAAAACTACTTCCAGACCGCGAGCTTCGCGGCCCTGACGGATCGAACCGTCTGCGATCCGGGCGAGTTGCGCGCACTCATCGAAGAGTGTCGCCGCCTCGGGTACGCCGCGGTGCAGGACGAGCTTGCCTATGGCGTCGTGGCGCTCGCAGTCCCGGTCTTCGATCAGCGCGGCAGGGTCGTTGCCGCGCTCAACACCTCGAGTCATTCGAGAAAGACCACGCGCACGAGGCTCCTCAAGGATCGCCTGGGCGTGCTCCAGGAGCTGAGCCGGCAGATCTCGGCCGACCTGCGGGCGATTCCGGGACTCTCGCTGAGCGCACAGGTCTGACGCGCGGGTAAGCCACGGCCCTTGACGGAACCTCGCCGCGCCTCTACGCTTTTTGCGAAAATTATTTCGCTATACGAATATTTCTCATGCTCTCCGGTCCGTGTCCATCCGAGATGCGTGCGGCGGCCGCCGACCGGCACTTGTCCGTGAACGCAGCGGTGCTGCGCTATCGCGACGAGGGTTGCGGGCCGGCCGTGCTGCTCATTCATGGCTGGACGATGGATATCGAGGTCTGGGAGCCGCAGGTGGCGGAGCTCACCGACTCATTTCGCCTCGTCAGATTCGACCGGCGCGGTTTCGGCCTCTCGACCGGCGACCCCTCCCTCGCCTGCGATGCCGCGGACGCGCTGTCGTTGTGCGATCACCTCGGACTGCGGCGCTTCGCCTGTCTCGGGTTGTCGCAAGGAGCACGCGTCGCGCTGCGGCTGTGCGAGGCCGCGCCCGAACGCCTCTCCTGCGTCATCCTCGACGGTCCGCCGCAGCTGTCGGCTGCGAGCGGTGCCGACGAAGCCACCGACATCCCGCTCGCCGAGTACCGGGCATTGGTCGACCGCGGCGACATCGAGACCTTCCGCAGGCGATGGACACGGCACCCGCTCATGCAGCTTCACAGCGGCGACGCCCACGCCCGGGCACTCCTGCGCCGGATGACGGCCCGTTATTCCGGCAAGGATCTGTTGCAGGCGTCCTGCGACATCGAGACCGGGCGGGATCGGTCCGCGCTAGCATCCCTGCGCATTCCCGCTCTGGTGCTCGGTGGCGAGCACGATCTACCGGCGCGGTTGCGCGCCGCCGACGAGCTCGCCGCCGCACTGCCGCTCGCCCGGCGCGCGCTCATCGGCGCGGCCGGGCACCTGCCGAGCCTAGACGCTCCGCGCAGCTATAACGCCGTGGTGCGGGATTTTCTCCAACACCATGCCGGCCCACGCCGACCGGAGAACGCCGATGCCTGACATCCTCGTGCTCTACTACAGCAGCTACGGTCACGTCGAAGCCATGGCGCACGCCCAGGTCGAAGGGGCACGGAGGGCTCCGGATGCGCATGTCGAGGTCAAGCGCATTCCCGAGCTCGTGCCGCAGGAGATCGCGAGGACCTCGGGCTTCCGGCTTCAGCAGGCCGCGCCGGTGGCCGAGCCCGCGGAGCTCGAGCGCTACGACGCGATCCTCTTCGGCACGCCGACCCGCTTTGGCAACATGGCGGCCCAGATGCGCAATTTCCTCGATCAGACCGGCCCGCTCTGGATGCGCGGCGCTCTGGTCGGGAAGGTGGGCAGCGTCTTCTGCAGCACCGCGAGTCAGCACGGGGGACAGGAGACGACCCTCACGTCGTTCCATTCGACACTGCTGCATCACGGCATGATCGTCGTCGGGCTGCCCTACACGTTCAAGGACCTGACGACGATGCGGGAAGTGACCGGCGGTACGCCGTACGGTGCGAGTTGCGTCACCGGCTCAGGCTCGGAGCTGCGGATGCCCACACCGCTCGAGCTTGAGATGTGCCGCTTTCAAGGCGAGCACGTGGCACGGATCGCGGCGAAGATCGCCTGAATTCGAGTGGCGCTCGCTTGCGCCGAGGCGCCTGACGCACGTGTTTTCCATCCGCCCAACGAGGCAGGCAGAGCCATGACATCACCCCAGTCCACAGGTCTTGCCGACGCCGTGATCGCCAGGATGAGCGGCTGCGCGCACCCGCGCTTCAAGGAAGTGATGACCGCGCTGGTCCGTCACCTGCACGCCTTCGCGCACGAGGTCGATCTGAAACCGCAGGAATGGATGGCGGCCATCGAATTCCTCACCGCCACGGGTCAGATCTGCGACCCGCGCCGGCAGGAGTTCATTCTTCTGTCGGACACTCTCGGGCTCTCCATGGCGGTCGTCGGACTCGATCAGGCTCGCGCGCTTCGCACCGATGCCGAGACTGCTCGGCGCGCGACCGAGGCCACCGTCCAGGGCCCGTTTTACTGGGAGGGAGCGCCGGAGCTGCCTCTCGGTGCCGACCTTCGCGAAGGCGCCGTACCGGGCGAGCCGACTTACTACAGCGGGGAAGTCACCGATACCGCCGGACGCCCGCTCGCCGGGGCATTGCTCGATGTGTGGTCAGGCGACGGCGAGGGTGTTTATGACATGCAGGTGCAAGCAAAGGGCATGACGCTGCGCGGCCGGCTGCGGGCCGATGCGCGGGGACAATATCGATTCTGGTCGATCCGGCCCTCCGAGTATCCCGTCCCGACCGACGGGCCGGTTGGCATCATGCTCGGGCTGATGGGACGGCACCCCATGCGGCCGGGCCATATCCACCTGAAAGTGTCGGCCGATGGTCATGTCCCGTTGACGACGCACCTGTTCGTCCGCGGTGACCGGTACCTGCAGAGCGATGCCGTGTTCGGCGTACGCGACAGCCTGATCGTCGACTACCACCGCCACGGGCCCGGCGTGGCCCCTGACGGACGCCGGCTGGAGCACCCCTATTACACGGTTCAGTATGACTTCCGCCTGTCCCCACTCGAGGAGCGGACCGAGCCCGCAAAAACCGCCTGAGCGGCGCAGCGAGCCCGGGTGGCGCTCACTTCATTGCGCACCGCTTCGAGGGGACTCGAGCCGAAAGCCGTTCGGCGGACAGCGTAAGCTCAGTCTCGGGAATCGGGCAGGCCCGAGGCTGTACCACGCGTGATGGCGAGCCGTAATATGCCCCTGCCTCGACCGGCATCCGGGCCCGCCTGCCGGGCGCTTCGGCCCGTCATGTCGCCACCGCAGGCATTGCGGCCAGGTTTCCGACGTGGAGAGAGCAAGATGAGCAAGATCGATGTCGTGGCCGATGGGGCAATCATCGCTGCGCACTGGCGGGAGGAGAACTACGTCCATCCGCCCTCAAAATTCCTCGGCCAGGCCTATCTCACCGATGCAGCCGTTTTCGAGCGCTTCTCGGAGGAGAATTTCCCGGAGTGCTTCCGCGAATACGCCGATCTGCTCGACTGGAAACAGTATTGGCACACCACTCTGGACAGCTCCCAGCCGCCGTTTTTCAAATGGTTCGTGGGCGGCAAGCTCAACGCCTGCCACAACTGTGTCGACCGGCACCTGGACAAGCACCGCAACAAGACGGCCTTCTACTTCGTGCCCGAACAGGAGGGCGAGCCGATCATCGCCCTGACTTACCAACAGCTGTACCGGCGGGTCAACGAAGTCGCGGCGATGCTGCGGGACTTCTGCGGGCTGAAGCGCGGCGACCGAGTGACGCTGCACCTGCCGATGACGCTCGAGCTGCCGATCACGATGCTGGCCTGCGCCCGGCTGGGCGTGATTCATTCGCAGGTGTTCAGCGGCTTTTCCGCTTCCGCTTGCGCCCATCGCATCGTCGATTCGAAAAGCCGCGTGCTCATCACGATGGATGCGTACCACCGCGGCGGCAAGCTCATCGATCACGGCAAGAAGGCCGAGCCGACGGTGGCCGAGGCCGCGAGGGAGGGTGTCGAGATCGAGAAGGTCCTGGTGTGGCGGCGATATCCGGGACAATGCCGGAGCGAGGCGCCGATGCTGAAGCCGCGGGACTTCTTCGTCGACGAGGCGCTGGCGGACTATCGGGGCAAGGAGGTCATGCCCGAGATCATGGACTCCAACGACACCTTGTTCCTGATGTACACCTCGGGCACGACCGGCAAACCGAAGGCGGCGCAGCACTCGACCGGCGGCTACCTGGCGTACGTCGCCGGCACCTCCAAGTACATCGAGGATATTCACCCGGAAGACGTCTATTGGTGCATGGCCGACGTCGGTTGGATCACGGGGCATTCGTACATCGTGTACGGACCGCTGGCGCTGGCGGCGACCTCGGTGATCTACGAGGGGGTCCCCACCTTTCCGGACGCGGGCCGCCTCTGGCGCATCGCCGAGGAGCTCGGTGTCAATATTTTTCATACCTCGCCGACGGCGATCCGCGCGCTGCGCCGTGCAGGGCCCGACACCCCGGCGCGGTACAACCACCGCTTCAAGCACATGACCACGGTGGGCGAGCCGATCGAGCCGGAGGCCTGGCGTTGGTATTGGGAGATGGTCGGCAAGCGGGAGGCGGTGATCGTCGACACCTGGTGGCAAACCGAGACCGGCGGCCATCTGTGCTCGACCGTCCCCGGCATCCATCCGATGAAACCCGGGTCCGCCGGACCGGGCGTACCGGGCATTTATCCGGCGATCTACGACGAGAACGGCGGCGAGATCCCGCGCGGCAGCCCGGTGGCCGGCAATATCTGCATCCGAAATCCCTGGCCGGGCCGCATGCTCACCATCTGGGGTGATGACGAGCGCTTCGTCAAAACCTATTACTCGCGCTATTGCAAGCCGGACAGCAAGGACTGGCGCGACTGGCCGTACTTCGCCGGCGACGGCGCGCTGCAGGCCAACGACGGCTACATCCGCATCCTGGGACGCATCGACGACGTCATCAATGTGGCCGGCCACCGGCTCGGCACCAAGGAGTTGGAGGCTGCCTGCCTGACCGTGCCGGAGGTGGCGGAAGCGGCCGTGGTCGCCGTACCGGACGAGATCAAGGGCGCCATGCCGGATGTGTACGCCTCACTGCAACCGGGTGTCTTGGCGGAGGAGGCGGTGAGCCGCAGCATCGCCGCCGCCATCATCGATCAGATCGGCCCGATCGCGCGCCCACGCTTCATCTGGCTGGTGCCGGACCTGCCCAAGACCCGCTCCGGCAAGATCATGCGCCGGGTACTGGCCGCGATCTCAACCGGACGCGACACCGGCGACGTGACGACGCTCGCCAACCCGGAGGTGGTGCAGGATTTGCGCGAGCTGGTCGCCGAGAAGGTCACGGGCATCGGCTAGCCGGCACGGCTCGCACCCGGCGAAGCGTCGGGCCCGCGAGCCCGCCACCTCGACCCGCTCGGCGTCACGCCCGCGGGCGGCTCGAGGACCTGGCCGAGGGCTTTCACGTCCGCGGAGGGCGCAGACCCCGCTATTTTCCGGCGGCAGCGACGCCGGCGGCTGCGTATTTCTTGCGGAACTTGTCCACACGGCCGGCGGTATCGACGATCTTCTGCTTGCCGGTGTAGAACGGATGGCAGTTCGAGCACACCTCGATCTGCAGATCGTGTCCCAGCGTGGACTTCGTCTTGAACGAGTTGCCGCAGGTGCAGATGACCGTGATCTCTTTGTACTCGGGATGGATGGCGGATTTCATGGGCGGCTCGGGGTAGGCCCTTCCCCTGCGCGAGGCGCAGCGGCTCGGCCTGGATTGCCTCGGGAGTCAAAGGGCGCGAAGTGTAGCCGTACTTTCGGTTGCCCTCAAGTCATTGCCCCGAAGGGCATTGCGATGCGCCGCACGGATCTGCCGCAGCCGCGCCTTGCCAAAGGAAAAACGGGTCATCGTTCGACGTTGTATGAACGTGCTTCAAAATGGCTGTACGCATTATCCACAAAAGCTGTGGATAACTCTGTGGATCACTTGAGCCGACACTACGCGGTTTCGCGGCCATATTGCGGTTTTGTTGCAATGACGAAAAAATGACCAGGACATTACTCTCTTGATCATCAACGACTTACGTGAACCTCATTGAGCAACTTGGCCACATTGAGAGCTAATTCACTCATTTCACGAATACCCGCGGAATGCTGTGAATAAGGACTCCTACGGCAGCCCGCGAAGGATGGAAAAACCGTTGACAATCTCGATTACCCGATGGATTTCGGCGTTTCCGGAAGAAAGCGGGTCAGCACGTCATTCAGGAAGCGCAGGCCAAGGGGACTGGCGCCATACCGCACCCCGTCCCGGACGATCAAGCCCTGATCGGCCAGACGATCCAGCGTCGGGGCCACGGTCTCCCACGCAAGTCCCGTCCTGCGGGTAAACAGCTGCTCCTCGAAGCCCTCCACGAGCCTCAGAGCGTTCAGCATGAACTCGAACGGCAGATCGCCCGCCGGCACGCCCCTGCGGTTGCCGGCGCCCCGCGGGGCGGCCGCCGTGTAGCGTCGCGGCTCGCGCGGCTGCTCGCTACGCCATACCTGTCCGGCCGACGCCAGAGTCAGCTTGCCGTGCGCCCCGGCGCCGATGCCCAGGTAATCGCCAAACCGCCAGTAGTTCAGGTTGTGGCGGCATCGGCGGCCTGAGATTGCGTACGCGGACACCTCGTACTGGCTGAACCCGGCCTCGGACAGCCGCTCGCGGCACAAGGCCAGCATCTGCTCCAGCACCTCCTCGTCCGGCAGCACGGGCCGTCGCCCGGCAAACACGGTGCCGGGCTCGACCGTGAGCTGGTAGTGCGATAGGTGTGCCGGCGCAAGCCGCAGGGCCTCCTCGATATCCCGCACCGCGCCGGCGGCGTCCTGCCCAGGCAGGCCGTACATCAGGTCGAGGTTGAAATTGCCGATGCCGGCGGCGTGCAGCTCCTCTACCGCCCTGAATGTCTCCGTCGGGGTGTGCACCCGGCCGAGGGCGCTCAGGCTCCCGGCATCGAAGCTCTGTGCGCCGAGGGACACGCGGTTCACACCCGCCGCCCGATACTCGGCGAAGCGGCCCCGCTCGATCGTGCCCGGGTTGGCTTCCATGGTCACCTCGAGGTCGGCGCCGAGATGCAGGTGGCGAGCGGCCGCCTCGAGCACCCGTGCGATGGCGCCCGGGGAAAACAGGCTCGGCGTGCCGCCGCCGAGGAAGATGCTGATCACGTCCCTTCCGTCCACCGCCTGCGCCTGCGCCTCCAGATCGGCGATGAGCGCCTCGAGGTAGGGCTGCTCCGCGAACCGTTCTCGAGCCGCGTAGGAGTTGAAATCGCAATAAGGGCACTTGCGAACGCACCAGGGAAAGTGCGCGTAGAGCGCGAGCGGTGGGGTTTTGAGCACGGTCAAGGCGGCGAGCTGCGGCGAAATAGTACGAAGAATCCGCGACATTTTAGAGCATTCGCGGGTCTCTCTACCCGCCGGTAAGCTTCCCTGCCGTACGGGTACCTTGATTCGCGGCGCGGACCGTGTAAACCTCGCAGTCCGTTCCCCCGACGCTCGAGTCATCCCCTCTTGGGCGCCGACCGCTCAACAATGGAAGCGTCCATCGCATGACCCAGAAAATCATCGAGCTCATCGACCGAGCCACCGACCGCAAGGTGAACCTGCCCGTCCATCCGGGCACGATCGGCCCGTCCGTCGTCGACATCGCCGCGCTCAACAAGGAGTTCGGCCTGTTCACCTATGACCCCGGATTCGGCGGTACCGCCTCGACGGACAGCCGTATCACCTATATCGACGGTGATGCCGGCGTGCTGCTCTATCGCGGCTATCCCGTCGAGCAGCTCGCGGAAAGAAGCACCTTCACCGAGGTCGCCTACCTGCTGCTGCACGGCGAGCTTCCCACGCGCAAGCAACTCGATGAGTTCACCGGCAGCATCCGTCATCACACGATGATCAACGAATCGCTGCTGCGCTTCTTCCACGGATTTCACTACGACGCGCACCCCATGGCCATGGTGTCGGCCGTAGTGGCCTCGATGTCCGCGTTCTACCACGACACGATGGACATCTACAGCGCGCGGCAGCGGGAGATCTTCGCCCACCGCATCATCGCCAAGATCCCGACGATCGCCGCGGCCGCCCACAAGCACGCGCTCGGCCAGCCCTACGTCTACCCGCGCAACGATCTCGATTACTGCAGCAATCTGCTGCACATGCTCTATGCCGTGCCCTGCGAGCCGTACGAGGTCGATCCGGTCGCCGCCCAGGCGCTCGATCTGCTGTTCGTGCTGCACGCCGATCACGAGCAGAACGCCAGCACCTCCACCGTGCGCCTGGCGGGCAGCACCGGGACCAACCCCTACGCGGCCATCGCCGCGGGCATCTCCGCACTGTGGGGCCCTGCGCATGGGGGTGCCAATGAGGCGGTGCTCAACATGCTCGAGCAGATCGGCACCGTCGACAATATCCCGAAGTTCCTGGCTCAGGCCAAGGACAAGACCAGCCACGTGCGCCTGATGGGCTTCGGGCACCGCGTCTACAAGAACTTCGATCCGCGCGCCAAGATCATCCGCGAGATGTGCCACAAGGTGCTGGCGCGCCTCGGCCGCTCGGACAATCCGCTCTTCGAGCTCGCGCTGAGGTTGGAGGAAATCGCCCTCCAGGACGAGTACTTCGTCGAGCGCAAGCTCTATCCGAACGTCGATTTCTACTCGGGCATCATCTACAGCGCGATCGGCATTCCACGCTCGATGTTCACCGTGATGTTCGCCATCGCCCGCACGGTGGGCTGGGTCGCCCACTGGGCCGAGATGATCTCCGATCCGTCCATGCGCATCGGGCGTCCGCGGCAGCTGTACACCGGCCCGACCCGCCGCGATTACGTGGAAATCACCAAGCGCGCCTGATCCTGCGCGTGGCGCGGCACTGGCGGAGTTCGCCGCCGGCGAACCGCTTCCGAGAGCAGATCATCGCAATCGGTGTGGCTCGTCCCGATCCATCGGGGTAGGTCGGGCTTTCGGACAGCCGTACGGGCTGCGCGGGGCACTCGAGGCCGCTTCAGGCGACTTCAGCGGGCACCCGAGCCCCGGCCCGATAGCCGGCCCGATCCGCTCAGGGGCTCATTCCGGCCGTGATGTCTTCGACCGGCTCGCATCTATCGAGCAACGCCTCGACCTCCATCGCACTCGCGCGCCGCATCGGGCGGCCGTCGACCGGGCTCACCGGCGCCTGGCGGATGCCATCGGGCGGGAAGACCGTGGCCTCGATCGGCTGATCCTCGATCTCGAAGCGCAGCCCCGGACAGGCGAGCACCCGCTCCGCGCTCATTCGCACGCGCTTCTCGGTGACCTCGTGCGCCAGGCCCAGATCGAGCAGCCGCAAGACCACCGACTCGGCGCAATCGGCAAACAGATGCAGTTGCACGGGTGAGTGCTCCGTCGCGGTCCCGCTCAGCACCGAGCCCACCAGCCGCGGCTCGAATTCCGGCAACCGCCGCATGGCCGCGAGCGCCGCGTGACGCAGCGCCTGCAGCGATTCACGGTGCACCATGCCGCCGAAGAGGCGCTGGTAAGCCGCCAGCGCCTCCTCGATCTCGATGTTCTTCGGCAGCACCGCCCCCTCGTGCACTCCGAATCGCTCGGCCGCCTTGCGCTTGGCCACGAGGAAGTCTCGAATCCCGTGCTCGGCCATGATGCGCGCGGCCTCCTGAGCCAGAGCACGGCGAAGGTTCTCGCCGCGGGGTGTCGGACGCTTGGACATCAGAATATGGACGCCGCGGCGCCTTGACTCACATTCGGCGGCTGCGCGCCGCTGCCTCCGGGCAGATGGCTGGCCATGAAGACCTCCTCGATGCCGTCGGGGTTCTCATCGCTCACCAGCAGACCGGTGCGCGGCGAGACGCGCAACCGGACGATGCCGGGCGGCTGCGGCCGCCGCCACTGCGGCACGCCCGTGAGCGCCACACGCATGAAGCGGATCCAGATCGGGAGCGCCACGGCCGCTCCCTGCTCGCCGTAGCCGAGGCTCTGATTGTCATCGAAGCCGGCCCACACGGTGGCCACGAGATGGGGCGTGAAGCCGTTGAACCACGCATTGGTGAAGTTGTTGGTCGTGCCGGTCTTGCCGGCGATGTCGTCGCGCCCGAGGGAGCGGGCGGCCATGCCCGTACCGAACTGAATGACGCTGTGCATCATGGAGGTCATGATGTAGTCGTTGTCCGCGCTGATCACGCGCGGGGCCATCTGATCGGGGGGCATGTACTGCGCGCCGTCGCCGCGCAGTGAGCTCGCCTCGGTGAGCAGCGCCTTGGTATTCGCCGCCGGCGTGAGCGCGCTCAGGCTCGCCTTCTGATTGCACCCGTGGCAGGCGATGCGCGGGGTGGCCTGCCAGACCACCTTGCCCGAGGCATTCACGATCCGATCGATCAGGAACGGCTTGACGCGGTAGCCCCCGTTGGCGAATACGGCATAGCCGGTCGCCATCTGCATCGGCGTCACATCCAGAGAGCCGAGCGCGAGCGTCAGATTCTGGGGCAGAGTCTTCGGATCGAAGCCGAAGCGGGCCACGTACCGGGTGACGAATGGAAGGCCGATGGCCCGCAGGATGCGGATCGACACCAGGTTGATCGAGTGGGCCAGGGCTACGCGCATCCGCACAGGCCCCCCGAACCGATCGCCGTAGTTGACCGGCCGCCAGGTGGTCTCCGAGCCGAATCCTCCAGTCACCAGCGGCGCATCGAGGAAGGTGCTCGAGGCGGTATAGCCCTGCTCCAGCGCCCCGGAGTAGTAGAAGGGCTTGAAGCCCGAGCCCGGCTGGCGCAACGCTTCCGTGGCGCGGTTGAACTTGCTGGTGAAGTAATCGAACCCGCCGACGAGCGCGGCGATCGCCCCGTCGTCCGGGTTGAGGGACACCAGGGCTGCCTGCGCCTGAGGCACCTGGGCAAGCTCGGCCGCCTGCCCGTCTTTCCACACGACATACACCACGTCCCCGCGCGAGAGCACGTCACCAGCGGTTTTCGGCACGGGTCCCAGCGCGTCCACGCTGTGCTCCTTCCTGGCCCAGACCAGGCCGCCCCAGTCGATCTGGGCAAACCCGTGCGAGCGGACGTAAACGGTCGCACTCTTGCGGCCGACCCGGGTCACCACAGCCGGCGAGAGCACCCCGATGGGTCCGTACTCGTCCACCAGAGTGTGAAGTTGCGCCGGGGTGACCTGGGCGGCGAGGACCGTGTGTCCAATCGGCCCGCGGTAGCCATGGCGCTGGTCATAGGCGATCAGGCCGAGCTGCACGGCCCGTTGGGCGGCCACCTGCAGCCGCCCGTCGACGGTGGTGTAGACGCGATAGCCGGCGGTCTCGGCCTTCGGGCCGTACCGCTTCAGCACCCTTTGGAGCACCATCTCCGCCACATAGGGAGCCTGAACCTGAACACGGGGCGCGTGCAGACGCGCGTCGATGGGCGCAAGGTCGGCCGCCTGAGCCTGGGCCGCGCTGATGTACCCGAGGTCGAGCATGCGCGTCAGCACATATGAGCGGCGCATCGCCGCCAGATGCGGGTGCACGATCGGGTTGTAAAGCGAGGGCGCCTGGACGATGCCGGCCAGGGTGGCCGCCTCCGCCAGGGTGAGCCGATCCAGCGGCTTGCCATAGTAGGTCTGGGCCGCCGCCGCCACCCCGTAGGCGCGCTCCCCGAAATAAATCACGTTGAGGTAGAGCTGGAAAACCTTGTTCTTGGTGAAATGG
>JAJZLX010000681.1:0-931 GCA_021850555.1 Pseudomonadota bacterium | reverse complement strand
GAGTCGGTAGGCGACGAAGCTCTCCTGCAGCTTGCGCCGCCAGGTCTTGTTCAGCGTCAAGAAGAGGTTGCGGGCCGCCTCCATGGTGATGGTGCTGCCGCCCTGGGCCTTGCGGCCCTCGATCACGTCGACAAGCATCGCCCTCAGAAGGCTGCCCAGATTGATCGCCCCTTCCTGGTAGAAGCGGTGGTCCTCGGCAGCCAAAAAGGCTTGGCGCAGCGCCAGTGGCACCTGGTCGAAGCGCACGGGCGTTCGCTGCTCGACCCCGATTTGCGAGATCAGCCTGCGGCCGACCGTGTAGATCCTTAGCGGCACCTTCAGCTCGACATGCCGCATCTGGGTCAGAGTCGGCAAGGACGGATCCAGATAGACGTAGGTGCAGGCGTAGGCGTAAAGGCCGCCGAGCACGATCAGCGCCATACCCGCCACGACGATGGCCGGAATTCGAAAAAGCTTCCACTTCACTGAACGATGACTCTCTGTACGATGAACCTGGCACCCGCGGTGGCGAACCTGCCCCGCCGGGCACCCTTAGGCCCCCATGGTAACGCCCAAGCGAGGGACCGTGCGTGGTGGGGGAAGTTCTGAGCACCCCGCCGGGCCCGACCGAAGGCTCACTCCCCCGTCACAGCCCGGGAATGCGGACCCTGCCGCCGCCCTGGAAGCCTGGCGGCCGCCAGGGGTCCGCAGGGGGACCCTGGGGGCGGCAGGCTCCATCGGGCGGGTCGCCGTTTCCCGGCCCGGCGCACCGCCCGCCGAAGGCGGCTCCAGTTTCGTGAGACGGCTCACGTTCAATTTAACCTTCGGCTGCTATATATTGAGCGGAATATTCATGAGGGGTGGCGATTTTCAGGCGTAAGACCCTGAAAAGGAAAAAAATGTTCCTCTTCCCGCGCAAGTACCGACCCCTGATCGGACTTGACATAACCAC
>JAJZLX010000683.1 GCA_021850555.1 Pseudomonadota bacterium | reverse complement strand
CGCGTGCCGTATTCGATGAATCGGGATCTGGCGATTGTCCTCATAGCTCCAGAAGGTGCACACCAGGTAGACGAGGTTGCCACGCACCACCAAGCCCAGTGGGTTGATCTCGACCTCATCCCGTTCTTTTCCGCCGCCGCTGCGGCTTGCGTAGCGGGCACTGAAGCGCTTGCCCTGGAGCAAGGCGTCGTACACCACTCGAGTGGTGCTCCCGTCGAGCTTCGGGGCCAGAAGGGGCATCTCCCGCGGTACGACGCGCACGCAATCGCTCCACCGGCCCAGTCCCGCGTCCTTGCCGCCTTTCAATGTGACCTCGGCCCGCTGGAAGTATGGCTTCAGTTCGTCACTCACGGTCGGGGGCAGGAGTTGGGGCGCGAACTGCTGAACCAATTTCAGCATCAGCGCGGTCCTGGGATCCATGGCTGGCAGATCCAGGATTTCGGCACCCTGGACCCAGGACCAGCCGCGCGCATATCCCCGTTTCTCCACATCCGAACGAATCGGGAATACACCTGACAGGAGCCCCAGATCCCGCTGGACCTGCCGACGGGTGATCCGGTAGCCGGCCTTCTCAAGGGTGAGATGCAGGCTCGCGACATCGCGCTTTCCCGGATGGCGGGGAATGGCCTGCAGCAGCTTCAGGTTGCGAAGGATCGCATCGGCCATGGGCTCACTCGAGGCAGTGTGACTCGGATCATTCTATCAGTGTACCGACAGGTGCGACGTCGGATGTCGCACTCAGAGGCTATCGTGTGCCCCGTGATGCAGCGGAAGGACGGCGCTCCGTCGAGGCAACCGCCTCGAGATTGCAGTCCTGACGTCGGTCCTTGTACGACTCTTTGCTTTGGAGATCGGTATGACAAGCGCAACGCCGTGGATGATCCGTCAGGGAGATGTGTTGCTGGTGGCGGTGGAGACGATTCCCGCCGATGCCCTCGAGCAGCCACGCGACGATTCCGGCCGCATCGTGCTGGCGTATGGTGAGGGCACCGGGCACGCACATGCGCTGCATGAAAGCGATGTGACGATGCTGCGCGCCGCCAATCAGGCGGTATTCCTGCGAGTCATGATGCCGTCGAATCTCGTGCATGAGGAGCATGAGCGCATCGCCATTGCACCGGGGCTGTACCGGGTGGTGTGGCAAAGGGAATGGTCCGATGACGATGAGCCCATCCAGGTGGCCGACTGAGATGCGCGAAGTGAGCAGTTTGACGCCGGAGCAGGATGCGCGGCTGCAAGATGAGGTGGGGGATTGGTTACGCCGCGGACGGTCCGTGGAGCCGCTGGACCGTGACAAGGCGGCCGATTGCATTCGCGCGCTGTACGCGGCCGTGGGGAGCCCCACACCGACGGTACTGTTCTTTTCGTCTCCAGTCATGTGCATTTTGGCGTGCCAGGCACTGCGAGCGAAGTTCTGGAACGGAACGAAACGCCATCAGCCGCCCAATGTGCAGATGGAGCAGGACCTGCGATCACAACTGCATGAGCAGCTGGCATCACAGTCCACTCCGAAACGGTGGCCGCGGTGGCGCAGGCAGGCGGATTGCTCGATCCGTCGGCATGGCGCCTCACGGAGCAGCTTACGGTGCTGGGCCGAAACCTGGGATCAGCTGTCTACCCACTTTGACTCCCGGATTGACGGTCGGCTCGGTCCATGGCTCAGGGCGCAACTGGAATCGGACCTGCGGGCGGCGCTCTGGTGGCAGCTGCGGTCTCGACTGTGGCTACCGGTCGAATTGAAGCTCAAGCACCGGTTGAGCAGGACTGCTCGAGTACCGTCTATGGAAAGGGCTCCGTCGCGAGGCGGTGAGCGTGAGTGGAAGCTGTTCGAAGTCATGCGTGACGGGGCCCTGACCGAAGAGGTGGAAGTCGGGATAGGGATGCCTGCACTGGAAGTGGTGCGCGGTCAGATCGCAACGGATATAGGGGGACAGGCGGGTACCTGCGCGGGCGCTTGGTGGTGCGCTTCGGCCGTCTTCTATGATTACTGCGGCCACCTCGGTATGCCGTACGCCCTTGAGCAGAAGAGGCTTCTGAGACTATGGCTCGACCAGTGCCGCCAGGCGCACTGGTGGTTCGAGTGCGACGGCCTGGTGTTCGTGTCCGATCGGCCCGCGGTCCTTCAGCTCGATTCGCATGGGCGCTTGCACAACGAGCGGGGCCCCGCCCTGGATCACGGGGACGGATTCCAGCTGTGCGCGATTCATGGCGTCCATGTCGAGGAGCACGACGTCCTGCATCCGCAACGCATCACGGTCAAGCGCATCGAGAAAGAACGCAATCTGGAGGTGAGACGAGTTTTAACGTCGCTCTACGGGCATGCGCGGTACCTGAAGGACTCGGGCGCCACGCTCGTGCATCAGGATGAGCGAGGGAAGCTCTGGCGGAAGAAACGGGCCGACGACGCGGATCTCGTCATGGTGGAAGTGGTGAATTCGACGCCGGAGCCGGATGGGAGCGTGCGGTCCTATCTGCTGCGGGTTCCACCGGCCATGACGACAGCCGCTGCTTCGGTCGCGTGGACATTCGCCATGCAATCGGGCCACTACCAACCGAGAGTGGAGACGTGACCCGATGTGTGCCGGATGCGCATCCATGCAGGCCGCGACCGGCGGCAATTGCGGGCTGTTCGGGCGATTCGGGCTCGATTCCCGGAGTGCTTCGATGACGTGAACGATTTGCAGTGGTATTCGCGCCGCTGAGGCGGGGTGCCAGTGGACAGTGTGCCGTGCAGTGAGATGAGAGATGGTTCGAAAGACCAGAAAATCCGGCCGATCCGGTTTTGAAAAGGTGTTCAAGAGCGATGTGGAAGGCTGCCAGCTCGGCTGGTATGCGCGCAACTGCGCCGTGAGCCGGATGGCCGAAAGACTGGAACCGGTGATCCTGGCGCGGCTGGATCGGTTGAAGGGCCGCGCGGTATGCGATCGGGACGCGCTCGAGTTCCCGTCGGAAACAGAGTGGGAGGTCGAGATCGAGGCGGACAGACGGCTCGCGGCGTCGACCGATGCGCGCAATGATTCTCAGAATCTGAACCGCCGGCGCCAGGAACTTCGGGCCGTACTCAAGGAATACACCGTTCTGCCACCGAATGAAGAGCGCCTGGAGGTGAACGCCGGGTTCGCGCGCGGGAAATTTGCGCTCGATGACCTCGATACCGAAATCCTCTTACTGGTGCTGCGGTACGAGTGCAATCCGGACCTGCAGGGATTCGCGGACGCTGTCTTGGAGAGACTGCGGTCTCCTGCGGATGCCGTGGCGGCGCTGCTGGCTATCGAGCGGCAAGTGGCTCGCCAGCGCCTCTCTCACGGCGGCCGGCTCATTGACAGCGGCCTGATCTGCCTCAAGGAGCATGAGTACCGCCACCTCAATGATGAGCTCGCCGGTCGGGGCGGATGTCTTCAGCTCGCCCCGCCGCTGCGCAGAGGCATGCACCGGGCCTGTAGTTCGCCGGAGCAATGGGGCTCGGCGTTGCTCGGGGAGCCGTTGGCGACGTCCCTGGCCTGGGAAGACTTCGAGCACCTGGGCCGGCTGCGGGACCTGGCGGCACAGGCGATTACCGGCGCCGTCAGGGCAGATGCCGCGGGCATCAATGTGCTGCTCCACGGTCCGGTGGGAACCGGCAAAACCGAGTTCGCCAAGGCGCTCGCGCAGCGCGCCGGGGTGCACATCTGGTCGGTGGGCGAGACGGATGAGGAGGACAGGGAGCCGAGCCGGACCGAGCGCCTGGCGGCACTGAAGCTCGCTCAGCGGCTCCTCGCCAAACGCAGGGAGGCAATCCTTCTGCTCGATGAGGCGGAGGACGTGCTGGCGTCGGACACGCCGAGCTTCCCGCTGTTGCCGACCCGCAGCGGCGAACACTCGAAGGTTTATCTGAACCGCCTGTTCGAGCGCAATCCCGTTCCGGTCATCTGGGCATGCAATGACGTAACGGCCATCGACCCCGCCGTCCTGCGGCGCATGACACTTGCCGTCGAGATCAAGACACCGGGGCGAGCGGCGCGAAAGAGCATCTGGCAGCGGGTGCTCAGGGACACGGGCCTCGCCCTGCCCCCGGAGGCGCTCGAGCGACTGGCCAGCCGCCACGCGGTGCCGGCGGCAGTGGCCGCCAATGCCGCCCGGGCGGCCGCGCTTGCCGATGGCGGCGAGTCTGCGGTCGAGGAAGCCCTCGGGGGTGTCTCACCGCTGATTGGAATCGGTCCGGCTATTGCTGAGAGCGATGGCCGTGATTTCGATCCGGCGCTCATCCACTGTGAAGTAGACCTGGAGCTGCTCGCGCAGCGACTGGCGCGTCCAGGAGCCTCCCGCCAGTGGTCCCTATGCGTTTCCGGGCCACCGGGCACCGGCAAATCAGAATTCGTGCGCCATTTGGCCGCCCGTCTCGGCATGGAGGTGATGCCGCAGCGGGCCAGCGATCTGCTCTCGATGTGGGTCGGCGGCAGCGAGAAGCAGATCGCCGGCGCCTTCCAGGCCGCGCGAGCACGGGGCGCCCTGCAGCTGGGAGGTGACTCAGGTCAACGAGATGCTGACGTGGATGGAGAGCCATCCGCTGCCCTTCGTGTGCACCACCAATCTCATGGATCGGCTCGATCAGGCGTCGCTACGAAGATTCACCCTGAAGCTGAAATTCAAGCCGTTCGGCCGCGATCAGACCCTGCTCGCTTTCGAGCGGTTCTTCGGGATGCCGGTCCCGCGTCGGCTTCCCGAAGGGCTGACGCCGGGAGATTTCGCGACCGTTCGTCGCAAGCGCGATCTCCTCGGTGTGATTGAACCGTTGATTCTGGCCGACTGGCTCGACGAAGAAGCTAAGGCCAAGGGCACCCGTGTGCGCCCGATTGGCTTCGTGGTTCCCAACGACTGAACCAGCCTACTCATGGCACATTCCTGGTACACGCAATCTCAACCCGGCCCATTCCTGGCACACCACATCACTGGCCTCCTCCGCGACACCCGACCAGCGGTTTACAAATTGGACTCGGCGGAGACGCTCAGAAGTCAGGACAAGAACACTCTTAATGCTTTGTTTTAATTGATATTTTCTTAAACCCCGCCGCGGGGCGTCCGTTGCAGTTATCACGACGAAGCACCACTGAGCACGACCGAGTCCCACAAAACTCCCACAGACCAACGGTTCTTTTTCTCTCCCGTTCTCCTGGACCCCCTAAAAACCCACGACTACCTGTTCATTTGCCCGATCGGCCCCCCCCCCCAACGTCCCACACGACTCCCACACCCCAGTGGGGGGGAAGCCCCCCGCCCTCGGGCCCGGGCCGCGCGGGGCAAACC
>JAJZLX010000563.1:1882-5283 GCA_021850555.1 Pseudomonadota bacterium | reverse complement strand
GTTGTCTGAAGCTCAGGCCCATGCGATGGGCATCCAGACCGACAGTCGCACCCTTACCCTCGACAACGTGCCGCGCGCGCTCGTGAACTTCGACACCCGCGGATTCATCAAGCTCGTGATAGAGGCGCGTTCACGGCGGTTGATCGGGGTGCAGGCGGTGGCGCCGCAAGCCGGTGAGCTGATCCAGGCGGCCGCACTCGCGATCCATGCACGGATGACGGTGGAAGAGCTCGGCGATCAGCTCTTCCCGTATCTGACGATGGTGGAGGGATTGAAGCTCGCCGCGCAGACCTTCCGCAAGGACGTCAGGCAGCTGTCCTGCTGCGCCGAATAGGGCACCGGACCCTTTGAAAAGGAAGCACGTATCGTGCTGCTGCGCCAGCTCGCGCGCGGCGAAGCGGCGACCCTCGCGCAACTCGCGCTGGCGCTCGGGCTGACGAGGCGGGCCGGGTTCGGGGCTTTTTCGGCCTGTCAGTTGTGCCGACTAGTCATCATCTGAGGGTCGAGGGACGGCAGCTCTGGACGTGATGTGCGGTGGATACCCTGATCATCCCGGAGCCTCTCGGAGTCCGCGCCGAGGTCGAGTCGCGGGATCCGGAGTTGTCGCCCGCTGTCTGCGCGCGGGCGCGTGCGGTGGCGGGCATAGCTGTCAATGCCGCGGGCACGGGTGCGTGGCGAAGACGGCTGCAGCCGTGAGTGTCACAGCGCGCTGCTGCCGCGCTACAAGCGCCTGACAAACCGAAACGCCGCTTCACCGCCCAATATATAAGTTACCATAATATACATTATGCGCACTACGAGCCGACGCCGACCAGCACTCGCTTTCCGCACGCTGTTCTCCGGCCAGCCCGGCGATCAAGCGCACTCCCGAGGCCCAGCGTGGCGCGTCGAACAAGCACAGCACGTTCCACACGGCGTACCGCAATCCCTGGTTCTGATCGACCATGCTCAATGCGCTCGCTAGCGGACAGTGCCGATCAGATCAGCCGATCAGATCAATTGCAGGGCGGCCGCGTCCCGTCCCTACAAACCACGAGATTTCTCTGCGAGTTTGGTATGACGACCGTCGTCGATCTCGAACTGGGCGGCACGACCACTGTGGCTGCTCTGTCGGTCCGCGCCGGATAGCTGGCGCATCCTCCCAGTGCAGCCGCTAGAATGATTGAGCTGATTAGAACTTTCATCATCGTCTCCTCATTCAATCGACAGTGCCCCTTCGAGGAGCGGACTGTCGGCCGGAGGCCGGTCAGCTCCAGATGGGCCTACTGCGCAAGTAGGCCTTAGGCGATCATTGGTGTCGGTTCGTTGGCGCACCCAGATTGTGAGAACCTTGGAACACACATGCGCGGCCTCACAACCGGACTGCAGAGCCGGGTTCCGTCAGACGCCCGCCGGCGACTCGCTGACGTTCCGCGAGTCGCCCTGCACCGCCAAGGTTCCGCTCGCTGTTGCCAAGCCCCTCATCAGGAAACAATTCAGGGTGACGGCCCTGAAGTCTGTGACTCCCGCGCCGGGAACGGTTGCTCCGGGCAGCATGATCTTCCCAAACATAGCGCGCAGAATGCAGCGAAAGTCAATGTGACCGCCGATTAAGGTGCGCGCCGCTCACTGCTCCCATGAGACAACCTGCGGCATAGTGTGTCCGGCCGATGGAACGTAATTTATACAATCCATTACAGTTGCACACTTGACCGCTGCTCTGGCGATATAGGATCGTTCGCTTTGGACGGATCTGGGCCGGGTGTCCCTCCCCTGTGGAGCGACCCGGTGTCCGCACCGTGTGTTTGACCCGGAATCCGGACAATAAGCTGGTTCATGTCTGTAAGAGGTATCAACGGGCTGGATATGGAAACACTGCACAAGAAGCGGCACGTCGTCGGATTTGCGGTCTTGCTCTGTACGCTATGGAGCCTGACATGGCGGCCTGCGCAGGCGGTCGTAGGCGTATCGGTCAGTGTGGGCACGCCGGGATATTCGCTTTCGTTTGGCGAAAATCTAAAAGCCTTCTACGCGCCACACTACAGCGCCTATGTGTATACGGACCACGGTCTTTATTACCGCTGGGTCGGTAACGGCTGGGTCTATTCGCGGATGGTCGTCGGCCCGTGGTGGCCATTGGCGCCCACGGTGTTTCTGCCACCTTTGCTCGCGTATGGTCCGCCGCCTCCGGTCGTGGCGTATCGTCCCTACTTCGTGTGGTGGCGCATGCGGGTGGCGCCTTGGTACGCGCATGCCCATCCTGTCTGGTGGATGCGGCATCACCCATTTCTTGCGCGGTTTGCACTCTGGCAGACGCACGTCATCCCTTTCTATCGGGCTCATCCGGGCATCCTCTGGCGACGACCCATCGGCCGCGTGATCTTTACGCATCGTGTCCTGCAACGACAGAGGTGGCGCTACGTACTCCACCATCCTGCATTCGCGGCCCATCATCCCTTGCTACGGCACCGGGCCATGCGGTATGCCCGGTTTCATCCCGGCTTCGTCCGTCGCCATCCTGGGTTCGTCCGTCGCAGACGACGCATACCGCCCCGCTACCGTCGTTTTCGGTGAAGTGTCCATGGGCGACCACCACACCGGTCGCTGGCGCTGGAGGCAACCGATGCCCCCGAGCGTGGGCACAAAAGGGAATGCCAAGAATTGATCAGGAGCGTACTGCTTGCGGTGGACGGATCGGCCGGCCCGGATCCGGCGTATCAATACGGTAGTGGCGACAAGCCCGCCGCTGAAGTGCCCGCGGAATGCTTTAACGAGGCGTCCATAATTCGGTCTAACACGCGAACGCACTCCTGCCCAGGGCGTTCCCCGACCGCCTGCACCAGAGTGGCATCGTCGCACGCCAGGGAATTGATGCGCGGACTGACCGCGTGACTGCGCAGCAGCGTCGGCGGCGCCGTGCGTAGCAGCGCCCGTGCCTCAACGGGGGTGCCGCGAAGCCAGGGGTCGCAGTCTTCGCTGCGTATGATGGCCGGCATGTCCTGCGTCGCCGTCTGAATCGATTTGAGCGGCGCGCTGGCCGGGACCGTGAGGATCGCGCAACCCTCGATGACATCGCCGTCGTCGCTCTCCGTGCGGTCCCAGATCCCGGCCACGGCAAAGACCGATCGGCCGTTGACGTGCACGAAGTAAGGCTGTCGGTATCCGGCGGGCGTCAAGCGCCACGTGTAGAAGCCGGCGAACGGCAGAATGCAGCGCTGGCCGTTCAGCCACGGCCCGCGGAACAGCGGACCGTTTTCGAGATTCGCACTCGCGAGCCGTAACCAGTGTCCCGAGGATTCATCGCCGTTCGCCCACGCCGGGATGAGCCCCCAGCGCATCATGACGGCCTCGGAGTGCCCCTCATGCAGGCGCACGGCTGGAACGTAGCGCGCCGGCGCAACGTTGAAGCTTGCCGAGAAGCG
>JAJZLX010000563.1:0-1872 GCA_021850555.1 Pseudomonadota bacterium | reverse complement strand
CCCGCTCGGCCACGCCCTGATCCGGCAGGACATATCGCTCGCACATGAGCCAAGGGTAGTCCAGCGCTGTGCGGCACGCCTGTGACGCAGTCCACCAGTTCGGCGAGCAATCGACCGCCGGGCACGGCCATCCGCGGCCCCTGCGGCTCACGGGGCGGCGCACGTCCTCGGATTCGAGCCGATTCCGCGCCGGGGCGCGCGAGCCGTCATCCGCTCAACGGCTCTGCGGCACTGCGGGTCCCCTGCCTGCCGCCCAAGCCCCGGATGTTCCATGCCATAGCCCTCCCCCCCGCTGCTCGCGCTCGCTCGGACTGGCGGGTTTTCGTGTCCTCGATCTCGTCCCTCGCGGGATTGAGCAGCCGGGGCTGCAACTTCTCGAGGACCTCGGTGTTTTAGGGGCATGTTTCGCCGCAGATATTCCGGTACTCGCCGCACACATCCGCCAGCGGCTCGACCCGGGCCCACATCATCCAAGCCCATACATTGCCTTTGACGCATTCATCGAAGGAGTCCCCCATGCCCCGACCGATCCTCACCGTGATGGTACTCATTACCGCGATGCTCGCCGCCCCCGCCGCACTCGCCGCGCATAGAACCTACGAAAAGCAGTTCAGCGCCCCGAGCAACGGGCGACTGACGGTTCACACCCAGGTCGGCTCGGTGCACGTCCTCGGCAGCTCCACCCGCAAAGTCACCGTTCGCGCGCAATTGACCGGCACGAAGTCCTTTCTCAATCGCGTACACATCACGGCAACGGAAACGGCCGCCGGCGTGACGGTCTCGGCGCATCTTGCCCACAGTCATGTGGACGACTGGTTTCATTTCGCGTTCTTCCAAAGAAACGACGTCCGATTTACCGTCGAGGTGCCGCGTGATTACCCCGTTGATCTTCGGACTTCCGGTGGCAATGTCCGTGTCCGCGATCTGAATGCCCCCGTGCGTGCAGCGAGCTCGGGCGGTGACATCAGCATCACCGGCGTCGCGGGCAAGATCCGGGTGCACACCGCGGGTGGTGACGCCCGCCTGCAACATGTCTCCGGAGACGTCCATGCGCAGACCTCCGGCGGTGACATCGGAGTCAAGTACCTGAAAGGACCCGCCTATTTGCGCGCCTCGGGCGGAGACATTCAAATCGAGGATTCGAACGGCGCGCTCGAGCTGCATGCCGGCGGCGGCGCTATCCGGGTGAAGAACGACACAGGGCCGGCAACCATGAGTTCCGCGGGCGGGGACATTCACATCGCCGATTCGACAGGCACCATGGACCTGCGCACCGGCGGTGGAGACATCGACATGCTGAATGACACCGGGAAAGTCCAGGGCCTCACCGGCGGCGGCAGCGTCTGGGCGCGGTTGCGCGGCAACGATGGCATCAGCTTCAGAAGTGGCGGCGGCGATATCGATGTCCTGCTGCCGCGCAACGTCGGCGCGTCGCTCGACGCGAGCTCAAGCGGCGGCAGCGTGACCTGCGACTTTCCGTTCAGCGCGCCCCGCCTTAAGTCCGGCACTCGGCTGTCGGGGACGATTGGGAGCGGTGGCGCGCGCATCTCGCTGCATGCGTCCGGGGGAGACATCCGGATCGCTCCCGCGCGGTGAATCATCCCGTTCGCAGCGCCGAGCCCCGATCCGACAGGGCCTGGTCCTGCACAGATCAGCGATCCGCCGTGACGGGCAGGACAGAGGACGGAAACATGCCCGCTGCTTCGCCGCGCGCGCACCGCCGGGAGGGCTGGCGTGCGCGGACGTTGCGCAAATGGCTCATACCGGCGGGGGCACTCGCCTCCGTGCTCGTTCCGTGGTGAATGATGTGACCCAGAAACTGCGGTCCGGACAGTTTCCAACCCCGCCGGCGCACGTCTGGACGCAGCGCAA
>JAJZLX010000331.1 GCA_021850555.1 Pseudomonadota bacterium | reverse complement strand
CACCTCCGACGATCGTTACGTCGCTCTGCGCTGATTGATCTGCGTGGCGGAGATCGCATCCGTGCGGGATGGAACCGGCGGCAATTCTGAGAGGGCACAGCTCGAAGCTTTTCGGGCCCTGGCCGCCGATCTTGCGCCGCGCGACCTGCAAGACCTCATGTCGTACCCGTTCTTCTCCCTCTCGAAGTCGAAGCGCATCAGGCCGATCGACTACCACGCCGGCGACATCGCGATCCGCGTCGAGGGAACGACTGAGCACGGAATCGCCACGATCTGGGATGCGGACGTGCTCATCTGGGCGGCCTCTCAGATCGTCGAAGCACGGGATGCCGGCATACCGACGTCGCGACTGATCATGGCGACGCCCTACGAGATCCTGGGTTTCGTCGGTCGGGACACCAGCGGCCGGGCGTACAGAGGGTTGAAGGCGGCTCTCGATCGGCTTCAGTCGACGACGGTCGCCACATCGATCCGGCAGCCTTCCAGCCGCCGTCTGCACCGCTTCTCCTGGATCAACGAGTGGAAGGAGCGCGCGACGGGAGAGGGCCGACCGCTCGGCCTCGAGCTCGTCGTGCCGGATTGGTTCTACGCGAGCGTCATCGATTCGAGCCTGATCCTCACCATTGACCGGGCGTACTTCTCCCTGACCGGCGGGATCGAGCGCTGGCTGTACCGCCTGGCGCGCAAGCACGCCGGCAAGCAGCCGGACGGCTGGCGGTTCGACTTCCGGCATCTGCATGTCCGCTCGGGAAGCTTGGCCCGGTATTCCGACTTCGCGATCGACCTGCGCCGGATCGCGCGTGCCGGCGTGCTGCCGGGCTACCGAATGGCGATCGAGCGTTCGCGCCGTGGTGCTGAAGTGCTGCACGTCCGCGCATCTTCCACGGTGGGGATCGAGCGGACGGTGGCGCAGCTGGCCGCGCGGTTCCGGATTGGGGACAACCTGTGAATAGACACGTGTTATCAGGCGCAAACCCTATCGTGCTATCAGGCGCGCGACTATCGTGTCATCAGGCGCAAGGACGCGTGCAGGTCATTGACGCGGCAAGCGGATCCAGCTTCTTAACTCTGATAACCAGAACTTTCGGATCTTTCATAACGCCGGAGGGCTGGTCGTTTTCTGTGGATGCGCTGATCGGAACGCCGCGCGGACGGCATCCGGTGAGGACTGCATCTTGATGCCGATGGGTGGCAACCGGCTGGCAGCGTGCGGGAAGAGCGCCGAGCTGCGATCGGTACCGCGTGCGGACGTCCGTCAACCGGAGATTCGTTCGACGAACGGACGATCGCCGCGGCATTCATCCGGTCGTCCCGAGGCCGTCCGGTCGACCCGCTGGATTCCCATTCTGATCCTCGCGTTCTCTGCCGCATGGGCGAGTCTCGGAGCGCCCGGCATCCGGTTCCCGGTGGAGCTGGTATACAACGCCAGTCCGAGCATGCCCCTGGGCTGGTACCGGACTGCGCCGGCAGATCGCCTCCGGGTCGGCATGCTTGTTGTCGCCCACATTCCCGGCTGGGCCGCACGATTGGCGGCGGCGCGCGGATACCTGCCGATCACCGTCCCGGTGATCAAGCGTATTGCGGGGATCCGCGGCGATTACGTGTGTGAGCGTTCGGGCGTTCTCTCGATCAACGGTCGGACGGTTGCTCGAGCACTGGTCGCCGACTCGGCCGGTCGTCCTCTTCCGGAGTGGCGAGGGTGCGGGGAGCTCGCGAGGGGCGAATACCTCTTGCTGGGCGATGTTCCGGACTCCTACGACAGCCGGTACTTCGGTCCCGTCACGCGGAAAGCCATCGTGCGGCGCGCCATCCCGCTCTGGACCTGGCAATGAGGCGCGCTTCCAGGGTCGCTGGATGGGTGCTGGCCGGTCTCGTACGCGTTCACGGCGGCGCGCTTGCCGCCGACCGCCCGGTCTTCTGTGGCACGGCACGTTGGCAGCCCTTCATCCGTGAGGCGGCCGACAGATTTCGGTTGCCGCCGGATTGGATCGACGCCGTGATCCGCGCGGAGAGCGCGGGGTGTGAGACGGTGAACGGCAAGCCGACGACATCCCCGGCGGGCGCCATGGGACTCATGCAGCTCATGCCGGCGACCTGGAGGGAGTACCGGAGGCGACTGGGGCTCGGCGACGATCCGTTCGACCCGCATGACAATATTCTGGCCGGCGCGGCGTATCTTCGGGATCTCTATGAGCGCTACGGATCGGCGGGCTTTCTGGCCGCGTATCAGGCAGGTCCCGGACGGTACGAAGAATCCCTGGAGCACGGAAAGCCGCTTCCTCGAGCGACGCTGGATTACGTGGCGCACGTGCGCCGCGCGATTCAGGGAATGCATGCTCGAGCGGTACCCGTGCCAGCACCGAGTACACCGGCCGCGAGTGCGCTCTTTGTCAACCTGACAGCGGGTCCGGCGGCGGGTGATCGTTCATCCGAGGAGTTGCGCGACAGCGGCCTGTTCGTCCCGCTATCGCGCCGCCGCCGAACCGCAAGGCGTTCACATCGACAGTCCCCGAAGGCGTCATCACGGTGACCTCATCTGAAGCCACAAATCGGGAGAGGCGGGGAAAGGCCGGATGGGAGGTGCGGAAGCAAGATAGAAGGCGGCGGCACGGACGCGCCGCCAAGCCATTGTCTGCACATCGGTTTGCGCGGCACGGCCGCGCAGGAGCGGAGTGCTGCCAGCCGTGGCAAGTGATTGCGCGCAAAGGAACTTTCGGGTGCCGCGTACGCCACGCTGCGCCGGGCTGCGACTGGACCCAGCGATGAAGCGGAGTCGCGATGATCGCTTTCGGCCGCGAGTGGGGCCACCCAGAGCTCGCGGAGACGCGAGCAGCCAGCGGTTTGTCGGCCGCGTTGTCCGCGCTGCCTCGCGTTCAGGGAAGTCGCTGGGCTACCGCGCGGGACGCGCTCGCCCGGGAGCGCGGCTCGGGCGGGGTTACGCGGCTGCGCGCCTGGCCGCTCGAGCTCTCGGACCGGGCTCGCGGCGGGTGATCGTGAAGGTCCGCATCGTCCAGCATGCGCAGGTTCGGCCCGCGGCGATCAGGGAAAGTCTTGACTACATCGAGCGGGACGGAGTGCAGCCGGATGGCAGCCCTGGTAGCCTCGAGGCGGCACGGCAAGATGAGATCGACGCTGAGTCCTTTGCCCGGCGCATCGAGCCCGACCGGCATCACTTCAAGATCATCGTCTCGCCGGAGGACGGCGCACAGATCGGCGATCTGAAGTCCTACACCCGTGAGTTCATGGCGCAAGTCGAGCGCGATCTCGGGACGCGGCTCGAGTGGGTGGCGACGGACCACTGGGACACCGACAATCCGCACATCCACATCCTGCTGCGCGGCAAGGACGAGGCCGGCGAGGATCTCGTCATCGCCGGAGAGTACATCGCGCACGGCATGCGCCATCGCGCCGCGGAGCTCGCCACGCGATGGCTCGGGCCGCGGACGGAGCGGGAGATCCGGGAGAGTTTGACGCGGGAGGTCGAGCAGGAGCGGTGGACGAGCCTGGATCGGGCCCTCCAGCGGAGCGCGCAGGGCACGATTCTGGACCTGGCCGACCTTTCCTCCTCTGTCCGGGACCGAGAGCGGCGGGCACTACTGATCGGCCGCTTGCAGCGTCTCGGGGAGCTCGGTCTCACCGAGCGCCTTGCCCCGGATCGCTGGCAGCTCTCGCCAGATTTCGAACGGCTCCTGCGGGCGATGGGTGAGCGGCGCGACATCATTCGCCGCATGCAGCGAGCGCTTGGCGCTGAGCGCCGCGAGCTTGCCACCTTCGGCAATACCGAACTTCCCGGATCTGTGACCGGGCGGCTGGCCGCGAAGGGCATGGCCGATCCCTTGCACGACCGCGGATACCTGATCGTGGACGGGATAGACGGCCGTGGCTGCCACGTTGTCATACCACCTCGGGTAGACCTCGGCGGACTGCCGGTCGGCGCCATAGTCACCGTGAGCAGCGGCCCGAAGCCCCGTGCAGCGGACCGGGTGATTGCGGAGCTGGCGCGCGACGGCATCTACCGAACCTCCAAGCACCTCGCGGCCGCTCGAGCTGATACTCGGTCGGGGCAAGATCCCGAGGCATTCGTCGAGGCTCACGTGCGGCGACTTGAAGCGCTGCGCCGCTCTGGTATCGTCGACCGTCTAGACGAGGGCGTCTGGCGCGTGCCCAGGGACCTGGTCGAGCGCGGACGAGCTTACGATGCCCGCCGCTCCCGTGGCATCCAGGTGGAGGTCCGATCCTACGTTCCGATCGAGCGCCAGGTGCGAGTAGTCGGGGCTACCTGGCTGGACCGATTGCTGGTGGACCAACGCGATGACCTCTCGCCGATGGGATTCGGCTCCGAGGTCCGTGCAGCGCTTGCCGAGCGGGAGGGATTTCTCGTCCGCGAGGGCTTGGTTGAGCGTCGAGGACAGCGGCTCGTGCTCACACGGAACCTTCTTGCGACACTGAGAGCGCGCGAACTTGCGAGTGCCGCTGTAACGATTCAGACCGAGACCGGGCTCGTTTATCACCCGCTTGTCGACGGTGAGCCCGCCTCGGGTGTTCTCCGGCGATCCGTGGTTCTGGCGAGCGGGCGATTCGCGATGCTGGACGACGGGACCGGGTTCAGCTTGGTCCCGTGGCGGCCCGTTATCGAGGGGCATCTCGGTCAGGTCGTTACGGCAGTCACGCGAGGCGACCACGTTTCTTGGAACCTCTCGCGGCAGCGTGGCATGTCGCGCTAGCCTCGTTCATTCTGTTGAACGGCTGATGTGATCACCGTCGCACTCGCGGCTGGCGCCCGCCAGTCCGGAGAACAGCGGTAACGATTCGGCCCCAGGCTGTCCGCGACCGCATCGCGGGCAACACCGGGACTTCGACCGTGAGCGGTGATATTCAGCACGAGGAATAGCAAGACTATGTAAATCAGTGTCTTGCATGATATTTTCCCCAATTTTCTGTATATTTGCCCCACAGTTGGGCAGCCGAGCGGGAAGGCCCGAAAACCTGCTATGCCCCGGAACCGGCGACAGAGCCATTCACAGCGGGCGCGGTATTACTTCCCGCCCGTTGAACAGCGTTTGACTTGGGGGCGAATCAGTCGCAATGACTAGAATAACGTCTGTCCCGAATACAACGCTCCGCGCGGAACCTGATCGCGGGCCGCGTCGGGCAACGCCTGAGTGAGCGAACTCATGGAACAGGGGGAGTTCACGAGCGTATTCACAGTCCGTCCGCAAAATTTCGCGTGGTTCCTCGGCGCGGGAGCCTCGGCAACTGCCGGTCTGCCCACCGCCACCGACATCCTGTGGGA
>JAJZLX010000574.1 GCA_021850555.1 Pseudomonadota bacterium | reverse complement strand
CGTGAGCTGCATGCGCGCATCGGCACGGCCCCCCCGTGCCAATATGAGCTGAGACACCTGCCTAGGGCAATTTAAACTACAGGCAGATGCAGTCATGACCGACAATGGGATAGATTCCTTGATCAGTACACAGGCGAGTCCTGCAGCGTGGGATGCCCCGCAAGGAGCCCGAAGGGCGAGTGAAGGGGCGGCCCACGCCGGGCGCGCTCCGGATCCGGAGGTGGTGGCCACGGCCAAGCGGCGACGATTCTCGGCAGGCGAGAAGCGGCGGCTTCTGGCCGAAGCTGACCGGTGCAAGAAGCCCGGCGAGCTCGGAGCGTTCATGCGCCGGGAACGCCTGTATTCTTCGATGCTTTCGAGCTGGCGCAAGCAGCGCGACCAGGCGGCAGAGGGGGCGTTGGCGCCGCAGAGGCGCGGCCGCAAGCCCGATCCGGCCCGCCCTGAGCGCGAGCGCATCGCACAGCTTGAGCGCGAGAAGGCACGCCTGGAACGGGAACTCGCCCGGGCGCGGCTGATCATTGATGTCCAAAAAAAAGTTGCCGCCTTGCTCGGGATCCCGATGGCGGATTCGACGGACGAGAAGTGATCGAAGCGTTCGACTCGCTGCGCTCGGGCCTGGCCGTCTCGGTGGCGTGCCGGGCCCTCGGCGTACCCCGCGCATCGATCTATCGGGCACGGCGACGGGGCAAGCGCATTGTCGTGCGTACGGCCGCCTCGCGGCCTCGGCCACCGTTGGCTCTGAGCCAGTCTGAGCGCCAGCGGGTACTCGCCGTGCTCAACAGCGAACGATTCGCCGACATGGCACCGCCGGCGGTCTACGCCACGCTCCTCGACGAGGGACAGTATCTGGCTTCGGTGCGCACGATGTATCGGCTGCTGGCCGCCGAGGGCCAGAGCCTGGAGCGACGCTGCCAGCGGGTGCATCCCGTGTACGCGAAGCCGGAGCTCTTGGCGGTGCGTCCCAATGAAGTCTGGTCGTGGGATATCTCGAAGCTCAAGGGCCCGGTGCGTTGGTGCGTGTACCACTTGTACGTGATCCTCGACATCTTCAGCCGCTACGTGGTTGGCTGGATGGTCGCGCTGCGCGAATCGGCCGAGCTCGCCGAACAGCTCATCGCCGAAACGATCGCCAAGCAGCAGATCGCCCCCGGCACCCTCACTCTGCACGCCGATCGGGGCACGAGCATGCGCTCCAAGACCGTCGCGCAGCTGCTGATCGATCTGGATGTCGCCCGCACACACAGCCGTCCACATGTCTCGGATGACAACCCGTACTCGGAGTCGCAGTTCAAGACCCTGAAGTACCGCCCTGACTTCCCCGCGCGCTTCGGTTCGCTCGAGGATGCACGCGCTCACTGTCAGCGTTTTTTCCACTGGTATAACCAGGAGCACCGCCATAGCGGCATCGGCCTGATGACCCCGCACGCTGTCCACTATGGCACCGCCGAGGCTCTGCGCGTCCAGAGAGCCCAGGTTCTGCAGCAGGCCTACGAGGCCAATCCGCTGCGCTTCAAGGGCTGCCTGCCGCAACCGCCCACGCTGCCCACCGCAGCGTGGATCAACCCGCCGAAGGAGACCGCCTCACCCGGCAACGCCCAGCCTTGCACCCTAATTTCCATCAACCGGGTGTCTCAGAGTGATTGACACGTTCCGCGGGCGCGCGCCCATTCCATAGGGAAACGGCCCGCCGACCGGACCTCGGCGCGCGCGTTGGCAGCGGCCCTCGGCCCGGGGCAGCGGATGCTCCGAGCGATTTTCGTCCTCGGGAAAACGCGCCCACGCCCGGCGTGGAGTGCATGCGGAGGCCGGCCATGCGCTGTTGCAGGTTTCTCAAGGCTCGGTTGCCTCTTGGCCTGCTCGCCGCCGCGGCGGTGGTGCTTGCCGTGGGAAGTCCCCCGGTCCCGGCGCAGGGCGTGTCCGCGCCGCCGTCGCAGGCCCGGGACCTGGCGATCGGGGTCTGCGGTACCTGTCATGGTGTCGACGGCAACAGCACGAATCCCATGTTCCCGCGCCTCGCGGGCCAGAAGGCCTGGTACATCGAGCAGCAGCTCAAGGAGTTCCGTGCGCATACCCGCGGCGATCCCTACGCGGTGGCCTACATGTGGGGCATGGCGGGGCAGCTCTCCGATGCGACCATCGTCGCCCTGGCGAAGTACTTCTCGCACCAGAAGACCGGGCCCGGAACGCCTCACCCCAAGGCCGTGATCGCCGAGGGACGCCGGATCTATCATCAGGGCATCCCCTCGCAGGGCGTGCCGGCGTGCGCGGCCTGCCACGGACCCGATGCGCTTGGCAGCGACCACTATCCGCGGCTCGCCGGCCAGCACGCCGAGTACATCATGAAGCAGCTTGCCTCGTTCCGGAGCAACATGCGCAATGTCGCCATCATGCACGGCGTGGCCAGCACGCTGCGCAAGCCGGAGATGCAGGCGGTGGCCGATTACCTGGAGTCGCTGCCGTAGCGTCCCGCGGTGACCACGCGATGTCTGGGCGTGCGAACGGCCGGATTCCCCGCCGCTATTGCAGCTCGATCTCGCCCTTGAATTCCCAGCTGAACTTCAGGCCCGGGATCTGCAGTGTCACGTGGGCCGGCAGCCTTTCCGTTCCCGCAATCCCGTGGCTCTCGATTGCCCTGGCCACCGCCTGTTCGATTTCACGTTGACCGTTCAGCCCGAATGCTTTGAGGAATTTACGCACGCTCATATTGAAGACTTCGTCTTTCATGCCTGTCTCCGGTGTGCCGTGACGCTCTGCAGCCGCGATCCCGCTGGCGTCAGCCGGTTGCCCGCCAACCGCCTCCAGGGTTGGGGCATCTTTGCTCAGCGGCGGACTCGAGTCAATTATCGGATGGCCGGATGCGGGGCGTCACCGGGCTGTTTTCAGGCCAACTCCGCGGTTCGACATGCCCGTGTGCGACGGCACGCTGTTAGGTACCCAGGACGGTAAAGAGGACCGCCGGTCCGGATCGGACGCATTCACCGCGGCAGGCTATGCAGCGACGCTGCCCGGTGCTGCGCGGCCGATGCCCGCCGAGCAGTCCCGGCCGCGGTCAGAATCAAACTTCGCACGAGAGAGGCAGCGGTGGTGCGGCCCGCGCCCGATGCAGGCCGACGCACCTGCCGATGCCGGAGTCCGGTCGGGCCCCACCGGCCCAGGGGTACCCGTGTTCTGCCGGACCCCGTCCACGCGGCGCATGGAATCGGTTCATGCCACGCAGTCCTTCCGGAGCGCCCACTGGCTTCGCCGAGACGTCCCGGAGCACCCGGCGGCAGGTGAGGACCTGCCGATGGGCGATGGCCGACCGAAAGCGTAGAATCCGTGCGATCGGGTCGCACCCGGTGCGACCGTGCGGAGGCGGTGTGCCGGTGAGATTCCGCTTCAGCCTGCAGCGCGGCAAGGTCGGCGTGTTCTGCGCGTTTCTCGTGTTCGCGGCGTCGTGCCTGCCGTGCGGCGTGGCCGGCGCCGCCCGATCTCCGAGCGCGATTTTTCTCGTCGCGCGGGGCGCGCTCACCGATCCGTTCTTCGCGCACTCGGTGGTTCTGGTGATGAACAACCTCGCGCCCGCCCCGCTCGGCATCATCATCAACAGGCCGACGTCACTGCCCGTCGCGAGACTCTTCCCGGATGTCGGGCGGTTGCGATCCGCACAGGCCAAGGTGTACTTCGGCGGCCCCGTCGACTTCCAGTCCGTGTGGTTTCTGTTTCGTGCGAGAACTCCCCCCCGCCGCGCGGTCGAGGTGCTCAACGGTGTCTACCTCAGCGCGGACGGGCGCCTGCTGCGGCGCCTGCTCGCCCGCAACCGGCCCATGGCGGGGCTGCGGATCTTCGCCGGACACGCGGGCTGGGCACCCGGCCAGCTGGAGGCTGAAATCAGGGCGGGCTACTGGACTCTCAGGCGGGCCGATGCGGGGTCGCTCTTTGGTCATGGGTCCGATTATCCCTGGCCCGCCCCGCAGGTTCCCCGAAACGGCAGCCTCCGGGCCGCGGCGTGGCGAAGGACCGGACACACGGACGCCGGCAGCGGACAGACGCGCCGCGGCGCACTTGCCCAAGCGCGGCGGGTGCCGCGCGACTCGTCGGCGCCGGTTTATCGGATGGCGGTCGCGCCGCGCAGCGGACCGTGACCCTGGCCCGGCCGGGCCCGTGGAGAAAATGCCGGGCGCGGTTGTGCGCGGGTTGATCGAACCGGCAAAGGTGGTTACATTCACGCTGGAGAATCACGGCGTCCGGGCCGGCGCGTCACGCGCGGCTGTCGGGGTCAGCCGACACCGTAATCTGGCGGACGCCATGTCGCGAAACCTGTCCGTAAATCCCCCGCTCGACATCCTGCTGTTTCTGCGCGCGGGTTTGCGCAGGCCGCGCCGCCTGGGCGCCGTGGCGCCCTCGGGACGGGCGCTGGCGCATCTGATCACGTCCGAGATCGCCGCGGACAAGGGCCCGGTGATCGAGCTGGGGGCCGGTACGGGTGCGTTCACGCGCGCGCTGCTCAGACGCGGCGTGCCGGAGGCGCAACTCGTGCTGGTGGAAGCCGATCCCCATTTCGCACGGGTGCTGGAAACGCGGTTTCCAGCGGCGAGAGTGCTGGCCATCCAGGCTCAGCGGCTGCGTCACGTGGATCCCCTCCAGGGGCGCGCGGCGGTCGCGGTGGTGAGCGGCCTGCCGTTGCTGTCGATGCGCCGCCGCGAAGTCATGGGGGTGCTGAGCGGCGCCTTTCACCGCCTGGGCGCAGGCGGGGCGTTCTACCAGTTTACCTACGGTCCGCGCTGCCCGGTTTCCGCGGCGATCCTCAAGCGGCTCGGACTGCGCGCCAAGCGTATCGGATGGGTGGTGAACAATCTGCCGCCGGCCACCGTGTACCGGATCGAGCGCGCCAGCGCCCGCCCCTCCGCCACGCAGGCCGCCTGAGTCTCCTGCCCGGCGGCATCTGCGTTGCCGCGGCATCAGTGCCCGTGAAGGTGATGGATGTCCGGGTAATGAGAGTGGGCATGGGTCAGCGGCGCATGGACATGCTCGTGGTCATGGGGTTCCCGACCATCCCACTCGAAATCATGCTGGTGCCGGTGATGCTCGTCGTGGACATGTCCGTGCGCGTGGTGCAGGCGTCCATGCGAGTGCCGGTGAGCATGCTCCTCGGTCAGATGCAGCCACACGCCGACGCCCATCAACAGGGCGGCGATCCAGAAATCCGCCGCCGGACTCTGCCGGAACAACAGCAGTGATGCCGCGGCCCCAATGAACGGCGCGGTGGAGAAGTACGCCCCGGTGCGAGCGGCTCCGAGGTGTCGCAGGGCGAGTACGAACAGC
>JAJZLX010000410.1:525-5308 GCA_021850555.1 Pseudomonadota bacterium | reverse complement strand
GCATGACGATGACGAGCAACGAAGGGGAGATGAAGGCGAATTTGTCTGTCAGCGGCACGAGAAGCCAGCCGGTCGTCATGGCCTGCGCCGCGTTCGCGCCAAATTGTACGACGGTGGCCTCGGAGAGACCGTGCAGCCAGACCGGCATCCCAACAGCGGAACCGAGCACGGCGATGCCGAGGATGAACACCGCGGCGTCATATCCCGGCCCGACGCGAGGTGTGCGCGTCTTCGGCCCCTCACCGAGCAGTCCGATCCCGAAGGCCTTGACGAAGGTTGCGAGCGCGACTGCCGCGGTCAGGGCCAAGCCGGCTCCGGCCAGCGCAAGGGTGAGCCGGCCGGCGACGGTGCCGAGGTGGAAGCCCTGGAAGACGGTCTGGAAGGTGAACCATTCGGTCACGAAGCCGATCTGTGGGGGCATCGCCGCGAGACTCATGGCGGCAAAGAGTGCCCCGATGCCAAATATGAAGCTCGTTCGGCGCAGCCAGCCGCGCTGGGCGAGCCGGTACGTGCCGCCGGCGACATGCACGCCGTCGGCGCTGAGGAACATTCCACCCTTGGCGAGCGCGTGGCCCGACAGATGCAACACGGCTACCGTCCAGGCCAGCCCGGCGAGGGCGTTCTCGCCTGCGGCGCGAAACAGCAGACTGGCTCCGAGCGTCGTTACGGCGACCGCCGCGTTTTCGGCCGTGGAGAACGCGAGCAGGCGCCGCCAATCGTCCTGTTGGAAGGCATAGAGCGCCCCGAGGATCGCCGTCAGCGTGCCGATGGCGGTGACGACGATCCCAAGAATAAACAGCCCGTCGCCGAGAGCGAGCCAATCGACGAGCGTGCGCGAGAGTGCGAAGAATGCCGCATTGAGGATCACGCCGGAGAGGATCGCGCCCGTGGCGCCGCTGCCGTTGCCGTAGGCGCCCGGAAACCATTCGTAGAATGGGAGCAGTCCGAGCTTGGCCCCGAACCCGATCAACGTCAGCAGACCGATTGCCATGCGAGTGCCGGTGGACAGCGTGTGTGCGCTGAGAGCAAAACCGGCAAATGCGACGGCCCCGCCGGCATGCCGAGCCAGGAGCAGCAGTGCGAGCAGGATGGCGACCGTGCCGACCTCGAGCAAGGCCAGCATCTGCAGCGTTGCGCGACCTGCCTCGATCGAAGTGCTCTCGGCAAGAATCATGATCGCGCCGCCGAGGCTCATCAGCTCCCAGGCGATAAGGAACGAGTACGCGTCCTGGACTCCAAAGACGCCGAGGGCCCCGAGCAGCGAGAGCGCCGCGCCGAAGAGCCAGGCGGGTCGCGCGCGGCGATTTGGCGTACAAAGCGCTACGGCAAGGGCTGCGGGCAGGAGGCCGAAGCCCATCAGCCAGAGCGCCTCGGGCGAGTAGTGCAGGCGCACCGCCTGGCCGGCCAGCGAGATCTGCAACGTCAGCCAGCCCGCGCCGAGCGGGAGCGCGGCGATCGCCGCCCAAATCCCGACAGCCGCCCCGAGCGCAATCAGCCAGCGGGCCACAGCGGTCGCGCGCAGCAGCGCGAGCAGCAGTCCGGCGGCCCAGAGCCAAAACACCACGCGCAGCAGTTCAGGCATAAGGCTCTCCGGCCGACGAGCCGCGCGAGTCCAATTGCCCGCCGCGCACGCGCTGGGGTACCCGCTGAAGCAGCATCAGCAGGGCGTGGATGATCGCGGGTGGATTCGGCGGGCAGCCGGGGAGGTACATGTCCACGGGCAACACGTTCTCGAGCCCGTTGCCGCACGCATAGCCGCCGCCGTTGGTTCCCCCGGAAACCGCGCAAGTGCCCGCGGCCATCACGAAGCGCGGCTCGGGCATGGCCTCGAAGGCCTCCAGCAGAGGTCCGCGCATCGCGTAGGTGACCGGGCCAGTGACCAGCAGCAGGTCGGCAAAGCGGGGCGAGGCGGTAAAGAACACCCCGAGCCGATGCAGGTTGTAGTAGGGATTGTTGAGCGCCTGCAGCTCCGATTCGCAGCCGTTGCAGGAGCCGGCATCGACATGCCGGATGTGAAAGCTTCGACCGAATACGCGTCGGATCTCCCGCTTCAGCGCCACGCCCTGGGGCGAGGTGGCGGCCCGGGTCCACACCAGGTCCTCGCGCGTGCCACTGCCGAAGGCCCAGTCATTCGATGGTGTGAACGCGCCCGTCGGACACGCCTCGACGCACATCTGGCACACGACGCAGCGCCCATAGTCGACGCTCAGGCGCTCTCGGTCCCCTCCCGGGACCAACCTTATCGCGCCGGGCAGACAGGCATCGGCACACTCGCGGCAACCGTCCGTGCAGCGATTGGGGTCAAAGCGCGGCATGCCGAGGAAAGCGGCCTGGCCCGGCTCGGTGCCTTTCCCGCGCCAGCGTGTCGTCACTCTGCCCTGGGCCAGCCCAAACAGGGTCCATGGCAGGGTCGCTTTCAGGGTCATCGGTGCGCTCCTTCAGCGGGCACAGCCGGCCACCGTCAGGCCGAAGCTCGCCTCGTTGATCGCGTAGTCCATCATGTTGCTGTCGTGAACGGTGTATGGAAAGACACGCCAGTTCGAGAAACTCGGCGACTTGATCTTCACTCGTGCCAGTCTGCCGTCGGCATCCAGATGAACGGCGTAGTACGCGGTGCCGCGCGGTGTCTCAGCCCAGCCGAGCCCCTCGCTTCGGGGCGGTGGCCGGCACTCGGTGCGCAGCCGCCCTTCGGGCAATCCCGCCAGCACGGCGCGGATGATCGCGATGCTGTTGAAGAGTTCCGCGATGCGGACCTGCTGGCGCGCGTAGGCGTCACAGCTCTCGCCGATCGCAATGCTCAGGGGCAGTTCGGCGTAGGCCCCATAGGATTGATCTCGCCGCGAGTCACGGTCGAGTCCGGAGGCGCGCTCCACCGGTCCGGTGGCTCCTTGGTCGAAGGCGAGTTGCCGCCCGAGGATGCCAGTGGTCATCAGGCGATCCAGGTGACTGGTAGTCGCGGCGAGCCGATCTGCATATCGTTGAAATTCGTTCTCGAGCCGTGCAAGTCCGGCCACGAGACCGGCAAGCTGCGGCTCGCGCCGCAGTCCACCGGGCATGATCAGGCCGCGCAGCAGCCGGCTGCCGCTCACCCTGCTGTTGATCTGCTTGGCGGACTCCTCGAGATATTTCCCTTGTGCCTCGCCCACCTTGAGGGTCGTCGTATGGCACAAATGCCCGAGATAGTGCAGATGGTTGTAGATGCGTTCGAGTTCGGCGAGCAATACCCGCAGCCACGTTGCGCGGCGGGGTACCTCGCAGTCGGCAGCGGCCTCGACGGCGTGACAGTAGGCCAGAGCGTGCGCCACCGAGCCGATTCCGGATACGCGCTCGGCCAGAACGGTGGCGAGCATCGGGGCCAGTCCCTCGAAGCGCTGCTCCATTCCGCGATGCTTGAAGAACAACTGCGGGTGGTAGTGCAGAATCGCCTCGCCGGCATACAAGAATGCGAACTGGGCCGACTCCAGAACATCGGCCCGTATCGGCCCAAAGGGCAACAATTGCACGTCTTCGGGCGTTGTCCCGGCGAGCTCCGGCAGGTCCTGAGGCGAGGGTGTGTAGCTCAAGTGAGCCATCGGACCCGGAACGAGGGGTGGGCGATCGGAGCGGCTGCCGGGCAACAGCACCAGCGATTGCGGCAAGGGCTGGTCCCGGAAGACCACGCCGCACAGATCAGTCGTTTCCCGTTCGTACCACGACAGCAGGGGCGCGGTCGACGCCAGACTCGGCGGCGGCACGTCGCCCGGACGGCAGCGCCAGATGCGCGGGGGGCGAGCGCGGCCCGGATGCAGTACATAGCGCAATTCGGGCGCCATCGGGCCCTCAGGGAACCACGCGTACATGAACTGCATTCGACCGCCTTCGCCAAGAGCGGCGCGGCAGCGCGCCACCAGCTCCGCGGGCACAAGGTCTTCGGTCTTAACCGTGTTCGAGCCGTTCATCGCTAGCCTCGGTCGAGTTGTGCGGCGATGACGTTGAAGTAGTGAGTGAAGGCGCTCGGCCACCACAGGCCCATGACCAGAATGGGTACGAGCGCCAGCCACATCGGCAGCAGGCACCAGATGCGCTCGGAGGGCGTTGGCCTCCAGCGTATGGTGGCCGCCGCCGCCTGTGCGCTCTCGCCGAAGTACATGGCGCGGAAATGGTTGAGGAAGCCCACGAAGATCACTACGAGCAGGACGAGCATGACGTACACCGCCCAGGCGTTGGGACCGGCAAGGCCGGCGCGCAGTATGGTCAGTTCGCTCACGAACAGCGCGAAGGGCGGTGCACCGGTAATGGCCACCGCCCCGGCCAGCCAGAGCGCACCGGCGACGGGCATGGCGATGAGCACGTGATGGATACGACCGATGCGCTTGCTGTGGAAGGCATGCATGGCGGTACCTGACCCGAAGAACATCAGTGACTTGTTGAGCGAGTGATTGAGCATGTGATAGAGGGCGCCGGCCAGGCCGAGCGGTCCGCCGAAGCCGAAGCCCAGGGTCATCACCCCCATGTGCTCGACGCTGGAATACGCCATCAGGCGCTTGATGTCCGTCTGGCGCGTGATGAACAGAGCGGCGACGGCGAGCGACAGAGCCCCGATCACCACCACGACGGTCCGGGGAAGGCCGCCGAGGCGCACTGCATCGGTCACGTGGATGAAACGCACGATGCCGACCATCGCCGTGTTGAGCAGGGCTCCCGACAGCATCGCCGAGACGGGTGCGGGGCCTTCGCTGTGCGCGTCCGGGAGCCAAGTGTGCATCGGGGCGAGCCCGACCTTGGTACCAAAGCCGATGAACAC
>JAJZLX010000410.1:0-515 GCA_021850555.1 Pseudomonadota bacterium | reverse complement strand
CGCTGTGAGAGCCATGGTCGGATTCAGTTGTGGCGCGACGAAGCGCAGTGTCGCCCAGGTGAGATTGAAGGATGGGCCCAGGTGCAGGCTCGCGTTCCAGTAATAGAAGACGATACCGAGCAGCGCCAGACTGATACCCGCGGAGACGATCACGATGTACTTCCAGGCGGCCTCGACTCCTTCGCGCGTCTTTTCGAACCCGACCAGGAACGTGCTTATCAGAGTGGTGAATTCGATCGCGATCCAGTACACCCCGATGTTGTTCATCAATGGACCAAGCAATATCGTCAGCGCGAATCCCGCCAAGAGAGCGTAGAAACGGCGCAGGCGCTGCGGCTCGTTGCGTGCCCGCATGTAGCCGATGGCGTACAGGGAGGCGAGCAGATACACCGCGCTGCACGACAGCAGCACCCACGCGCCCAACGCGTCGACGATGATGTAGCCGCGCAACAGAATGTACGGACCGCCGAGTGCAACCGGCAGCAGCCATAGCACGGCCGCGAATACCAGGACCG
>JAJZLX010000029.1 GCA_021850555.1 Pseudomonadota bacterium | reverse complement strand
TGTGGGATGATCAGCCCGAACTCCGCCAGCAGTCCGCGAATCCGATTCGCCAACGCGGTGCGCTCACGGATAAACCCCTGCCGCGCTCGATGCAGCGACAGCGCTGCCTGCTGCTCGACGTTCTTGATCGGTACAAATCGCATGTTCGGCCGGCTCACGGCCTCACAGATCGCCTCCGCATCGGCCGCATCGTTCTTGTTGCTCTTCACGTAGGGCTTGACGAACTGCGGGGCCATCAGGCGCACGGTGTGGCCCTGAGCCTGCAGCCGTCGGGCCCAGAAGTGCGCTCCGCCGCACGCTTCCATCCCGATCAGGCACGCAGGCACATTGCTGAAAAACACCAGCAACTGGTGGCGCTTGAGCTGCTTCTTCAGCACCGCCTTGCCGCGCTCATCCACGCCGTGAACCTGAAAGACGTTCTTCGCCAAATCAATGCCGACTGCCGTAATCTTCATGGTGGACGCCTCCGCTCCATTCCAGTGGTTGCCATGCGCTCCCACTTTGGCACAGCTGATGCCGTTAAGGGGTGGGGGCGTCCATCCCATTGGTTACGTTCATCGCGACCCATCTGCTGCAAGGGTCTGTTGAGAACCTGCTCGTTGGAAAGCCACCTCTCAAAGACGCCGCAGCCGCCCCACCGATGCTCATGCTTCCAGAGGGATGAGTCGTCGATCATCAGCCGCGCTCCCGGCCTAGCGCCGGAGCGCGGCCGCATTACAGAGCCGCTTCAGGACCGCCGAGTGCCTCCGCGAGAAGGCGATCGGCCGGATCGGATTCCTGGGCGGGTCGCTTCCACGTGCGCTGCTCGACGAGTCGCGGCATCCTGGCGAGCGCGCCCACGGGCTCGATGCCCATCGTCGAGAGGGTGCCGATGAGATCCTCCAGCATCTCCTCGCGGCGCAGCGTCCACGTCGAGGCGAAGCAGCGCCAGAATGTCCACCCCGCGCGTTCGAGCACCCGCTGCCGTCGGGTATCCTCCTCCCAGCGCTCCGGGCCGTGGAACTCGTCCCCGTCGCACTCGATGGCGAGCCGGCGGTCATCCTCGCCCTCCACCACCATGTCCAATCGATACGCCCCGGTCTTCACCTGCGGGATCACCCGATAGCCGCGCGACGCCAGCGCCTGGAAGACCTCGCGCTCGAAGCCGGACTCGCACCGCTCGACCAGATTCTCGGTCTCCTCCCGATCGGCGATGAGCGGCGTGCGAAAATGCTCGAGCAGCGAGCGACGCAGATCGTTTTCCGAGATCTCGCCCAATTCCACCGAGCGGACCAGGTACATCCGATCCCGTGCGCGACTCGCCGCCACGTTGAATCGCTGCTCGAACATGCTTCCGGAGAGAGCCTTGCAGTTGTCCCGGTCGACGACCAGCGACAGAAACATCACGTCCCGCTCACTGCCCTGAAACGTCCTCGCGTCACCGCATTCAAAATGACGCCGGTGAAGCTCGGCGGCATCGCACTTCGCGCGCACGACCCCGTCGATCCGCTTGGCCTGCTCGATACCGAGCAGGGAAACCACCCCGAGCGAGCGACCCTTGAAGCGCTCATCGGCAAGGATGGCCTCGATTTCCGCCGCGATGGCCTCGGCCTCCGCCGTATTGTAGTCCTGCTGACCCCGGATGCCGTCGGGTACGTAGATGTCCACCAAGGGCGGATCCAGTCTTTCCGAGGCCCGCGGAATGCGCAGCGGCACGATATGACCGTGATAGAACTGACTGTTCGAATACGCGATGATCGGCGGGACGCAGCGAAAATGCTCCTTCAGCATGATCTGCTCGCCGGCGTACACGCGCGCGGCCAGATCGTACAGCGACTTCTCCGGGGTCATGTCCGCCCGGTAGGGCTGATCGGCGAGAAACCGATCGAGCAGAGCCTGGATGTGCTGGCTGTGGATGAATCCCGCATCCGGTGAGACCTGCTTGTCATCCCCCACCACCAGAATCTTCTTGCCACGCAGGATCGCCGGCAGCGCCGAGAGATCGGACTGGCTCGCCTCATCGACAATCACCAGATCGAACACCCCGAGCCGCGCCGGCATGCTCTCCGAGACCTTGTAGTGGCTCATGATCCAGCACGGGATCGCGCCCGCCGCCTCTTGCATAGCGTTCTGCGCGTCCCGGCGATACCGGATCGCGTTCGGACCGGTGCCCTTGCCGATGCGACGGACCGCGGTGGCGTAGCCCGCCAGCGCCTGCATCACCTTGTGACTCGCGGATCGCTTGGTGGCCAACCAGGCCGCGTTGGCCACGATCTCTCGGTAGAGCTTCTCCAAGGCGCGCTCGTAGCGCGTCCGCTCCTCGCTCAGTCGGCGCAGCTCCTCGGCCCCCTCGATGCGCTCGAGATACCCTTTCAAGCGGGCCCAGTGCCACGCGTCCTTCCAGTTGACCGGAAACACCGCATCGTCGCCTGAGGTTCCGACCCGGATCGACCGCAGCCGCTCGGCGAAGCGCGGCGCGCCGGCGGCCTCGATCCGATGCGTGAAATCCCGAACCGCGAGCAATTCGGATGACAGGGCGACGATCCGCCGCAACTCGGCCATCAGCTGCGTGTACCGCCGGCCCACGGCGTCCCCGGAAATCTCCTCCCGACCCAGCACACGCAGCAACTCCCGCAGTCGTTCGACGACCTCGCCCGTGGCCCCCTGCAGCTTCTCCTCGAGCCTTGACGCCACGACGGCGCTGCGCGCGAGCTCGAGGGATCGCAAATGATCGGCCAGACAATCCCGCACCTGCGCAAGATCCGGTCCGGGACCGAGCAGCTCCCCGATGGGCAGCACCTCGAAAACCCGCGCGGCGTAGTCGCACAACCGCGGATCAACGTCCGTCGCGAACCGATACGCCGTCTGCACCGCATCGCCCAGCGCCTCGAGCTCCCGCAAGGCACTTGCACGCGTGCTGACGGTCGGAATCTCGAGAGCGGCGGCGCACGCATTCCAACGTGTCGCGAAGATCTGCAGTTCGAGGTGAAGCTCGAACCATTTCTCGACCGTGCGCCACTCCTCGGTCGATCGCGGCGACACGCCGGCAACGCGGATGGCTGGAACGTACTCCTTGGCGCGACCGGCATTGAGTGCCAGCAGCCCAAACGGCTTGCCCGTCTCAGCGGCTCGGCGCACCGCCTCGAGCGTCTTGTCGCACCCAAGGGCCCCCTCCGGAACATGAACGGGATTGCGCAGGAATCGCGCCCGGGCCTCACGCAGTCGCTCGAGTTCCGTCAGCAACGCCCGCAGCGCCTCGCGCTCGGCTTGCCAGGCGCCATCGCGCAACTTCCGACGCAGCTCAAGGCCCCACGGCGCGGCGCGAGCCTCGAGAACCTCAAGGTGCGCAATCTCGCCCGTGATGAGTTCGTGCAGCGCGCGCGCCGCCGTCAAGACCTCGGCGGTGCGGCTCTTCAGGGCGAGGAGCGCCCCGGAGCGCTCCCGCCGTCGCATCTCCTGCAGACGGCAGAGCGTCTCGTGAACCTCCACGATCGCATCGGCGGCTGGGAACTCCCCGGGGTTCGGCAGTTCGGCCCGCACGTAGCACAGGTCATCTGCAAGCCTGCGCCGCGCCTCCCGCAACGTCCCTTCCTCCTCGAGCGACAACGGTGGAACGTGCTCCGGGCCCGCGGACACCGAATCGTCGAACCAGGCGAAGTCGCGTTGTCCCTCCACCACCAGCCGCGCGGCGGTCTGCGGCCGGATGCGCTGGCCATCGAGCTCGACCTCGGAGAGCTGCGCCGCCGCGATCTCTTCGACGCGTCGGTCGATCCGCTGAAGCGCCGCGTGCGCACGCTCGATCGCGTCGCGCTGCGTGCGGATCTCGCGCTCCACCGCCGGGGGATGCAACTGCGAGACGCGCTGCTGGATGGCTTCGATCGAGCCCTGAAACTGCCTCAATCCCTCGCGATCGCCGGCGAGCAGCGCCACGGCAAGCGGCCGGACCTCCTCGGGGAGCTTGCCCTGCAGCACCGCAAGCGCGGTCTCCCCCTTCGAGGTCACGAGCACCCGACGCCCGGTGGCGAGGTAATGGCAGATGATGTTCGCGATCGTGTGGGTCTTGCCCGTCCCCGGAGGCCCTTGCACCGTAACACCGGCCGAAACCTCGAGCCGCTCGATGACGGTCTCCTGTTCCTCGTTGTAGGGCAACGGGAAATACAGCTCCCGGCACGCCCCGCTCGCATCGCCGCGGCTGGAAATGCCGCGGAACACGATCCGCTCGGTGGCCACGGCGGTGTCGGAGGGCTCGAGCACCAACGCCGCCGAGCCGGCCGGCAGCGACGGGCTTTCCGCGATCGCCTGCCCCAGGCGGGCCAGGTCCTCCAGCAACACGTTGCGCGTACGCGGACGAGAAAAGATGACCCAGGCGTCCGTGACGACCAGATGGGGCCCGGCGGGCGGTACTGATTCATTCCGCGCCAGAACCTCGAGGAACCGCCCTTCGCTGTCGAGATTCGTGGCGACGAGCTTCGCGATGTCGGTGAAGCTGCCCGGATCGAACGGCGTGACTTGGCGCGCGTCGTCTCGGCGCAGCTGCTCGCGCGCCGAACGGTCCACGTCCGCGGCGCCCTGAATCTCGCATCTGATCAGCGCGTCCATCTCGACGCGCGTACTCACGGTTCGCGGGCGCACTTCGAGCGCCATAGACCGGTCGTCGATCGAGAGTTCAAGCGCATGCGTCAGCAGCGGATAAACGTAATCGAGTCGTCCCTGGTCATCACGCAGTTGCCAGCAAAGCACCGCGATCC
The DNA here is from genome assembly GCA_021850555.1 of Pseudomonadota bacterium. The sequence goes on along the minus strand of JAJZLX010000029.1, from coordinate 587 downwards.
CGCACACGAGCTCGATGGGACGCGCGGTTTCCGCAGCTTCCAGCGTGTGCTTGAGCGCAAACAGATCCCCGTACAGCTGGATGGTGCGCCGACGCGGCCGTTCGCTTTCCGCCCAGCTCAACCAGAGCAACCGATAGCCCTCAAGGGCCTGTTCCACCTGCGCGCGCGAACGCTCCTCGAGCTGCTGCCGCGCCGCCTCGGGCAATCCGGCGCCGACGCGCGTCAATTTCGCCGTGAACGCTGCCTCATCGATCCGCGGCGCCGCGCCATCCGGGTCCGATGACGCTCGAATCATGCCCTGATGGGCCTCCCCGATCGTCGGGGGCTGCGTGGCCTCGAGCCGCTCGACCCGCAGCCACACGTGATCGCCTTCGGCCTTCAGGTCCTGCCTCACACCCGGAAGACTCGAGAGGTCCCTGGGTCGAAGGACGAACGATCCGGCGGACTCGATTCGGAAGGCGCGCGGATCGGCGTCGCGGAGCTGTTCGGCGATGTAATGAAGCAGCCCCTTCAGCCGCTGATGCGCCACAGGATCCACGCAGCCCGAATCTTCGCCGGATCGCGCCTCCTCCGACTGTTTGGGCAAT
>JAJZLX010000434.1 GCA_021850555.1 Pseudomonadota bacterium | reverse complement strand
GAGATCGTTATCGCCGATCACCGCCGTCACGCCCGGAAAGAGCGGCACGGTCGTATCGATGTGCGCGCGGAAATCCTTCAGGCGGATCGAGCGCAACCCCGGAGCCGCATCATCCGGCCACTCGGCCGCGCGCCGCAGCACCTCGACCTGTGCAGCGCCCTCCGCCCCGCGGGTCAGCTTCACCAGGCTCACCAAGTCCTCGAACAACTCCGGCTCGTGGTGCGAAATCAGAATGGTTTGCGTGCCGGCGCGACGCGCCACATCCGCAAGCACTCGCACGAACCCCGCCACTCGCTCCGGCTTGATCCAGCAGTCCGGCTCATCGAGCACGATCAGCCGCCGCGCCCCGGTGCGCGAGAGCGCCGCGAAGCGCAGCCCCGCCGAAAGCACGTTGGTCACCGCGCCGCCAGAGCCATCGAACGCGTCCTCGATCGACCCGCCGTTGTCGATCTGCACATCGAGCGCCGGTGCGCCGCGCTCCTGGTAGAGATTGAGTCGCACCTCCCCCTTCTCGGGCAGCACATCGCGCACGATCGCCGAGAGCAGCTTCTCGAACGCCCCGACGCTGCGCCGGTGCGCGCGACTCTGCAGGCTCTCGAGCGCCGCATCGCACTCCTCGACGAGCTCGAGGCGGCCCTTGGACTCGGCCACGCGTTGCCGGAGCGTCGCTTCCTGCGACACGCACGACTCCCGCAGCCCCGCGAGTTTCGCGTGCAGGATGCGTGCGCGCTCGAATCGACCCGTATCCAGCTCCTCGAACAACATGCCTAGCCCTCCCGCAACCGCCACGCCATGACCGTGCAGCACTCACCCGCCGCATCCTGAACCTTCTTGCGAAAAGTCAATACCGGACAATCCCCCCGTATGATCCGTCTCACGAGCGCTTTGGAGTCATCGACACCCCCAAGCCAGAGCCCGACATCAGTCACCGTGCGTCCGGCGAGAAGCGCCGCGCGCACCCACGCCAGGCGCTGCTCGTCACTGGCGCAGTACGCCAGTTTCGCCGGCAGGACCGGGGGCGAGTCGGACAAGCTCTGCATGCGTTCCCGCCCGCCTACGAGGCGAGCGCCGCCTCCGCTTGCTTCAGCGCAGCCTCGCGCTCATCGAGCGCGCGCACGAACTTGTCTACGGCCTGCTCGTTCTCACGCTCGCGATCCGCGTAGAGCTTGCGCAGCTTCGCCAGATCCCCCGTGCCGAACTCCTGCTCGGCCTCCTCGCGTGCCTCTTTCAACTGGCGCTCCGCGGCCTCGAAGTCAGCCTGCGCCCGGGCGCGCCGTTCGATCATCTGCCGGTGCCGCGCCTTCGCTTCCTCGAGCCGCTGTGCAGCCGGCGAGCCCGCCGCGCCTGCCTTTGACTGATTCCCCATCGCCTGAGCCATATCAACCTCCGGATCCACCGCGATTTATCGCTTCCCGCCTCTTCGCCAACCGGCCGAGGTAGCGCTTCACCCCGAGCCACTCCTCGTCCGTCACCCAGACTTCGTACGGTCGCAGTCCCCGCGCACGCATCGCTTTACGCACCTTGCGCTTTCGCTCTCGATCACACCGCCTGCGTTCATCCTGCGCACTGGCATTCGCTCTCGCTGTCATACCCCACACCTTCGATTATAACATACAGACTAGTCCTAAACTTGGAGTTTTACATTTTTATCCCGTTTCTTTCTCACTGTACTTCGATAATTCCGACTCGACGCTCAGCACGCATGGAAACATCCATCGCAATACCGAAACGGTTCAAAGCGCGAGAGCGGGCGACGGCAGCTCTCGCACCGCCGCACTCGCTTCTTGGCGAGATGGCGGTTTATCGCGGCATCGAGCGTGCGAATCGCACCCTGGGCGCGGGGGAGATCCGGGAAAACATCGGGCCATCGGTAATGCAGCCAGCAGTAGAGATTCAGGAGACGCACCGCGAACTCAGCCCGCTGCTGCTCGGCGCCCGCCGCGGGAGGCAGGTGATACCGCAGCACATCGAGCCGGAGTCTCTCGCCGTTCGCGATGGCATTTGCAAAGAACAGGAATTCCCGGGGGAGCTGTTTCCTCGCAAGCATGGGGACTGGGGCAACCGAGAGCGCCAGTCGGGTCTTGAGCGGCAAGCCGTGAACACAGTCGAGGATCCGGGCGATGCCGATCTGGTCCTCCCCGAGCGCGGCAGAGAAGTACTGGTTGTCGGGCAACTTGGCTCGCCTCAGGAACGACTCGAGGATTTGCTCGAGACACTCCGACCGCAGCGCTGCGGCTATGGCTGAAACGATCGGCCAGGTGGGGCCCTGCCGATAAAACCTGGGCACGGCCGCCGGCCGCGCCTCGAGCGCCGTGCGGATAAACTCGAGTGTGCGCCGGTCGAGCGCACCGACATGCCCGCGCGCGTGCTGTCCATACCGCCCCGCCCGGCCCGCGATCTGCCAGACGAGCTCGCGGGGCAACGCGGTCTCTGCCCTTCCGTCCCACTTGGTGGGACTCGTGAACAGCACATGCTTGACCGGCAGATTGAGCCCCATGCCGATCGCATCGGTGGCCACCACCAGATCGACGTCCCCGCGCCGGAACCGTTCGGCCTGCGCGGTGCGCACCTCCGGGGACAGCGCCCCGTAGATCACCGCGCAGTCCCGGTTATGCTGGCTCGACGCTTCCGCAGCAAGGTCAAGCACTTCCCGACGTGAGAACGCCACAAGCACGCTCTGCGGGGGGATATCAGCAAATCGCGTCGGGCGTGCGTCGATCTCGAGCTCGGTCAACCGCTCGGTAGAGATCGTCTCGAGCGGCTCGCCCAGGTACTGAGCGAGCGTCTGCACGGCATCTTGCGCCTCGGGCGAGCCCAGCATCCACACCTCGCGCGCCGGCACGCCGAGAATCGCCTGCACCCAGGCCCACCCGCGCTCGGCATCGCCCAGCATCTGCACCTCATCGATGATCGCGATATCCACATGGGCATCGAAGTCGGTCATCTCGATGGTGGAGGCGGTAAAGGCGGCGCGAGGGTTCTCGCGGATCTCGCGCAGCTCGCCGGTGATGAGAGACGTCGGGAAGCCGTCGGCCTCGAGCCGGTCGCGGACCTCGAGCGCGAGCAGCCTCAGAGGCCCGAGGTACACCCCGCTCTCGGCGCGCTTCAGGCGCTCGAGCGCACGATGCGTCTTGCCGCTGTTCGTCGGCCCGACCACCAGTACGAGCTTGCGGACGAGGCTTCTTGCGGCCGGATAGAAATCAGCGATGCGCGCGGGCAGAACGCCCGCAAGACTCCGCAGCCCGCCGCAGGCGAAGTTGTCGACGACGATCTCTCGCGGGCGCATCACGAACGCGCCTCTACCGGCCCAGCCCGCCGCACCCAACGCTTGGGCCACGGCAGGAGTGAGAGAATCTGCTCGTCGGAGTAGGTCTCCCATCTCGACAGCATGTCCAAAAGATCCGTGACATCTCGATCCGTGGGCCGGCCGGGCGTGTACCCGAGCAGTGCCGCCCCGACTGCCTGGTAGGCGCAGGCCAGCGCCAAGCGCGCACGCCCGAGCGCCTGCTCGCGAGACGCCTCATCGGGCACGGGCGCACTCCGCGTGCCGCTCGGGTAGCCCGTCGAATCGAGACGCACGATCTCGAGGTCGGCAACCGGCGCCCCGCCGTTGATTGTGAAGATCCCCTCCAGCGCGGCATATCGGGCGGGTGGGTATCCAGGACGAAGACTCACGCATGAGCCCACCGCACTGTAGTAGGTGCGCCGGCCGCGGTGGTCCATCCCGATGTAGTAATAATCGTCATCATCCTCGGCCACCCCGACGATGCGCGCGAGCGAAAAGTCGTGGATGAGCCCGATGTCGTTGAGGATCGGGCGCACTTCGTCGGCGAGGGATTGCAAGGTCAATGCCATGGGGGTCTCCGAGGTCCCCACTTCGGTGAAAACTTCGGGGCGCACAGCTGCTGCCAGCGCCGCCAGAGCATCTGCACGTACTGACGCGGCGCGAGCGTGCCGCTATAGAACCCGAGCGCCCACGCGTCATTGACTTCGACGAGCGCAGTGGATCCATCCTCGAGCACGCCCACATCGAGCGCGAAGGCCACGGGCGCACCTCGGCTTGCGCTGAAACGGCTCGCCATCTCCTGCACTACGGCCGGATCGGGCAACGGCGCATCGTCCGGGCCGTCGTCGTATCGACCCTCGCCGAGGATCTCCCCATCGAGCACGTAGTAGCGCACCTCGCTCACCCAGGACACCGGCTCGCTCACCCAGACGCGCGAGCGCGGATCGAGCGCCAGGAATGCGTTGTACTGCGCGCGGTCGCGGCAGGACAGATGGTCAGGATTGTCGAGGGTATCGAACACGAACCCGGTGAACGCCTTCGTGTCCACCGGCTTCACGAACCAGAGTCCCAACACCGTTCCGGCATCCCGCTGCTCAACACTGCGGTGAAGGTACGGCTGGAGCACTCTGGGATAGGACAGGTTCTCAGGCTCCGCAATGCCCGTGAATGTCATGGCGCGTCGCACAAATTCGACGCTTCCGACTGGGACGAACGCTCCTGAAGCAAGATCGGCTGCGCACTGATCGAGTTCCGCGAGCGCCGCCCGGCGCAGGGGAATATCCCCAAGCATTGCCACCTGGTGGGCAACGCGTTCCTCCCTTCCTGCCAGATCGCTCTGGCAGAGCAGGCTGAAATCACGGCTTTTCGCCTGGCCCGACATTCAGGCGGCCACGTCCGGCATATCCTTCGCCGCCTCGAACTGCTCGATCACGCGCACCAGGTCGTCTGCGACAAACTTGTCCGTGCGGTAGCCGGCCTCTTCCAGACGCGGCAGGAACAGCGAGTGGAGCGGATTGTTCGGCCCCGGGCGCATCACCTCGTTGAACAGCACCGGCACGATCCGCCCGATCCACGACTGCGGATCCGCATCGATCGCATCGCGCATCGCCTCGTTCTTCACCGTGACATCGACGCGCAGCTGCCCACATGCGCTCTCGCAAGCGAGCGAGCCGGCGCGCCCCTCGGTACGCGTTCCGGCCCGTCCCGGCACGATCCCGACGATCTTGAGGTCGCAGGAGGCCTCGACTTTAAGCTTCACAGCGTCCTTTGAGGTGCCATCGCGCCACACGAGCTCGGGGCTCTTTAAGATCGTCCCCTCCTCCCCCGCCGCAACGAGTTCCGTGTAATGAGCATAGGCATCCTGCAGCGAATTACAGATGCGCGTATCGATCAAGCGGACCGGCGCGCCTGCGCAGGCCCCGCGCAGCGCCTCATCGAGCGCCTCGAGCCGCTCACGGTAGGGCACCGTGTAGGAACCTTTCCGCACCACCGCCGAGAGCGGAATCCGATCCCACACTTCGTACAGCGGCGCCTGC
>JAJZLX010000162.1 GCA_021850555.1 Pseudomonadota bacterium | reverse complement strand
CAGTGCCGAGGGATAGCCAGAGAGGATCACCGGGCAGGGCAGCTTCTTCAGCAACGCAAGCAGCTCCAGGTGATCGGACTCCTCGTACTCAAACCGATAGCGCCGCTCGGAGCTGCGTGTGGCGTGCAGGTACGGCGGATCGCAGTACACGAGCTCCCGTCCCTGATAGTCAAACTCCGCCAGGAACCGGTGCGCGTCGGCATGCATCCGCTCCACCGGGTAGGCGCACTGGAACTTCTCCAGCGCCCGCTCATTGCGATCGATACCAATGTTGCGCAGCGCCGGCGGCTTGCGCTTCATGATCGCACCGCCCCCGAGGTGACTCTCAATATAGGTGTCGTGCGGGGGCATCAGGGCGATAATCGCCTGGCACAACCCCGAGGTCGCCTTCGAGCCGAAATACGCGCCCATCGCTGCCTGACCCGTGCACTCCTGATGGCACGGCAGCGTAGGACCAAATCCCTACGTTGTCAAGCAGCCGTTTATTGGAGTGAATGCGTTCGGCCGTGAGTAGTTATTTGATTGATTCTACGGAATTTCCGCTCACGCGCGATCGGGGACATGTCGCTTCGGCCCTAAAACATCGTGATCAATTCATTCGTCTAGAAACAACGAGAAAAAAGCGGCGTGGCGCAAGAGTTGGATGTGCGCTGCAACGTGTCGTTCCGATCGACGCGCGCACGTTGGACCGCGTATTTCCTAGGCGTGTTGCGCACCACAGCCTTCGAGAGGCAATCTCTTGTTCCGATCCCAGTTCTCGCTATACAACGCATGGAAACAAGAACCGGGAACGCCATCAAAAAGGGTGAACACGCAAACAGCAAAAAAGCGAGCCCTTGCTCACTTTCGGGGAGGGATAGACCCACGGGCCGTCGCGCTTGTTGCCCGACCTCGGTCCGGACTGTGCGGGGACCTCATCCGAAGGGGGTGACCGGATAAAGCCCGATTACACGGATGCTCCTGCCGCCGCTTCTGGTCAGTGGTTAGCAGCGCGGTGTGGATTGGTCGAAACTCGATGGATGAGCACCGATAGGGCGAACGCTCCCATTGTGGGCAGCGAGTGCATCAATCGGGTGACGAGGGATCCGGGCAATGCTTCAGAGGTCCCGGCAGGTGTTTGGATGAAATTGAACCAACGAAAACACTAGTGAGGGTAAAGATGGTTGCCTATCAGGCTGTGAGTTTCCTTTTGGTTCTCGTCGTGCTGGGCTGGGCGGTGCGCTCGCGCAACCCGTTCAATCTGGGCGCCATACTGGGTGGATTCATGCTGTGGGGGTTCGACTGGCTGTGGTGCTCGCGGGGGTTCTGGAATGCGACCACGGCCAGTGGGCTCATCGTGTTTCCCGGGCTGCATATTCAGGGTGTGACCTATCCGATAGCCGTTGCCTGCAACTGGTGCTTTGGCTACGGGTTCTTGCCGCTGCTGGCGTCCAAATTCTATCCGCAAATCCGCCGGGCGCTGGGGGTTTGGCACGTGCCGGTAGCGGTGTTGGCGGGGGCTGCACTGGATATGGCGATTGAGTGGACGCTGATCGTGCCGCTGGGCGTATATGAATATCATCAGGCGCCGCAATATCTGTTGTTTGGCGGCCCGGTCTGGTCCAATACCTGGATGCTGGGCGGGCTGCTAGCAGCTGCGTATTTTGGACTGCACTTTGCGGCGAAATGGGCTGCCCTGCCGGAGCGCGCAGGGTTTGCACTGAATGCGGAGACGACGTGGAAAGGTGTTTTCATGGCGGCATGGGCGATCTTAACCTCGGCGTTTTTGCTCGGTGTGGCGCAGTATTTCTGGTTTTCGGCGGTTAGCCCATGGGTGGAGTCGGCGCGGCCGTTTTGATCTGCCCAGGAATTTTTGGCTTACCAGGAGGCGCGGAAAGCTCCGGCATTTATGCCGGAGATGGATAGCGCGACGGCGAGGCGGCTCGATGCCACGCCATGGCCGTCTATTCCGGGGTGTTTTGCTGCTCCATGTACTGGCGCACGATGGCGATGGGAGCGCCGCCGCAGGAGGCGGCGAAGTAGCTCGGGGAGACCGCCAGCAGCAGGAACCCGCCGACGCGAATCTTGAGGCGCCCAGAGCTTCAAGCGCCGTAGGAATCCCCTCCATTCTCGCGCAAGCGGCGGCGTGAAACCGAGGGAGGGGAGGATGTCAGCTCTCAAGGTCATCGAGACTTGACGAGATCATTGGCGAGAAGACCTGCAAGCGTTGCGGAAGAATGTACGATGCAATACTATTAGGCTAGAAGCTCAAGGCTGGACGTTCTGCTGCGGTCGCTGTCGATCCCACCATGGGGTAGGGCGGGGACGGGAGGAGCACGTATTGGAGGGGGGCTGCCGGAAATGCGATGGTCGAATTATGGTCTTGGGAACGGTCCGCGTCAGCGTTGACGGACGTGTTCCAAAAGCGCAAATGCTGCAATTGTGTCACGCACGCCGCCAACTGAAGTCGCGAGCTGATTGTCTTTCTTGGAGTACGCCATGAGCACAGATTCAATTGCCGCACAGGCCGCGCTGGTACGCAAGGTGGGCGGGCCGTTCAGGATCGAGACCGTGGATGTCGGGGCGCCGCGCGAGCACGAAGTGCGCGTGCGCATGATTGCCACTGGCATGTGCCACACTGATCTCGTCGTGCGCGACGGTTTCCCGGTGCCGCTGCCAATCGTGCTGGGTCACGAGGGCGCGGGTGTGGTCGAATCGGTGGGGGCGCAGGTCTTAAGCCTGAGACCGGGGGATCATGTGGTGCTGAGTTTTAATTCATGCGCCACCTGTCCCAACTGTGCCGCCGACCGGCCAGCCTACTGCTACAACCTGCTGGCGCACAACTTTTCCGGCGTCCGGCCGGCCGATGGAACCAGCGCGCTGAGCCAGTCCGGAGAAAAGGTATATGGAAACTTCTTTGGCCAGTCCTCGTTCGGCACCTACGCCATCGCGCACGAGCGCAACGCGGTAAAAGTAAACGCCAGTCTGCCGCTTGAGCTGCTCGGCCCATTGGGCTGCGGCATCCAGACCGGCGCCGGCGCCGTGGTCAATTCCTTGCGTCTCAAGGCCGGCGAGTCGCTGGCGATCTTCGGCGGAGGTGCTGTCGGCTTGAGTGCCCTGCTCGGTGCCCGTGCCGTCGACGGCGGCATGGTGATCGTCGTCGAACCGAATGCAGTGCGGGCGACGGTAGCCAAGCAGCTGGGTGCGACACATGTGATAAATCCGCAGGAAGCCGTTGATGTGCTGGCGAGGATCCGCGAATTGAGCGGCGGTGGCGTTAACTATGCTCTCGACACCACCGGTATTCCAGCGGTAATCGGTGTGGCGGTTGAGACGATGCTTCCCAACGGCATGCTGGGTCTAATTGCCGTGCCGCCGCCGGACGCCATGCTGCCGGCAAATATGATGAGCATGCTGGTCCGGGGCGTCGGCGTGAAGTGCATTACCGAGGGAGACGCCGACCCAAAGCAATTCATCCCGCGGATGATCGACTGGTACCACGCCGGAAGGTTCCCCTTCGACCGCTTAGTCACCAAGTTCCGTTTCGACCAGATCAATGAGGCGGCTCACGCCTCGGCGAAGGGTGAGGCGATCAAACCAGTTCTGGTGTTCTGAAGCGGCGGCGGTGCGCGGAGACCTCTCTAGCAGCCTGTCGGACTTAACGACGGGGAATAAGCGATAATCACGGCAGGTCTCCTCGGTACCAGAACAGGGTGAGTATGAGCAATTTTCGCCCGACCAACCGCACTGGCTTCCTGCTGCCGCCCTAGGTGGAGGAGTGGTTGCCGCAGCGACACTTGGCGCGCTTTGTGGTGGAAGTGGTCGAGGGACTGGAGCTCACCGAGCTTGAGCAGTCCTACCGTGGCTCGGGCTCTGCCTCTTACCACCCGGCGATGCTCCTTGGGCTGCTGGTCTACGGGTATGCGACGCGGGTGTTCTCGAGCCGCGCGCTGGAACGTGCGCCCTACGACTCGGTGGCCTTTCGCTTCATCGCCGGGAACGAGCATCCGGACCACGACACGATCGCGCATTTCCGCAAGCGGTTCTTGAAGCACATCGAGCCGCTCTTTGTGGAGGTGCTGAAGGTGGCCCGGGCGATGGGGATGCTGAAGATGGGCACGGTGGCCTTGGATGGCACGAAGGTGCACGCAAACGCCAGCCGGCACAGCGCTCTGTCCTATGGACATGCCGAGAAGCTCGAGCAGCGGTTGAAGCAGGAAGTGCAGCAGTTGCTGCAGCTGGCCGAGCGAGCCGACGCCGCTGACGTTCCCGATGGCATGTCGATCCCCGAGGAACTCGAGCGGCGCGGGGTGCGTTTGGCGGCGATCGCCGAGGCGAAGGCGAAGATCAAAGCGCGCGTGACCGAGGAGGAACAAGCCGACTATCAGGCGAAGCTGGCGGCGCGCGAGGAGAAGGAGCGGCGCACGGGTAAGAAGCCCGGTGGCCGACCGCCTGCGCCCGCAAGCGGCGGGGTGGATGCGAAGGAGCAGATCAATCTCACGGACGAGGAGTCGCGCATCATGCCGGTGGCCAGCGGCGGGTTCGATCAGTGCTACAACGCTCAAGCGGTGGTGGCCGCGGGGAGCATGTTGGTGGTGGCCCCTGAGGTCACGCAGGCGGCGAACGACAAGGAGCAGCTCGTCCCGATGCTCGAGAAGCTCAAGGCGCTGCCGAAGGAGCTCGGGCGCACGCGGCGCATCCTCGCCGATAGCGGTTACGCGAGCGAGAAGAACGTCGAGGGCTGTGCGGCGGCGGGGCTTGAGCCGCTGATCGCACTCAAGCGCGAGCGTCATCATAAGACCTAGCGACAGCGCTTCGCGGCAGCGCCCAAGCCGCCAGCGGACTCGGCAACGGCGATGGAGAAGATGAGGTGGCGTCTGAAGACCCCGGCCGGCCGCAAGCTCTACGCGTTGCGCAAGCAGACGCCCGAGCCTGCCTTCGGAATCATCAAATCGGTGATGGGATTTCGGCAGTTCCGCTTGCGAGGATTCGAGAATGCTCGAGGCGAGTGGAGCTTGGTGACGATGAGCTGGAATCTGAAGCGGATGTTTGCCCTGCAACCCGCGTGAGCGGGCTGAACGGCACCGACTTTCTAGACTCTGTCTATAAATCCGCATGAAACACTCACCTTCGCCTCGGAATATCCCCTCGCTCAAAATCCCCAGTCCGACAGGCTGCTAGTATCGTGACACGTAAATAGCGACACATGTAAAATGTGCATACCTGAGCTGTTCGAGGTGACCAGGCATGCACCAGACCGAACTGAGCTTGAGCAAGCAGGACCGTCGGGTCGTGGATGAGTTTCGTGCCAAGGGGCTGCATCGGGCGCGGGAGTTCAATCGGGCG
>JAJZLX010000775.1 GCA_021850555.1 Pseudomonadota bacterium | reverse complement strand
TCGGTGTGGGCGATGATGCGGCGGTGCTGCAATGCCCGGCGGGTGCGCAGCTGGCGGTGGCCGTCGATACTCTGGTCGAGGACGTGCATTTCCCGCGGGGCAGTTCCGCGCAATCCATCGGCCACCGGGCGCTCGCGGTCAATCTGAGCGATCTGGCGGCCATGGGCGCACGCCCGGCATGGGCGCTGCTCGCCCTCACCCTCAGCGAGGCCGACGAGCGCTGGCTGGCGCAGTTCGCCGCCGGTCTCGATGCGCTCGCGCGGGCCCATGGCGTCGCGCTCGTGGGCGGCGACACCACGCGCGGATCGATGTCGGTGACGGTCACCGTGCTGGGGCACCTGCCGCCGGGGCGGGCGCTGCAGCGCGGCGGCGGCGCGCCCGGGGATGCGCTCTTCGTGTCGGGAACCCCGGGCGATGCGGCCGCGGGCCTCGCCCTCGAGCAGGGCCGGCTGCCGCCGTGCGAGCAGGCCGAGTATCTGCGCCGGCGGTTCCTGTTTCCGACGCCGCGCCTGGCGCTCGGTGAGCGATTGCGCGAGCTGGCCAGCGGCTGCATCGATGTGTCCGACGGGTTGCTCGCCGACGCGCACAAGCTGGCGCGCGCCAGCGGCTGTGGCGTGGAGCTGATGGCCGCCGCGCTGCCGCTGTCGGCGCCGCTGCTCGGTGCGGTCGGGATGCCGCGGGCGCGTGAGCTCGCCCTGAGCGGCGGCGACGACTACGAGCTGTGTTTCACGGTGCGGCCGCATGCGCTCGAGCGCCTGGCGTGCGAGCTGCCACCCGCCGAATGGGGCTACAGACGCATCGGGACGCTGCAGGCGCAGCCGGGCGCGCGAGTGATGGACGAGCACGGTGTGCTTGAGGCATCCTCGAGCGGCTACGATCATTTTGCCGCCCCGTAGCGGGGTGTTTATGTCAAGCCGGGAGGCGCCGGGGCGCCCCAATTCATGGGGCGCATCACAGCGCAGCACGCCGGCCGATCCTATGCTGCGGGCTGCTTCACCAGTTGCCGCTCACCATGCCCGCTCACGCCACAGGACCCGCCGCGCATCCGCATATCCGTGACCGGGCAATCCCCGGGCAGATCGGCAAATACGAAGTGATCAAGGAGGTCGGCCGCGGCAGCACCGGTGTCGTCTATCTGTGTCACGACGCCTACTACGGGCGCGACGTGGCCATCAAGGTCTACAACGTCGATACCGGCACCGACGATCAGCGAGCGCGCGCGGCGCGCAAAATGTTCCTCTCCGAGGCGCATCTGGTCGGGATGCTGCAGCACCCGTACGTACTGCCGATTTTCGACGCGGGCGAAGCGAACGGCCGGTGCTACATCGTCTCCGAGTACGTGCATCACGCGCGCACACTCACGACGTACTGTCGTCCTGACAATCTGCTGCCGCTGAACGACGTCATCGAGATCATCTTCAAGAGCGCCAAGGCGCTGCATTACGCGCATACGCGCGGAGTGATCCACCGCGATATCAAGCCTTCGAACATCCTGCTGACTCAGGAGGGCGAAGTGCGCATCATTGATTTCGGCATCGCGCTGGTCTCGGATGCCGACATCTCGCGCATCGAGGGGATCGCCGGCAGCCCTTCGTACATGTCGCCCGAGCAGGTGCAGAGCCTGGATCTCACGCCCAGCTCCGATATCTACTCCCTCGGAGCGGTGATGTACGAATTGCTCACCGGTACGCGGCCGTTTCGCGCCGGCAATCTGCAGAAGCTCCTGCACCAGATCGTCTATGCGACGCCGCCACCGATTCATCGCGTGCGGCAGGACGTCTCCGAGGAGCTCGAGGGGGTGGTCGTCACCGCGCTGCAGAAGGATCCGGTCAAACGCCAGCGCACCGGGCTCGAGCTGGCCGCCGAGCTCGCCCGGGTCCACCACCGGCTGCGTCAGAGCAACGTGCGGTTCGATCTGCAGGAGCAGTTCGGGGTCTTGAGACGGCTCAAGTTCTTCCAGGAGTTCTCCCACACCGAGGTCAGCGAGGTGCTGCATGCCAGCGCCTGGCAGCAGTACGCCGCCGGCGAGCAGATCATCCGCGAGGGCGAGCTCGACGACCGCTTCTACATTCTGGTCGCCGGCCGTTGCGCGGTCATGCGCCGCGGCGAGCTCATCGCCATGCTCGAGACCGGCGACTGCTTCGGCGAGACGAGCTACGTGCCCGGCGCCAAGCGCACCGCCACGGTACGGGCGGTCGATGCGGTGACGGTGCTGAAAGTGAGCGCCACGCAGCTCGAGCAGGTCTCGGTTTCCTGTCAGCTGCGCTTCAACCGGGTGTTCCTGCGCAGTCTGATCGGGCGCCTGCAAGGGGAGCCGCGCTAGGCGCGGACCGCCGAGCCTCGCGGGCCGCGTAGCCGGTTGCTGCTGCGGGCCGCGGCGGCCTGTTGTAGTCTAGCCGGCCGTGCACATACTCCTCATCGAGGACGACATCGAGGCCGCGAAGTTTCTCGTCACGGGACTGCGCGAGAGCGGCTACACGGTCGGCCATGCCGCCGGGGGGCGCGAGGGGTTGCAGCGGGCGCTGGCCGGCCCCTTCGACCTGATCATCACCGACCGGATGCTGCCGCAGATCGATGGGCTGGAGATCATCCGGGAGCTGCGCGGCGCCGGGCTGTCCGTGCCGGTGCTGGTGCTGAGCGCGCTCGGCACGGTCGATGATCGCATCCGTGGCCTGAAAGCCGGCGGGGACGATTACCTCACCAAGCCGTTTGCCTTCGATGAGCTGCTGGCGCGCATCGAGGCGCTGCTGCGCCGCCGGTCGCTCGCCGGCGCGGACGCGCGGCTGCAGGTGGCGGACTTGCAGTTCGACCTGCTGGCGCGACGCGTCACGCGCGGCGGCCGGGAGATCGACTTGACGGCGCGCGAGCAGAAGCTGCTCGAGTTTCTCATGCGCCGCGCCGGTCAGGTGGTCACTCGCACGATGCTGCTCGAGGGCGTGTGGGATCTGCACTTCGATCCGCAGAGCAATCTGATCGACGTGCACATCAGCCGCCTGCGCCAGGCGATCGATCGGGGCTCGGGCCAGCCGCTGATCCACACGGTGCGCGGGTCGGGTTACGTGTTGCAGGAGGAGCCGTGAGGTGGCTGCCGCGCCGGGCGCTGTTCCAGACCACGGCGTTTCGCATGTCCATGGGCTATACCCTGCTGGTGACGATCGCCGTGGGAGTGACCCTCGCGACGACGTATCTGCTCACCCAGAGCATCATCCGCGGCAACATCGATCTGATCATCGACACCGAGCTGAACAGCCTGGAGGATCAGTACGTGTTACGGGGCGTACCGGGAGTCAAGGACGAGATCAACGTGCGCATCGACAGTTGGGGTCGTATCGGCGCGGTGTACATGCTGGCGAGCCCGACGTTCGCGCGCCTCGCGGGCAACGTGACCAACTGGCCGTTCGACGGGGTGCCGCGGGCGCGCTGGCCGCAGTTTCGCATCGAGTCGATCGAGCCGGGACAGAACTCGGTGCACCCGGTGCGCGCCGCGGTGCGCCGCCTGCCCAACGGCGACTGGCTGCTGGTCGGGACCGACGTGTCGCAGGCCGAGCGCTACGCCCACACCTTCCGGACCGCCACGCTCTGGGGAATGGGTCTGTCGATCCTGGTCGCGGCGGTTGCCGGGTTCGCCTTCAGCTTCCGTCTGAGCCGGCGTGTCGGCGACGTCACCGACACGTGCGTCCGGATCATGAGCGGCGAGCAGGGCCGCAGGCTGCCCGTCGCCGGCACGCGTGATGAATTCGATGCGCTCGCCGTATCGGTCAACCGCGTGCTCGACCGGCTCGAGGAACAAACGCGCACGCTGCGCGCGACCTTCGACAGCGTGGCGCACGATCTGCGCGCGCCGTTGCATCGGCTGCGCACGCGGATGGATGCGGTGCTGCGCCGGCAGGAGCTGCAAGCGGATATCCGCGAGCCGGTCGAGTCGGCGCTGAAGGAGGTCGATCGCCTGCAGCGCACGCTGGGCACGCTCCTGCAGATTGCGTTGGCGGAGTCCGGGGCACCGCTGGCGGCGGTCGCTCCAGTGGACCTTTCGGCGCTGGTTGCGGAGATGGTCGAGCTGTTCGAGCCGGTGGCGGGCGATCGGAGCCTCGTCTTGACCGGGCACGCCGAGCCTGGAGTGTTCGCCGAGGGGAACCGTCAGCTGTTGGCGCAGCTGCTCACCAATCTGGTCGAAAACGCGTTGAAATTCGTGCCCTCAGGCGGGCGGATCGAGATCGGGGCACAGCACCAGCGCGGCCATGCGCGGTTGACCGTGAGCGATGACGGGCCGGGCATGCCGCCCGAGGAGCGCTGTCGGGCGGGCCGGCCGTTCGCGCGAGTCGCGCCCGGCGGGGGCCAGGGCGGCGGGCTGGGGTTGGCGCTGGCCTCGGCCATCGCCCGATTGCATCGGGGCGAGTTGAAGCTCGAGGACAATGCGCCGGGTCTGCGCGCGGTGATCGATCTGCCGGCCGCGGGCGGACCGGCCGACTAGATGTGCATCGGCACGATCGCCGGCCCACCTAGCGCGGCGCGCGGCTTGCCGGGCGTTTCTCGTCCTTGTTGCGCTCGATCAGCGCGTAGGCCGAGTGGTTGTGGATGGACTCGAAGTTCTCCGACTCCACGACGTACGAGGCGATCCGATCGTCGGCGTTGAGCCGCATGGCGACGTCGCGCACGATGTCCTCGACGAACTTCGGATTGTCGTAGGCCCGCTCGGTCACATACTTCTCGTCGGGCCGCTTGAGAATGCCGTACAGCTCGCAGGAGGCTTCCTTCTCGGCGATCTCGATCAGCTCCTCGATCCAGATGTGGCTGCGCAGCTTCGCGGTGATGGTCACGTGCGAGCGCTGATTGTGCGCTCCGTAGTCCGAGATGCGCTTGGAGCACGGGCAGAGGCTCGTCACCGGGACGACCACCCGCACCCACATGTCCGTGATCCCGTCGTGGCGCTCGCCGATCAGGCTGGCGCGGTAGTCCATCAGGCTCTCCACACCCGTCGCCGGCGCCCGCTTCATCACGAAGAACGGAAAGGTCATCTCGATGTGGCCGGCATCGGCCTCGAGGCGCGTGGTCATGTTCTCGAGCATGACGCGGAAGGATTCCACCGAGATCTCCCGCTCGGCATGCAGGATCTCGACGAAGCGGGACATGTGCGTGCCTTTGAAGTGATGCGGCAGGCTGACGTACATGTTGAACGCCGCGATCGTGTGCTGCTCGCCCGCGGAGCGATCCTTCACCAGTACCGGGTGGCTGATGTCCTTGATGCCCACCCGATTGATGGGCAGGTGGCGCGTGTCGGCGCGCGATTGCACGTCCTCGACTTCGGCGAAACTCTTGCGAGCGGCCT
>JAJZLX010000582.1 GCA_021850555.1 Pseudomonadota bacterium | reverse complement strand
GCACAATCATCCGAGCGGCGTCGCGGAGCCGAGCCCGGCGGACGAGCTGATCACCCGGAGATTGAAGGACGCGCTGCGGCTCGTCGACATTCGTGTGCTCGACCACCTCATCGTGGCGGGCGCTGGCTGCCTCAGCTTTGCCGAGCGCGGATTGCTGTGATCGATCGTATCGCCCGGCTCCGGTGCATCCGGAGTCGGGTGACGCTCTCGCGGTCTCAGTGGGCCGTCGCGGATTCCTGTGAGCGGCGAGAAGGAGTTTCTCTCGGTCGAATCCGCGTCTCGATCGTATCGAGACCCGGCGCCGCTCAGGAGGCCGGCTGAGGGGCCGGCTCACTGCCCCAACCGCCGCTTTCTGTTGCCCCGAGCGGATTGGCATCCTCCCATCGATTGGCGGTCACACGGCAACCGGTGATGGCGTTCGTCTCCTCGGCCACCAGCCAGAGAAGCGGTGGCACCATGACTCGGGGGTCGAGGAGAGTGCTCCGGGCGTCTACCGGAAAGGTGTTGGGAATCATGCCGGTGAGGGTGGCGCCGCCCGGCAGCAGGGCGTTGACTGTGCCCCCGGTGCCGGCGAGGTCCTGCGCCCAGATGGCGGTTTCGGCCTCCAGGGCCGCCTTCGATGGGCCATACGGCGAGAAGCCAGCGCGGCGCAGGGTCGAACGGTTCATCGAGATATTCACGATGCGACCCCACCCCGCGCGCACCATGTGCGGCGTCGCGGCACGAGCCATCAGGAACGGACCGTTGACGTTGGTGTCGATCACCATCCGCCTGAGGCGCTTTCCAAAAGTGACCCTACCTTGCTCGCCAAAAGTAACCGGCTTGGCCAGGTCCCATGGCCGGAGCTTCTCCCGGCTTCGCCGTGAGACTGGGCTACGGTTGACCGTCGATAAACGACGGCAGGGTCCCTCTTGACTTACGGCGCGTCGTGCGAGGAGACTCGACGTGTGCAGACAACACGGCGTTCTGCACCGGCGGCTCGTGCAACACAGGGAAACAGGGGGCGTCTCCCCAGACACGGACACGATCGGACGGGTGCCGTTCGCGCGCGCGAAATGCTGAACGAAGGAAGCTACGACATGAGGATGTGTTGGCAACTGATTGAAGTGTTTCGTAGTGACCCGTAGGGAGTTAGGGAGACGCAAAGTGGACGTCGCAGTGGAACCTCGGTCGCCAGGCCGATCGGAGTGCGGCTGTGACAGCGGGATGGGATGCTGAGAACCCCGATTTCCGAAGCCGCTGCCGAGCCAAACTCATCTCGGCCGGTCGGCTGTTCCCGCTTCCGTTATCGCTCTAGGAGCGTCCCGACAACCAGCTCGGCATGCACGGCCGGTGTCGATCAGGTGGATGTGTATACGGTCCCGGACGGCAGCGGGGCTCGGAATCATGCGCCAGATCCTGTAACTCGGCCGGACTCATCTATCCAAGCAGACCCGGGCTCTTTTTGCCGAGCGGCGCAGCCATCCGCCAGGTGTCAGGCTCGACCTCCAAGAATCGGGTCGGCTCGGTCATGAAGGTTTCGCGGACGTATTTCATACCGCGGCCGGCGTTATTCACCAAGATATCCACGCGGCCGAATCGCTCCAGAGCGGCTGCCACCACGCGTTCCGCATCGGCTTCGCGGGTGACATCGGCGAGGACGGGCAGGACCATGCGTTCGCCCGCCTCAGCCGTGAGCGCCTCGATCTCGGCGCGCTCGCGTGCGGCCGTCGCCACCACCCGGATACCAGAGCGCGTCAGGCCGAGCGCCATTGCCCGGCCGAGACCGCGTCCCGCGCCGGTGACGATCGCGACCCGTGCGGCGCTGCGGTCACTCGTATCCGCGCACTCCAATTCCTTTTCCGCTGTTCCGCCTTTCGGAGGGTTGGGCATTAGAACATTTCCTGCCTTGAGTAGATTGGGGGGCACTCGGCAAGCCTCGGACGCGTCGGCTTTGTGCCTGCGAGCGTTGCCACCTCGCGTGTCTCCGACTTTCGTTAGCCGGCGGTCGACGAACTCGACGCGCCTGCGCGAGCTGTCTTGCGGCGCTCAAGAATGTCAAAACAATGATAGCGCCTCTGCCCAGATGCGACGCACCGTGTCGCCGGCCGGCTCCGCCCGCGCGAGCCCTGCGGATTGACCGGCCCAGGCTTGCATCCGCTGAATATCCTGCGAGGCCGCCGCTGCGGCGCGCATGGGAGCGGTGAGTCCGCGTTGGACCGGATACTGGGCGGGCGATGGTGTCCCTGGATCTGCCGCTGCGCGCACGTAGTCCGTGCGAATCGCTCGCCCCGCTCTCCCGGAGAACGCGCGGGTGAGTGTCGTGCCTTCCGGTTCGAGACTGACCAGCGCATTGGCCCACGCCGTGTTCGTTTGCGCCTCCGGGCAGCGCAGAAAGCCAGTTCCAATCTGCACGGCGCTCGCGCCAAGGAGCAGGGCGGCCGTAAGGCCGCGGCCGTCGGCTATCCCGCCGGTTGCGATAATCGGGATCGACAGATGATCCGCGAGCCTCGGCAGCAGCGCGAAGAGACCGATGCCCCCTTGCTCCGCTTCGCTCGCATCGAAGCTGCCGCGGTGGCCGCCGGCTTCGAACCCCTGTGCGACGATCGCGTCTGCGCCGGCTGCTTCCGCCGCCAGCGCTTCAGGGAGCGTTGTCGCGCAGGCGAACCAGGCAATTCGGCGAGCTTTGAGTTCGCCGACGAATTCCGCTGGAAATAGTCCCATGATCGACGACGCAGCCAAGGGCTTTGCCTCGAGTAGCGCCGCGCACTGCGCCGCGAAATCAGGCGGCGTGGCATCGCCCGCCTCAGGCGGAACGACCGGCCCCCATTCGCCGAGAAAGTCTCGCAGTCGCGCCTCGGCCACGGGATCCCGTCGAGGCGGGGGATCCGGAATCCAGAGATTGATTTGGAAGGGCCCGTTGCTTGCCGCACGGAATCCGGCGGCCCAGGCGGCGATGCCGGCCGGTTGCGTCAGCAGCGCACCCATACCGCCCATGCCTCCCGCATCGGCCACGGCGACCGCGAGAGAAACCGGGCATGCCCCTGCCATGGGCGCCTGCAGGATCGGTACGGTCAGGCCGAACCTTCCGCAGAAATCCCGGGCTCGCTCGCGGGCGCTTCGAGTCATGGTATTCCCCCGTGTCATCCCGCAGCCAGCGCAGCTGAGGTGATGAGCGCTGCAGTGGCGATCACCGAGGGAACGGTGAAGCTCCCCAGCCGATCGGACAGCGCCCCGGCGAAGCCGGGGCCCACGATCTGACCCAATCCGAATGCACTGGTCAACAGGGCGACTCCGCGTTGCGGATTTGCCGCGGTGAGCTCCCGGCCGCGCATCAGCCCGAGCGCAGTCAGTCCCATGAACGTCCCGCCGATGAGCGCGCTACCGACGGAGATTCCGAGGACGCTTCGCCAGGAGACGGTGGCCAGTACTCCGAGTGCTTCGGTCAGTGCCGCGAGCGCAAATGCGCGCGGGATCCCGACGCGTCGTCCCACTGCGCCCCAGAGGGCGACAGAGGGCACGGCCGTGCCCCCGAAGACGATCCATACGATCGGCTCGATCGCTCGCGTGCTCGGATGCGAGCGCACGATGGCGACTAGGAACGTGGCGGTAATGATGTACCCAAAGCCGAAGAGACCATAGGCAACGGTCAGCCGCGTGAATGGGCGGCCAAGTGGCACAGCACGCATCGTCTTTGCTGGGGAAGGCGTCCGTGTGTCTGCGGGGATCAGAGGCCAGCAGGCCAATACGCCGAGCAGCGACAGCACGCCACTGCCAATCCAGAGCGCGGACCAGTCGAGCCCCGTGGCGCGCAGGGCGGACACCAGCAGGGCTGAGCCGACGATGCCGGCACCGACCCCGGCGAACAGGATCGCTGCCAGCTCGGGGCGGTCGAGCGTAGCGAGCGTCTCGAGAACGGCCGCACAGGTCAGCACCAGAACGATGGCGCTCGCCACTCCACCGGCCGCGCGCAGAATCAGGAACGTTGCCAGGGTGCGCGCCAGGCCCATCGCGCCGGTCGTGACGGCGCTGACGAGCAGGCCGCCAAGAACCCAATTTCGGGTCGACAACCGAGGGCCACTGATCAGGATGGTCCCCACCAGGTAACCGGCGAGATTCGCCGAGGCGATCAGCCCCGCAGCGAATCGCCACAACCGCAGTGTGGCGATCATGGGCGGCAAGATGGGGGTGTAGACGAAGCGACCGATGCCGATCGCGACAGCCAGCGCGATGAACCCTCCGATCACGAAACGCATCGGGCTCGCAGTGTGCGCGGTAACGGCGCATGTATCGCTCACGGTTCGGCTCCGTTTCGGTTCAGGACGAGGCAGCCGAGGCATGATGAGGTGGCGGGTCCATTTCCGCTAATGATGGTTTATGATCCAGGTCATCACTATTTAAGAATCTCGCAATGGACGTAGCGGACTTGCGAATCTTCGAGGCCGTGGCGCGACTCGGCGTCATGAGCCGCGCCGCGGCGGAACTGAATACCGTGCAGTCGAACGTCACGGCGCGCATTCGAGCGCTGGAAGGGAGCCTGGGATGCCGTCTTTTCGAGCGCCATGCGAGCGGTGTCTCGCTCACCGACGAAGGGCGACGGCTGCTGCCCTATGCTCAACGCATTCCGAGGCTGCTGCAGGATGCCGCGCGGGCTGTACGCGACGATGGCGTACCCCGCGGCAGGCTGGTCATCGGTTCGCTCGAAACCACGGCAGCCCTGCGCTTGGCGTCGCTGCTGGCGGGTTACGCCTGCGCCTGCCCCGAGGTTGATCTGACGCTGAGGACCGGCACGACGTGCGAGCTGATCGAGGCGGTCCGGGAGGGAAGCGTCGACGGCGCCTTTGTTTGCGGTCCCGTTGTGGATCCTGAACTGGAGTGGCGACTGATGTTCCGTGAGGAGCTGGCGCTGGTGGCCGCAGCCGGTGTGGAATCCATCGAGAGGCTCATCGCTGGCGGCGATGTCAGGGTTCTGGTCCTGCGGGCAGGGTGCTCCTATCGCCAGCGGTTGGAGGCGCTCTTGGCGCGGCTCGGCGTTGCGGCACCTCGGGTGCTGGAATTTGGCACGCTGGAGGCGATCTTTGCGTGCGTCGGTGCCGGCCTTGGCATCACGATGTTGCCCCGTGCCCTGGCGGAGCGAGCCAGCGCGGTGGCGAACCTGTCTCTTCTGGCGCCGCCGGAAGGGGAGGCCATCGTGGACACGGTATTCGTACGCCGGTGCGATGCCTTCGCCACGAGTGCGCTGACGGCTTTCCTGGCCCGCGTCGAGCACGCCTGCGACCTCAGAGCGGCGGCGTGAACGTCTGGGTGTCCAATATGCACGTCATGTAGCCATTCAGCTCGGCCGGCGACGCGAG
>JAJZLX010000368.1 GCA_021850555.1 Pseudomonadota bacterium | reverse complement strand
TGAAGAAGCTGCGCACCGGCCGGGCCCATCCCAGCCTGATCGAGCATCTGAAGGTGGACTACTACGGCTCGGATGTGCCGCTGCAGCAAGTCGCCAGCATCGCCGTCGAGGACGGGCGCACCCTCGTCATCTCTCCCTGGGAGAAGGGCGTCGTGCAGGCCATCGAGAAGGCGATATTCAAGTCCGACCTGGGACTGACGCCCATGACGGCGGGCACCGTGATCCGCATCCCCATGCCTGCGCTGACCGAGGAGCGCCGGCGCGAGATCACCAAGGTGCTCAAGGCTGATGCCGAGAACGCACGTGTCGCCGTGCGCAACGTTAGGCGCGATGTCATGAACGACGTCCGGGAGGCGCTGAAAGAAAAGCTCATCTCCCAGGACGATGAGCGGCGCGCCGAGGTCGATATCCAGAAGCTCACCGACAAGCACGTCGCCGACATCGATCAGCTTCTGGCGGCCAAGGAAAAGGAAGTCATGCAAGTCTGATGACCCGCGCCGCCTCCCACACCGCCAGATCCGAGAGCCTGCCGCGTCACATCGCGATCACGATGGACGGCAACGGCCGGTGGGCCGCCGCCCGGGGCCTCGCGCGCTCCTCGGGTCACGAGGCGGGCCTTGCGCCTGTGCGCCTGTGCGTCGAGGAATGCTCCCAGCGCGGGGTCGAGGCGCTCACGCTGTTCGCGTTTTCCAGCGAGAACTGGTCCCGGCCTGCCGAGGAGGTGGCGAGCCTGATGGGCCTGTTCCTCTCGGCGATCGACCGGGAGGTCGGCGAGCTCGACCGTAAGGGGGTACGGCTGCGCATCATCGGCAACCGCCAGGCGCTCTCGGTACGGCTTCAGGCCCAGATCGCCTCCGCGGAGCAGCGAACGGCCGGCAATCCGGGTCTGAGGCTGCAGCTCGCCGTGAGCTATGGCGGTCGATCGAACAGCGGGCGCGCGACACGCACGCTCTCCGCCCGGTGCACGAGCGGCGCCCTGCGGCCCGAGCAGATAGACGAGGCACGTTTCGCCGGCGCGCTCGAGCTCGCAGACCTGCCGGATGCGGACTTGCTGATCCGCACCGGGGGGGAGCGGCGCATCAGCAATTTCCTGCTGTGGAATCTCGCCTACGCGGAGCTGTACTTCAGTGAGCGGCTGTGGCCGGATTTCGATCGAGCGGAGCTCACCCGGGCGCTCGAGTTCTTCGCCGGCCGCGAGCGGCGCTTCGGACTCACGGGTGGACAGGTTCAAGCCCCCCACCCGCCGGTGGCCCAGTGATGAAAGCGTCCCTTCCGTGAGCGACTCGCTTCGCAAGCGAATCATTACGGCCGCCGTCCTGATCGCGCTGCTGCTCATCGTGCTGCTCACGCTGCCGCCGCTCGCCACGGTGATTGTGCTCACCGTGGTGGTGCTCCTCGGGGCCTGGGAATGGTCGGGGTTCCTCAAGGGGCCGGGGCTCGCGATGCGGGCCGGCTACGTGCTGCTCCTCGCGCTGCTGCTGCCTCTGGCGTGGAGGCTCGCCGCCAGCCGCATGGGCCTGGAGTGGCTGCTTCGGGCGGCGTTTCTGTGGTGGCTGGCGGCACTCGGCTGGATCGTTCTCGCCCCGCATCGGGTGAGGACCTGGTCGGCCGCGCTCGCCGGCTTGTGCACGCTGGTGCCGGCCTGGGTCGCCCTCGTACGCATGCGCCTGGACTCCGGGCGGGGCGCCCAATGGGTGCTATTCGTGCTGATCCTCGTCTGGTTCGCCGACATCGGCGCCTATTTCGTCGGCCGCCGGTTCGGCCGGCGCCGCCTCGCTCCCGAGGTCTCCCCGGGCAAGACATGGGCGGGGGCGCTCGGAGGACTGGCCGCCAGCGTGCCGGTCGCGGTGATCGGCGGCTTCTGGTTTCATGTGCCGCTCGGGGCGTTTCTCGGCATATGCCTGGCGGCGGTCGCGTTTTCGATCGTGGGGGATCTGACCGAAAGCCTGCTGAAGCGCTTCGCGGGGATCAAGGACAGCGGTACGCTGTTTCCAGGGCACGGCGGGGTCATGGATCGGATCGACAGCCTGACGGGGGCGGCTCCCGTGCTGCTACTCGGTCTTACTTTTCTTGGGGTACTGCCATGATCGGAGTGGTCGTTCTGGGTTCCACCGGCTCGATCGGCGAGAGCACGCTCGATGTGCTTGCGCGCCACCCGGATCGCTTCCGCCTGGTTGCGATCGGCGCTCACCGCAGCGTCGGGAAGCTTGCGAAGCAGATCCTGCAGCATCGGCCGGCCTATGCCGCCTTGGCCGATGAGGCCGCGGCACGCGAGCTCAAGGAGAGACTCGGGGATGCGGCGCCGCAGACGCGGGTGCTCTCGGGGCCGCAGGCTCTGGTGGAGCTGGCGATGCTGCCCGAGGCCGAGTGCGTCATGGCGGCCATCGTGGGGGCGGCGGGACTGACTTCCACTCTGGCGGCCGCGCGCGCCGGCAAGCGCCTGCTGCTCGCGAACAAGGAATCGCTCGTCATGTCGGGCCCTCTGCTGATGCAGGCGGTGCGCGACGGCGGCTCGACGCTGCTGCCGATCGACAGCGAGCACAATGCGATCTTCCAGTGCCTGCCGCATGGCTCGCGCGCCGGGGAGACGCCCGCGGGCGTGCGCCGGCTGCTGCTCACCGCATCCGGAGGGCCCTTTCGCGACCTGCCCGCAGAGGCCATTGCCGCAGCCACCCCCGAGGCGGCCGTCGCCCACCCCAACTGGGTGATGGGCCGCAAGATATCGGTCGACTCGGCCACCCTCATGAACAAGGGCCTCGAGCTGATCGAGGCCTGCTTTCTTTTCGGGCTGGCCCCCGAGCGGGTCGACATCGTCATTCATCCCCAGAGCATCATCCACTCCCTGGTCGAGTACGTGGACGGCTCGCTCCTTGCGCAGCTCGGCTCACCCGACATGCGCACCCCCATCGCTCACGCGTTGGCGTGGCCGCAGCGGATGAGCTCGGGTGTGGCTTTCCTCGATCTGGTGAAAACGGCGCGGCTGGAATTCCGCGCTCCGGACCCGCAGCGCTTCCGTTGCCTCGCGCTTGCGCACTCGGCGGCGCGCGCCGGCGGGCTCGCTCCGGTACACTTGAACGCCGCCAACGAGATCGCGGTGCATGCTTTCCTCGAGCGCCAGTTGAACTTTCCCGGCATCGCCTCGGTCATTGAGGAGGTGATCACACGCTGTCCCGCAGGGAAAATCGGCGGATTGGAAGATGTCTTGGCCGCCGACGCGGAGGCGCGACGGCGCGCGCTCGAGTGCATCCAGACCCGTTCCACGGTCGCCTTGTCGTAGAGGACGCCCTGGCATGAACGTCTTCGGGCTCCTCTGGTACGTACTGTGGTTCGCCGTGGCCGTGAGCCTGCTCGTCACGGTGCACGAGTTCGGCCACTTCTGGGTGGCGAGGAGGCTCGGCTTCAAGGTGCTGAGGTTCTCGGTCGGCTTCGGCAAGCCGCTCGTGTCGAGGCAGTGGGGGCGCGATCCGGTGGAATATTGCCTCGCGCCCATTCCGCTCGGCGGCTACGTGAAGATGCTCGATGAGCGCGAAGGACCGGTGGCGCCTCAGGATCTGCCGCGCTCCTTCACCCGCCGGCCGCCGTACCAGCGCATTCTGGTGCTGCTCGCCGGGCCGGCGTTCAACTTCATGTTCGCGATCGTGGTGCTGGCCGGCATGCTGTGGGCGAGCGGCGTGACGCGCCTGGCGCCCGTCGTGGGGGACGTGACCGCCGGCTCGTTCGCCGCGCGTGCGGGGCTGCAGTCCGGCGATCGCATCGTGTCGATCAATGGCGCGCGGCTCGACAGCCAGCGGCAGGTGACGTTCAAGCTGCTCGACGTGATGAGCGGCAATGGCAATGCGCACCTTCAGGTGAGCCGGGCAGGCGTGGTGCATGACGTGGATTTGAGCGTCACCAACCCCACTACCCGGCGCGGCCTGACCGCACCCACGGGATTGTTCAGGGGCCTGGGGTTTCAGTTCTGGACGCCGCCCATGCCGGCGGTGATCGGCGCGGTCGCCCCCGGCGGCCCGGCGGCCCGGGCGGGCTTGAAGGCGGGGGACCGGATCCTCGCCGTCGACGGCCATCCGGTGAAGAATTTCGAGGAGCTGGTCGCGCAGATCAGCCCGAATCCCGGCAAGACGCTGTCGGTGACCTATCGGCGCGGCGAGACCGTGCGCACCGTCGAGGTCACCACGGAGAGCGTCAAGGTCGGGGGCAAGCGCATCGGGCGGATCGAGGCCGAAGGACGGATCGAGGTGACCTATCCAGCCGGCATGCTCAGTCACGTGACGCTCGGGCCGCTGTCGGCCCTGGGGCATGCCGCGCACCGGGTCTGGTCGATGACGGCGCTGCAGGCGCATCTGCTGTGGCGCATGCTGCTCGGGGACGTGTCGCTCGCGAACCTGAGCGGCCCGCTGTCGATCGCCGAGTACGCCGGGCAGTCGGCGAGCGCGGGGGTGAGCTCCTTCCTCGGCTTCCTCGTGCTGATCTCGCTCTCCCTCGGCTTCCTCAACCTGCTGCCCATTCCGATCCTCGACGGAGGCCAGATCCTCTTCCAGCTCATCGAATGGGTGAAGGGCGGACCGCTCTCGGAGCGGGCGCAGATCCTCGGACAGCAGGTGGGTATCGCGCTGCTGTTCCTGCTGGGGGCGGTGGTGATTTTCAACGATATCGCGCGCATCGCGCGCCAGTTCAACTGACCGCTCACTGACAACCAAGCCGGACCCTCGAGGTCCGCTGCTCCCCGCGAGCTCGCGCCGCGCGGGGAACCGGGGGATGCTTACGTGATTGATGCAACAGACTGGGGACAAATGTTCGAGACCGTGACGATTCATCGTGATAGCCCGGCGGTGCTCGCCGTATGAAGCCACGTGTCGCGCTGGTCTCGGCCGCGCTCGCCGTGCATGCGGCGCTGGCGCTCGCCCAGGGCAATATCCAATCCTCGGCGTCGAACTTCGTCGTGGGCAACATCAAGGTGGAGGGTCTGCAGCGCATCTCCGAGGGAACGATTTTCAACTACCTGCCGGTCAACATCGGCGATCATCTGACGGCCCGCAAGGTGCGCGAGGCGATCCGCGCGCTCTATGCGACCGGGTTTTTCCGCGACGTGGAGCTGCGCCGCCAGGGCAACACGCTGATCGTGGTGGTGCTCGAGCGGCCCTCGATCGAGAGCTTCACCGTCAAGGGAAACAAGGCGATCAAGACCAAGCAGCTGATGAAATCGCTGCGCAACGTGGGCCTCGCCCCGGGGAAGATCTTCGACCGCTCGACGCTGCAGAACGTGACCGAGTACCTCACCGACATGTACTACGGGCGCGGCAAGTACGGGGTGCGCATCAACACCAAGGTGACGCCCGAGAGCGGCA
>JAJZLX010000136.1 GCA_021850555.1 Pseudomonadota bacterium | reverse complement strand
TTTCGTCGTCACTCTCATGCTCCAATGCGGGTAGAGGCTGGGCCGCCTGCTCGGCCTCGAGCCGGTCGAATTCGGCAATGACGGCCTCCCTGGCGTCAGGGAAGCGATTCAGCGCCGCGATAAGGCGCCCCTGGAACTCCGCGAACTCCGGGGTACTCATGAAGACGTTGACGGTGTTCCGCTGAACGAGCGGGCTGTGCGCCAGCTCGCCCGTGATCCGGGCAATGGCGTTGTTCACCTCGGTCAGCCTGCCGGCCAGCATGGCGCCCGAGGTCTTATCGCCCGCCTCGAGCGCCGTGGCGTAGAACTGATACAGCCCGGCGCGCGTCGCCTTGTGATGGTCGATGACGGATTCGGATTCCTCGGCCACCTTCGCCGCGAGCGCCTGAACCTGAACCGGACCGAGCAGCAGGGCGGCCTTGCGCTCGTCCGAGCAGTGCGAGTGCCAATGTCGGTGAATGGAATCCTTAGAGAGCCCGAACTTGTCCCCTACGGACTTCTGGCCGGCGCCTCCGGCGAGCAACAGCTCGATCCGGGTACGCTCAGGATGCCCGCAGACGGTGCAACGGCCAGTCGGCCGGCCTTTTTCCCAACTCATGGCGTTCTCGCAATTTTTGTCGCGCTCATCGCGGTCATCATGCGGCGGCATCGGGCATAGATAAATCGGCGCCATGCCGCCCTATTTCCAACTCGGCGGCCAGCTCGATCTGCTGCACGTGATGGCAAATTGTGGAGCGTTCGACGTAATAGCGCCGTGTACGCAAGTGCGCCTGGATCTCCCGCCACGTCGGCCGGCGGGCATATCGATGCAGCCGGGCGTGCTCGTCGAGGTACTCGCGAATGGCCGCGCGGATTGCCTGGCCGCGTTCCCATGCGACCCGATTGCGAGGGCCGCTCATGGGGTCACCTCGAGCCAATTGCGTATGGCGCGCTCAGATGCGCCCAGCGCCTTTGCAATGTCGGCGGGTGTCAGGCCACGGCCGCGCAGCGTGCGGCGTTCGGCGGGGCGGCGCTGGTCGTAGGCGGTCGCCACGAGAATTTGCCAATAGCCGCTCACACAGCCTCCCTGCGGCTTTCCCAGTGGATCCCGGGGTGCCCTTGCGGTAGTGCAATGGTTGCACTAGAATGCACTATGCCTACGGTAAGGCGTTTTAGCCGCTGCCGAATCGAGATGTACTTCGGTGACCACGCGCCGCCGCACTTCCATGTCATCACACGAAGTGATGAGCGGGCGGCATATCTCATCGAGACCTTGGAATTGCAGGTCGGTGAGATTGATCCGCGCGATGTGACCGAGGCGCTCGAATGGGCATGGGCCAACCGGGATGAACTCAGAGCCCGATGGCGCGAGTATTCCGAGGAGGATCGATGAACGAGAGCAACCCTATTCGTATTGCGGGCGTGAAGCCTGTACGTGACTTCGTGCTCGACGTGCGCTTCATGAACGGCAAGGCGTTCACTGTGGACTTGGGCGTCTTCGTGCACCGCCTGAAGGGGCTGCGCGCACTTCGTGATCCGGCTGTGTTCGCGCGCGCTGATATTGGCGAGGGTGGTCACAGCATTGTCTGGCCAGGCGATCTCGACGTGGGCGCAGACCGGATCTACGAAATGGCGCTCGAGCAGAACGGTCGAGCCGATGCAGTGGAATTCATCCACTGGCGTTGGCGCAATAGGCTGAGTCTCTCCGACGCCGCCGAGGCTCTCGGCGTCTCTCGCCGAATGGTGGCGTACTACACGAGTGGCGAATGCGAAGTGCCGCGCACGGTTCTTCTGGCCTGCAAAGGCTGGGAAACCGAGCGGCACGCTGTGGCCTGAGCCGCATGGAAGAGCCGCAAGAGCGGAGATCGTTCCGGCGATGTCTGGACGCAGGTAGAGAGAGAACGCGCCGTTATCGGCCAGCGGCGCGGTGGGAACTACTTGTGGCGCGCGATCCGATGCACGCTCGAGTAGGGCATCTCGAGGCGCTTGGCGATCTCCGGTAGCGAGACTCCCTGCGCGACCAGGGCCTCGATGCGCGGCTTGCGCTCGGCGGCTGTCGCCGGCCGGCCGATCGCCTTGCCGGTGCGCGTGCCATGCCGTTTCGCATGCTTGAGGCCGGCCAGAACACGCTCGCGGATCTGTGCCCGCTCGAACTCGGCGAAGGCCGCGAGCAACTGCACCATGAGCCGGCCCTGCGCTGTGGTCATGTCGATACTGTCCTGAACGCTCACGAATGCCACGCCAGCCGAATCCAGCTCCGTGACCGTCGTCAGCACGTCGACCGTGGAACGGCCCCAGCGGTCCAGCTTCCAGACGCATATAGCGTCGTAGGCGCCGGCTTTCGCCTCCGCGATGAGCCGCTGCCTGGCCGGCCGTGTCTTGGCGCCCGAGGCTTTCTCCTCGACCGTGGCGACGATCTGCCAGCCGCGGAGTTCGGCCAGGCGCTGGATGTCCGCCATCTGCATGGCCGTGTCCTGGCCGCCCGTCGACACGCGCACGTAGGCGGCAACCCGGTGAATTTGGCGCTCGGTGTTCATCTCTCAAAACCCTCGCGGTCTGGGATTCGCTTTCGGCGCCGCAAGCCCCTGATTCGCTTACAGTGCCACCTCGGGCCGAGAGTCTACCAAAAACTAAAGGTTTTGAGAATACCGCGACGGGATGCCGGCAAGCGTAATGCGTCCGGTGAACCGACGTGACTGCGCGTTGTAGGTTTGCCGCCGGCAGGGGCGAGCGAGCGCGAGCAGGCCGAGCGGTCGGCGCGGGGACGGCGAGCGCGGGCGCTATCCATTCGCCCCGGACGGATGCGTCTGCATTCCTTCTGAGGTCACTCTCTGGCGCCCTGTTGGTGGCGGAGTGGTCGAGTCCGGGACCGAAGTGCGTACGAGGTCCGAAAGCCACTTCGTTAGGCTTTTCGGACCTTTCGTACCGTCGCACCGGTCCGAAACGGTACGGTTCGGACCTTTTCGGACTTCGGACCATGCTTCGGACCGTCATGTCTGCGGCTTCCCGTCTGTGAACAGATAGCCCCCGCCGATCGACCGCAGGTAGGGTGAGGCGGCCAACCCGTCGACGGCGCTCCAGCCCGTCGACTTGACCATCCCTGCCTCACGGGCAAGCGTGCGCAGCTCCGTGAGGGTCCAGATTCGCCCCGGCTTCTCCCTTTCCTTGTCGCGGAGAATGCGCAGCAGCGTCCGCTGTGCCTTGCCCCGAAGCGCCACGACGGGAGCCGGTGCGGCGGTAGTGGCGTCGAGGTGCCGGACCGTGCAGCTCGTCACCGGCTGCCCGTCTTCCGGGTCGGTGCCGATCTGAACCGGGACCAGCTCGAACGGCATGCCGTCCCCGGTCTCGAGGTCGCGTTGCTTCGTCACCGTGGCGGTGCGCTGCCCGGCCAGGCCCTCGATGAGGATCTCGGTATCCGTGGCCGCCCGCAGCGCCGAGCTGCCGCGTGCCCCCTTGGTCGGGTCTTTGCCAGCGTGATGCACGAAGCCCACAGCGGCGCCTGTTTCGGCACGGATCAGGTCGGCCCAGGCCACCGCCTGCCCCACGTCCTGCGCCGAGTTCTCGTCTGCTCCCGGCAGCGCGCGCGCGAACGTGTCGACGATGATGAGCGCGGGCTGCTCGCCGCATTCGGACTGCGCCGCCGCAATGGTGCTGAGCAGAGCGCCCACGCTTTGGGCGTCGAGGAAGTCAACCGCCTGCGGCACGATGGCAAACGGCAGGCCGCCGGGCACCTCTGGGTGCGCGACGCGATAGGCCGCGACTCGAGCGCGCACCGATGCGGCGCCTTCGCCGGCAACGTAGATGACCAGCCCGCGCTTGGTGTGCCGCCCTCGCCATGGGGAGCCGGCGGCGATCGCAAGCGCGAGGTCGAGCACCCAAAAAGTCTTGCCGCTGTTCGATTCGCCGTAGACCATAAAGAGCGAGCCGGCGATGAGCAGACCCTTGACGATCTGCTCGGCCTCGACGTAATCGTGCAGCGTCGCGAACCACAGCAGCGTTAGAAGCGGAACATCGCGAGGTGCGGCGGCATCCAGATTAGGCGCGTCTTGTGCCGATGCATGCGCGCTGCCGGTACCGTTCGCCCGTGCCCGCGCCTCATCCTCGTACGCCTCGATCGGGATCTGCTCCATCGGCGGAGCCTCTGGCGCCTCTGGCAGCAGCATGGCGCGGATCTTTTCCTCCCCGGCGGCGAGGACTCCGCAGGCGCAGACCGCGCAGGGTGTGCCATCGATCACGCGCAGGTCGAGCCCGCATGCCCCGGGGCTTCGCCGCGGGCAGCGGGCGCGCAGGTCAGCGACCTGCAGCGGCGGTGTCGGAGTGAAATCGGGGGCTGCGCTCACGCCGTGCCCTCCGTCGCCATCTCCTGCGCGAGCGCCCCGGCGACGATCTGCCATGTTGCGGCGCTGGCGCAGTTCGCCCAGAGGATCAGTTCTCCCGCGAACCGTACGCCGAGGATTGCCGCTGCCTGGCGCAGCGCCTCGGCGTCACGCGCGAGTATCGTCGTGGGTTTGTCGCACGGGGTCTGTTTGCCGACGGCTAGGACGCAATATGGGAACTGTGACCCAATTTTCCGCCAGCCCTCGACACAGAGCGCCCAGGCGCTGCCCAGGCCGGCCACGTCGGCCGGCTGCGATGTGTGGTCGAGCACTACAGCCAGGGCGCTCGCACGGTGCCAGGCGTCGACCGGAGAAGTCGCGTCAATCATGCTTGTGCCTCCCGCAGCCGGCGCCCGGCCTCGAGCCGGCGCTCGATCGCTGGGTGCTTCCAGCGCCAGGCGTCCGGCTCGCTGCTGGAGGTGACTATTCGACCGCGTCGGAAGTCCGGCAGGCCGGCAACGAACACGCTGACGGCTGCGCGCTGTTCACGCTCACTACAGGAGTGCGCTATACTGCGTGCGTCGAGTGCTTTCTGCTCTGCGCCCCGTGCCGTCTTGTCCCGGCCGGGGCGTTTCCTTATGCGGGGTGCCATGTCATGCCGTTTCCACCGGGCGATCCCGGTTCGGGGCGGGTACATAACCCGGCACTTCCGCCGCCCGCTTTTCGAGCCAGCGTGCGTACCGAGCGCCGAAGACGACCAGCTCTCGACCAACGCGAGCGAGGGCACCTTCCCTCATCAAATCGTCTCTGTGCGTCCGCACGATGTACCTGGCGCGAGAGGTCGTGCCGGGGAAGATAGAAGGCGGCCACCCTTCGAGATCCCAACTGTGCGGGATCGGCGTGGCCTGACTTTGAGAACTCGACATGCGCGTGCTCCTATGCTGGACACGCGCAGATTTACTTAGTTAGGAGCGCTTGGATATGGGACAAATTCCAGCGCTTTTCGAGCTATTTTGTCCCGCGCTGCTTTCTCTTCCGCAGCGTATCGACCGA
>JAJZLX010000265.1 GCA_021850555.1 Pseudomonadota bacterium | reverse complement strand
TTGCTGCCCTTGCCGTGGCGGACCACGGTGGCGGTGACCTTGCCGCCCGCGACGAGCGGCTTGCCGAGCTTGACCTCGGCCCCTTCCCCGACGAGCAGCACTTGGTCGAACTCGACCGTGGCGCCCGGCTCGGCATCCAGTTTCTCGATGCGCAGCACCCCGTCCTGGGTCACGCGATACTGCTTTCCACCGGTGGCGATCACTGCGTACATAGGCTGGAATCGAGGGTCTTGACGAAAGGGCGGGCATTCTACTGACCGGCCTTCGGCCGGTCAAACGCAACGAATTAAAGAGCGTGCGGCGCACGGTCCGGTCGGCTAGGATGCGCCGCTGGATCTAGGAACCTCTGAATCCCCACGTGCTCGCGGTGCCCCGTCAATCGCCTGCTGCCAGGCTCCCCGCTTCCATGACGCTGGAGGAGCTCCGTACGCTCGTCGCAGCGGATCTCGTGGGCGTCGATGAGGTCATCCGCCAGCGCCTGAAAAGCGTCGTCCCCCTGGTGGATCAGGTGGCCGAGCACATCATCGCCGGTGGCGGCAAGCGGCTGCGCCCCCTGCTGGTGGTGCTCGCCGGCCGGGCCTGCGGGCACAGGCCGACGCACATCGAAGCGGCCGCCTTCATAGAGTTCATCCACACGGCCACGCTGCTGCACGATGATGTGGTCGATGGCTCCTCGCTGCGGCGGGGACGCTACACGGCCAATGAGGTCTTCGGCAACCAGGCGAGCGTCCTGGTCGGGGATTTCGTCTATTCGCGCGCCTTTCAGATGATGGCCTCGCTGGCTTCCCAGCCGGTCATGGAGATCATGGCCGAGGCGACCAACGTGATCGCCGAGGGCGAGGTCATGCAGCTCATGAACGCCCACGACCCGGATACCACCGAGCGACGCTACCTCGAGGTCATCTACCGCAAGACGGCGAAACTGTTCGAAGCCGGCGCAAGGGTCGCCGCGGTGCTCGCAGGCGGTCCGCCATCGCTGTGCTCGGCGCTCGCCGCCTACGGGCGGCATCTCGGCACCGCCTACCAGCTCGTGGACGATGTGCTCGACTACCGCTCCAACCCCGCCGAGCGCGGCAAGAACCTGGGCGATGACTTGGCCGAAGGCAAGCCGACGCTACCGCTCATCCACGCCTTGCGGCACGGCAGTGAGGCACAGCGCGCGGCCATCCGGGCGGCCATCGAGCACGGCAGTGCCGAGCTCGAGCCCATCATCGCGGCCATCGATGCAACCGGCGGCCTCGATTATGCCGCCCGGTTGGCGAAGGAGTCCGTCGCACAGGCGCTCGCCGCCCTCGATGCCCTGCCCGAGACGCCATACAAGACCGGACTCACGGCCCTCGCCCGCTTCGCGGTGGAGCACACGACCTAGCTGCCCGCCTTCTCGGGAGTCGGCGAGTCGTAGTCGAGTAAATCGCCGTACCACGGCTTGCCGGCCCGATAGAGTGCCAAGCGCCGCTGCAGAGGCAAAAGAATCCACCCCAGATCCCGGGCCCTGCCGATCGCTTCCCGCTCACTCTTCACCGCTTGGGTGAAATGCCCCTCGGCCGCCTGGGCCGCCGCTCGGATTTCGGGTCCCGTGGGATCCACGCCGAGACCATCCTCGAATGCCTTTTTCTCGAGCAGCAAAGCGCGCTGGGGGTCACGTACCGCGGATTGCGGCGATGCCGCCAGCACCGCCGACAGACACACCTCCCCGAGGCGATTGTCCTGCGCGGCCGCCTGGTCCAGCCACTGAAGCACACGCCGGAGGCTCCCGGGGAAAGGCTTGCCTCGCAGCAGCCTCATCGCAAGGAGCGCTTCGGCGTCGGGCTGATTCTGCGCGGCCGCCAGGCGCAGCCAGCGCAGCCCCTTGGCGGGCTCCGGCGCAATGCCCCAGCCCGTCAACAGGCTGACGCCGGTCTCGAACTCAGCGAGCGGAATGCCGGCCTGGGCCGCCTTGACGAACCAGGGCAGAGCGGCCCCTTGACCCTTGTGGAGCTGAGGCAGGCCCACCAGCACCATGCCGTAGGTCAGCTCGGACATCGGATCCCCCGCCCGCGCCTGCCGGCGGATCCGGTACAGATAGCTCTGCAGGCTACCGTAATCGCTCACCGACAGCGCTCGCTGGACGAACTGGTAATAGAGCGCGCACTGGATGGGACGGGACCCGCTCGAACGCACGGCAAACCTGCTGCGCAGCACGCTCTCGCGCGCCAGAGCATCGAAGTTGCTCTCGTCGGAAACCTGAAAGAGGATGCGCGGCAGTCGTGTCGTGCCATCAGGCAGCACCGTAAAGGCCACGACCAGCCGCTCTTGCTCGCCACGCATCAGCTCCCGTATGGGGTAAAGAGGCTTGTAAAATTTCACCGGGCGGCAATCGCGCATCCTTGCGCGCGTGCCCGGCTGCACACGGTGGGCGCGGGATCTGCGGGGAAGCAGCGTCCGCCTGAGCGCCGCCGGCGTGTACGGGGCCGTGATCCAACCGGCTATGCGCGTGGAACCGGGTGCCAGAGCCAGTGATGGAAGGAGCTGCTTGGCCAGTCCAAGGCCCTTGGCTTGACCGTTTTGCGCCGCCAGCTTTGCCCAGGCATAGGCATGGATGTCGCTCTGCCGCGCACCCTGCCCGAGGAGATACATGGTTGCCACGTCCAATTGCGCCTTGGGCTGACCCAGCCGGGCCAATGCCAGAAACTCCTGCAGCGCCTGCGCGTAATCACCCTTCCTGTAGGCTCGGGACGCCGAGTACAGATCGACGTGCGCCGGAAACGCCTGCGCCCGTGCCGCGACCAGGGCCAGCAACAGCATCGCGATGCGGATTGGCGATCCCGAACCCTGCCTCATCGCCCTCATGGTGATTGCTCTTCATTATTTTTCCGTGAAGATACCCGAAGCGCCGACCGGGAAACACCCTGATCGGGAGCCGTGCGGCGAACCCTCATCACCATTGAAGCCCCTGGGCCGCTCCAGTACACTGCGCGGCTCGCCCCGCCATCGAGCGCCGGGGCCGCGGATCCGCCATTTCGGGGTGTAGCTCAGCCTGGTAGAGCACTACGTTCGGGACGTAGGTGTCGCAGGTTCAAATCCTGTCACCCCGACCAAGTAAATCAGTTAGTTAGCCGTTTCAGGCCAACTTTAGAAACTGCTGTAAGTGCCCAATAAGGGCAACCGGCGGATCCTCTCTCGACTTCATTGCTCGGCGCTGCCAAGGCGCCGCCCGTCGTGGGTGCAACCACGGCGAGCGGCTGACCACCACCCGAACGAATGAGGTTCGAGTATGGCTGCTGTCGATCCTATCGCGCCGGTCACCACAGGGAAGCCCGCCGCCGTCCCCCTCGCCTCCATCCGCGCGTACCGCCGCACCGGCGGCGCCATCGTGACCGTGGAGCGTGCCGGCCGCGCGCCTCACCGCCACCGCATCAGCCTGCGCCGCTACGCCACCCTCCGCGAGTGGACGATCACCCGCGCGCCGCGCCGCTGGCGCACGTCGGGCTGGTGGGGGCGCTCGAGCATCGCCGTCTCTCTGTGGGGGACCCCATGACTATGCGCCTCGCACAAGAGCGCGCCTGGCGGGCGAAGCTGGATCCCATGGGGCGGTACTACGCACGCCATCAGCACTTGCTGCTCGGCCCCACCAGCATCACCGTCACGCGCGCTCCCGAGACCCCGCCGCCCGATCCCGAGCCGGCGGCCGCCGCCGAGTCCGAAGCACTCCCTGCGCCTGAGATCACCGATGCGGCCCCCACGCCGGACCCCACGCGGTACATGGCACGCGTATTCCGGCCCTCGGCGATCGATGAGGCCCGCGATTTGTTGGGTGCGACGAGCAAGGCCGACAACAAGCGGGAGGCTGCCGCGGTCGCGCGCAGCTCCGCGGCGCTCGAGCGCGCCGCACGCGATGCCGGCTGGCGCTCCCTGCCCTGGGCGGGTCCCGACGCCATCGCAGACCCATTCGGCGGACTCGGGGCCGAGCTCGAAAACTTCCGCGAGGTGATTGCGCATCTGGCCACTCAGTGGACCCTCGCACGACGCGCACATCGCGCCGCGGACGCGCGGATCGACCCGATTTTGCTTCTCGGGCCGCCCGGTGTTGGAAAATCGCATTTTGCCGCCTCTCTCGCTGACCTGATCGGCGTGAACATGTCCGTGTTTTCGGCCGGCGGCGCGCAGGACGCCATGCAGCTCTGCGGCAGCGATGCCAGGTGGGGTAACACGCGCACCGGTATGGTGTTTGATCTCCTGGCGGCCGGAGATTCTGCCGCGCCGGTGCTCGTCGTCGACGAAGTGGACAAACTCGCGCAGGAATCCACGGGCAGTCGTGACACGCCGATCAATACACTGTTGGATCTGCTCGAAGTGGATAGCGCGCGCCGGTACAGGGATATGTCCCTGCAGCTCGAAATGGATGCGAGCAAGGTCATCGTGATTGCTACCGCGAACGAGCGCGCGTCGATCTCAGCGCCACTGCTGTCCCGACTCACCGAATTTCACATCGCGGCCCCGAGCGCCGAACAGCGGCGGGTGATCCTCGAGCGCTACCTGGCACAGCTCATCGAGTCGCACGAATGTCCGGCCGGCATCGGGCTGGATGCGGCCAGCGCCGAGGTGGCACTCGCGACACCCGACCTCGATGTGCGTGCACTTCTGCGGATGGTCCGCGCCGGCTTCGCGGATGCGCTCGCGGCCGACTCGGACCGTGTTCGCCTCGCGCCACCGCGGCGCGGGGTAACGCGGCAACGCATTGGTTTCATTTGAGGTTTTCCGTGGATCCTGAACTCGTGCGTCTACTGGTCACCCGCTACCCGCAGCTCTTTCCTGCCGGCGATCTTCCACCGCGCAGCGGCGTCGGCAACGGATGGTTTGGTCTGTTGAATTCGCTCTCTGAACGACTCCAGTTTTGGACGGAACACAACCATGCACCCCAGTTGGTTGCTCGGCAGATCAAAGAAAAATACGGCGAACTCAAGGTCTACGTGAGCCCGCTCCATAACCCTGCACTACCCTCCGAACCAGCGCGGGCCGAGCAGCAGGGAATGATCTGGCTGGCCGGCGCGCTATCGCTGTGCACCTGTGAACTCTGCGGCGCGCCCGGGCGGTGGATCGGCGGCGTCGGCCCGCACGTTCGCTGCGCGGCGCACGAACACCGGCGCGTGCAGGAGCCCGTCCCTTTGCTGTGCTGCGCGCCTCCCGAGCCCATCGACGAACGCGGCACCGAGATCGGAAATCTCGAGGGCGTGCTCCTCCTTCCCGATCGTACGCGGCGACACGTCGTCGCCCCGACACTCGCGGCGCTCGCCGCCGAGGCCCGCGAGATCGGCGGAGAGCCCGCGCAACTCGTCCATGTACGGCACGCGGAGCTGCCGCCTGAAGGGCAGACATGAAAATCCGCGTCCTCTCCGACCTGCACCTCGAGTTTGCCGGC
>JAJZLX010000241.1 GCA_021850555.1 Pseudomonadota bacterium | reverse complement strand
CATCCAGCGTCGTGCCTACGGTCTGCGTGACGAGGAATATCTCAGGCTGAAAGTCCTGACTTCGATGCTGCCTCAGATTTGAACCGAAAACGATCAATTTTTACCCACTCGTTTCCACGATGACCCATTAACTGTATTGCGTGCTCTGAGGACGAGTGTAAGAACAGCGTCGGCGTCGGATACGAAGTCGATTATTGGGGGTTCAAACCTACGGCTGAGCGCGAAGCATGGCGAGCATTCCAAAACATGTGGAGCGAAGCTCCGCAAAGCGAGCACGTGCATTATGAAGCGACGGCCAAAGCCATCAATCGCATGCGTGTTCGGCGCGGCGAACTGAGTCTGGACAATTTACGACGGCGCACTCTTCCCCGAAGAAGAGATTTCGGCTCCGAGAATAGAGGAGACGCATCGAGGCGGTAGGTTTGGCCTCAAGCCGCAGGGAAATGGTCTTGTTATCCATCATTGATCGCCACGCTGGCGCTGCACCGTGGCGGTGCGCAGGCTCTTCTGCAATCGGCTATGGAGTTCCGCGCGGGCCACTCCCCGCTCGGTTCGCAGCTTTTCGTTGAGCGCCCGGCGCTCAGCGGCGTGGCGGGTACGCAGTTCGCCCCGCAGCTTCTGAGCACGGTGACGGCGCGCGGCTCCGCGAGCTGCGAACCGTGGGGCGAGCGCCTCGCGTTCGGCCTAGCGTTCGGCGCGGCGCCGACCGCACTCCGCTTCATCGTCCTTAACCCCCCTGCTGTGCCTCCCCGCGGTATTCATGCCGCCGGCCCTCTCGGGTGTCAGCGCGAAACTGGTGTTCGTCATCCCCGTCGCGTCGCGGCTCAGCCGCATGTGGCGGAGCCTCGCTGGCAGTATCCACACGAGCAGCGGCGACCACCGCAGCATAGGTGTGACTGGGATCGGCTGCCGGCAGCGACCCCGCCGGTGGCGCACCTCAGTTGCGGTCATTGATGGCCGTGTAGATGGCCCGGCAGTCGGCCACTGCCGCCTGAGCGGCATCCCGGCCGACCAACAGGGGGGGCATGTCGCTCAGCGAGGCGGCGCGGATCTCGTCGTCTGTGATACCCGCTACCGCTGCGAGACTGCCGTATCGCCGCATGAGCGGGTGGATGGGATCGAGCAAAGGCGACTCGTGAAGCACCGGAGCGATGAGCCGCGCCCCACTCTGTCGCGCGACCGTGCGCGCCGCCCGGGCGATCTCGCCGTCTCGCAGCGACGCCTCATCCTCCCGCCGCAATCGATTCCACACCGCGTGTACGGCGGGGCGGAGCGACTCCGGGAGCTGCGCGATCAGCCACCGCAATCCCGCCACGCATTTCCCGGCGGGCAGCAACGGCACGACGAGCCTCAGCCGCTGCGGCAGACTGCGGTCTTGTCGCGCGATGAGGGCGAGAGTCTCGAGCGCGGCCACTGCATCGCCCACCCCGATATCGAGGACGGTGCCATCTCCGGGCGGCGCATACAGGTACGCTCCGAGCGCCGCCTCGTCGATGAGGCCACTGCCATCGTCGGGAGAATGCGTCTCTAGCGTCAGCAGGTCTCCGCCGCTGCCGGGTGCTATTACGTGCCGCGCAATGATGGTCTTGCCTGCGTCACCAGTCGCGGCGACAGTCACGTAGATGCGTCGATCGGTACTCATGCTCTCATCTCCGGGTAGGTGGTCGGAAACCGAAGGAATCCAGCAGCGACATGGCGTCGCGGTCCTGCTCGGCCGCGAGCGCCGCGTCAGCACGACGTAGCCAGCGCAGCAGCGTGGGTCGGCCGACCCCGAGGTCGAGCTGACGGATGATCTGGCCGAGGCTCCAGCCCTCGGCACGCAGCAGGCGTATCTCCTGCTCGCGCGCCCACAACCTGGACCGGCGCTGGCGGTGCCAGGGTGTGTCTGTTGCCGTGCTGATGCCCATGTACCTGCTCCGTCGGGCGGGCCCGTCAGGTTTCCCCAATAAACCGCTTCAGATACGTCCCATCGCGTGGCGGGCCTTCAAGGCGTTTGCGCCGGGCGTAACGCTCCAGCGACTCGCCGGGTTCGATATCCGAACCGTCGGCCCACTCGGGGATCCGGAACGCGGCGCGCTGCTTCGGGGTGAGGGTGGAAGTCATCGGGGACTGATCCGGCGGCCTCTCCGAGGGTGCGGACTCGCCACTCTGCGGGAGCACCGCTGGGGCCACAGTGGACGCCGCCGCAGCCTTTGGTTCTTTCTGTTCTGTCTCCGTGATGGACTGCGGCTGGACTTGGCGCGGGGCGCGAGGTTTAAGCCGCACTGCCAGAGCGTTGGGATCAACGGTGTACCCGTGGCGGCCCAGGAATGTGGCGATCTGTTTGACCGAGTAGCCACGATTTCGGAGCCCCCGGAGGACGGACCAGACCGCAGCGGGGATGGACTGCGGCATGGGTTCCGCAGGGGCCTCCTTTTCGGACTCTGCACGGATCGCTGCGGCGAGGGGATGTGGGGCAGTGGTATGGGACTTCTTGCGAGCCATGGTCGACTCCTGCTGGATTCAGTGCGGCATCGCCGCAGACAAACTTTCTCCGCGGCGCGGGCCCGTGCGTAGACACGGTGCGCGGACACCGGGGATCGAGAGGACCAGGACTTGTCCGCCCGATCCTCATGGCTGAGGGCTTGCCCGAGGACATGGCCGGGCCGAGGGCGGCGAGGCGTGGGCCCGACGACCGCTGCCCCGGCTCTTTCGGGGTGCAGGGGCTTGCCCCTGCCGCACGGGAGTCAGCAGCGCAGCGGATGACTCCTAAGTGCGCCCTTCGGGTTCCCTCCGCTCCGGGCCCTCGGCGCGGAGAAAGGACATGGGCACAGACCGAGGCGCCAGCCATGTCCAATATTGATGATCGGATAGCGTCTGCCGAGAAAAGACTGCAGCAGTTGCGGGCTCAACGCGAGCAGATGGAAACCCGTCAGCTTGCCCGCGTGCTCAAAGGACAACGGGCAGACGACACACGACGCAAAATTCTCGTGGGCGCGGTAGTGCTCGCCGCTCTGGAGCGAGGGGAAGCCGGGTGGGTGCGCGAACCACTGATGGCGCTACTGAATGCCCGCCTCACTCGCGCCGATGATCGTGCACTGTTTGGCCTGCTGACCCAGCCAGCACCGCGATCATCGTAGCAGCGACCGTGGCGATCTATCACCTGACCTGCAAGGCGGTCAGTCGCAGCGGAGGGCGGTCTGCGACCGCGGCGGCAGCATACCGTGCCGGCGAGTGCATTGAGGACGAACGAATAGGACAACAGTACGACTACACAAAAAAGCGCGGCGTCTTGTCTGCGGATATCGTGATGCCGACCAGCAGCACTTGGCGGCCATCGAGGTCTGAGCTATGGAACGTCGCGGAACGGGTTGAGCGCCGCAAGGATGCCTGCGTGGCCCGCGAGTTCGAGGGGGCACTGCCGGCCGAACTCTCAGGCGAGGACCGGCGTCGGCTCGCGCTCGCTTTCGCACGATGGATGGCGGACCGCGAGGGATGCGCAGTCGATGTGTGCTTGCATGCGCCCGGGCGCGGCGGTGACAACCGGAACTACCACGCGCATCTCCTGCGCACGACCAGAGAGATCGCGCCGGACGGACTCGGCCGCAAGCTCGTCAGCGAGCGCGCAGGGCGCGATCGCAAGGCGGATCTCAAGGAGATACGGGCGAAATGGGCAGTCATGGTCAACGCTGCCTTGGAGCGTGCCGACAAAGATGCTCGTGTCGACCACCGCAGCCTTCGTGATCAGGGCATTGACCGCGAGCCGACCCGACACTTGGGACCATCCGCAGCGGGATACGAGCGGCGCACCGGTGAACCGAGCCGCAAGAGACTGGATTGGGCGGCAGAAGCAGCTTCTCGCCTGGACCGAGCCCGGGAGACTGGCGAATCAGAACGCCGCGCGATGGCGCTCGACCGTGCCATCCTCGACACGTCCGTTGACCTCGCGCAGGCCCGCGCCGAGCGCGATCAGCTGCAGGCCGAGCGATATGCGGCTGCCATCGCCCGGGGGCTCTCGTCGAAGGCGCGGCGAGCGATTCTGGAAGTTGGGCGGGTGCACGTGCTCGATCGGCCAGACGGCACACACTGGCTGCTGGTCCGTCAGCCAGATGGCACAAGTCTTGGCGTCGCCCGCGGCCGTGCCGATGATCGCCATCTTGCCGAGCGCGTGGCGGCTGCCCTGCCGGCGGCGGTGCTGGAGGTCGCGCAACCCGCAAAGACGGTCCAGGCGCAACAGAGGCAGCATAACGAGGCACATGCCACGCAGAACGAGCGCCAGGAACGGGAGCGATCCGCAGGGAGGACGAGGTCCGGTACCGCAGGAGAGCAGGATCGCGTCCAGCGAGGGCCGCGCCGTGAGTCACCACCGACACCGGTAGAACTGGCCGAGACACGAGCCGCCCTCGTCGAGTACGCGCGGCGGCATCGAATCAAGACCGACACGCCGGTCGACATCCGCGCAGCGGCAAATGGACTGCGCGACGAGTGGATGGCCGCAAGAGCCGGCACGCAGCGGCGCTACATGGCACTCCGTCAGATCAGACGTGAAGCAGAACGTGCGGCACGCCAACGGCTGCGGCGCGCGGGCCGCAATCGCACTGCCGCTGAGGGGAACGGCTTTGGTGGTGCACAGTGCACGCGAGGCTATCAGTCTGCGGAGACCGCCGCGGCACGAGCTGCGGGTCTGCGGTACGAGTGGGACAAAGTGGCCTGGTGTCGGAGATATCACGATCGCGAGGGACGAGAGGTATTTACATCGACACGAACCCGCATTGACATGTTGCGACACGACACTGACGTCGAGATCGCCGCGCTGCGCGTGGCGGGCGCCAAATGGGGCGGCCGTGTCCAGATCAGCGGCTCCAGTCCATTCAGGGACCGCATGGCCCGCCTCGCGGCGCACGAGGGCATCACGGTCGAGGACCAGGACCTGCAGGAAATCGTGCGCGCCGAGCACGCGCGGGTGCAGGGCAAGCCGCCTCTGCCGACGGCCGCCGCGGAAAGTGAGCTCGCGGAGGCTCAGCGGGTGTGTCAGACACTGATCAGCAACATGGTGCAGTCCGGCGAATACACCTGCTCGGACGCACAGTGGACGCGCGCCTGCTCCGGTGACCTCGAGGCGGTGCGAGCCGAGTGTCGCCGGTGGGCCGAGGCGGCACTCAGTGAAGGATGGCTGGTCGCTCAGGAGACGCTCGAAATCGCCGGACTCGACAGCGACCAAAGGGGGGGCGACCGCAGCCCCGCACCCGAGCAAAATCAGGGGCGGTGAGCCGTGGGGACGAAAGCGTCCCACCGGGTACTGTCTAGACTCGGTTGATGGGTAGTGATAAAGCGGACGCCCCCGTAGCGGGCGACGAGCGTATTCACCTGGTGACCGTCGACTGGTCTCGGGGGAAGTGGACCGGGATGCCCGGCAAGTAT
>JAJZLX010000656.1 GCA_021850555.1 Pseudomonadota bacterium | reverse complement strand
CGCCCGCGAACGGAGGCGCAAAGCTCGGCAGCGGCCTGGGGGCCGCCCTCGCGCCGGGCGATGGCCGCGCGGCGGTCGAGCTCGACCAGCTCGAACAGAGCTTCCCCGCCTTGCTCGCGCAGGACCTGCCCGATCAGCTCCCCGAGTACATGCACGTCGGCGCGCAGGGCCGAGTGCTCGGGCGGGAATTGGATGTCACGACGGTTCACCAGAGCGGGCGATTGTAGCGTAGCCCGCGGCCTCTCCGGTGAACGGCACGCTCACGCAGGTCTCGGCGCCACACCGGATGCGGGCGAACGGCCCGAGCAGTACCCGGATAGACCGACGCGGAGCGCCCTTGATCTCGGTGACAGAGGTGCCGTTTGGCTTCCTCGGTGATCTCAAAGGCCGAAGCCAAATTTCTTAGAGGATTCAAGCGGTTGCTGGTTGGTGTCCGGGCGGATCATGGAGGTCCCTGCGGGAATGCCCAGGCCGTGAACCGGTGGCGGACAGCGTGGCCGGGGTGCGAGGTCTGCGGCGCGGTCAGAGCAAAAATTCGAGTGGGCTCTTTGTGCTCACCCGGGTACGCCTTTGACATCGTCGCCCTGGATC
Source organism: Pseudomonadota bacterium (assembly GCA_021850555.1). The sequence continues at coordinate 4,840 of JAJZLX010000656.1, read as the reverse complement.
TGGCCCATTTGCGCTCACTCTATCGGCGCCCGCGGACATTGTTTGAGCATCAAGCCGTCGCCTGCGGGCGAGGGCCGTATCGCAGTGGCTCGAATTGCCACAGCGGCGTGTCCTTACGCCTCTTGTGCGAGGAGAGCCACCCCGGGACGCGCGATCGGGCGGCTGGCCGCGGCTCGTCTGGAGCTGCCCGAATGATCATCGGCTGATCGCCTCTCCCACGCATGCTGTCTCGCAACAACATACGCCGTCTGCGGCCCGAGATCGGCCTATGAAAGTTTTTTCCACCGAAACTCCCGCAACCCGATCATGGAAACCCGGCCGGGGGTGGGCGCCCTGATTGGCCAGGGGGCCGGACCGGGCCGCTCGAGACGACCTAGAGACAAGCCGGCTGTTCAACCCTGGAGCAAAAAAGGCCGTCTCGTATCGATCTGAACTCGATCTATAAAACCACATATAGATCAATCTGTTACGAAATCGCCGCCAACAGGCAGATGAGGCCGTGTCGATCAGATTTGAAAGGGTCCAGACATCGGTCGACCGGCGCGGCCGCATCCTCAGATCCGAATTCACTTCCAAAAAAAACGCATACTTCCACAAAATCTTGCAAACTTTTATTCGTCGACATATCCTTTCGTCCTGTCGTCACATTGGGGGGGCGATGACGCAAATCTTTGGAACGTGGCTGTGCGCCGCGCCATGAATGCCGCCGGCAACACTTGGTTCAGGCGTCATGCGGGCCTGATGTTTGCGCTCACGACCACTCTTCTTTGGGGCGTGTGGGGGGCTTTCGCCGATGTTCCGTCGCAACACGGATTCCCCGAGACGCTGATCTACGTCGTTTGGGCTATTACCATGATCCCGCCGGCGCTATATGTCCTCGCGCGCAGTGGCTGGAAGTTGCCGACGGACGCGACGTCGGTGTTCCTGGGTACGCTCATCGGCCTGACGGGCGCCGGTGGACAAATGGTGCTGTTTCACGCGTTGCGCGTCGGACCGCCGTATCTGATCTTTCCACTCATCGCGCTCTCGCCGATCGTCACCATCGCGATGTCTCTGCTCTGGCTGAAGGAGCGATCCACACGGCTTGGTGCGGTCGCCATCGTGCTTGCGGTGATCGCATTGCCGCTATTGGAGTACGTGCCAGGACACGGACTCCACAGCCGCGGCGTCGCCTGGTTCTTCTATTCGCTCGTGATCCTCGCCGCCTGGGGTGTTCAGGCATTCTTCATAAAACTCGCCAACCGGAGCATGAGTGCCGAGGGCATCTTCTTCTACATGACGCTGATGGGTTTGGTGCTAATTCCGGCGGCGCTGTGGATGACGGATTTCTCCCGACCAATCAACTTTGGCTTGTCGGGACCATATCTCGCGGCTGCAACCCAAATCTTGAATTCGATCGGCGCGCTTGCCCTCGTCTATGCGTTCCGCTACGGCAAGGCAATTATCGTCTCCCCCCTCACTAACGCTGGCGCGCCATTGATTACCGCAGTTCTCTCGCTCATGTTCCTCGCTGTCGTCCCCAACGATATGAAGGTCATCGGCATGAGCCTGGCGTTTGTGGCCGCAGCGCTGCTCGCGATAGAACCGGCGGAGGGTGCATGACGCCACTGTTGGACCTGGCGCGGAGTCACCGCGATGGGGCGCGCTGCGGGATTTACTCGGTCTGCTCGGCACACCCGCTGGTTCTGCGCGCAGCCTTGGAACACGCGCGCGACTGTGGCGACTACGCGCTGATTGAAGCGACATCGAACCAAGTCAATCAAGAGGGAGGATACACGGGGTTGCGACCGGCGGAGTTTCGCGCTCGAGTGCTCGAGATCGCCCAGGCCTGTGGCCTCGATCACCAACGGGTCCTGCTTGGCGGAGATCACCTTGGGCCCCATCCTTGGCAGTCGCTGCCATCGGAGGAGGCGCTCGATCGCGCCGGCTGCATGGTGGACGAGTACGTCAGCGCCGGATACCGCAAGATCCACCTCGATTGCTCCATGCCGTGCGCCGGTGATCCAGTCGCATTGACTGACGCGATTGTCGCGGAACGTAGCGCGCGTCTTTGTTTCCAGGCAGAAGCGGCGTGGCAGCGTTGTACCGGCGTCCCTCCCGTGTACGTCATCGGTACCGAAGTGCCGACGCCGGGCGGAGCGCGCGAGGCGTTGGGTGAACTCGCCGTCACCGCGCCAGAGGCGGCCGCATCGACCGTTGAGGCGCATCGCAAGGCATTCCTGGCGCAAGGTCTGGCCGGGGCATGGGAACGCGTCATCGCGCTCGTCGTACAACCCGGAGTCGAATTCGATCACGATCGCGTCATAGCCTACCGTCCGGACCGGGCGAAACGGTTGAGCGCGAGCCTGGAACAACTTCCAAACCTGGTCTTCGAGGCGCACTCGACCGACTACCAGAGCGAAGCGGCCCTGACCGCGCTGGTGCGCGACCACTTCGCAATTCTCAAAGTTGGACCTGCTGCCACCTTCGCGATGCGCGAGGCAATTTGGTCGCTCGATCAAATCGAACAGGAATGGCATGGAGATGCCCGGGCAGCCCGCGTCCGGGAGACGGCATTGGCTGCGATGCACCGTGAACCGCGGTACTGGCGGGCTTATTACCAAGACGAAGGTCGCGCGCTCGACTTGCATCTCCAATACAGCCTGAGCGACCGCATCCGCTACTACTGGACGAATCCGGATGTCGTCGCGGCCCTGGATCGGCTCCGCGAAGGGTTATTGGACGGAACGCCGCCGATGGGATTGCTCTCTCAGTACCTGTCGAGCGACTACGGCGTCGTGCGGCTCGATACGGGTCCACTTCGGATGAGCGACATTATCGTCAATCACGTTCGTCGCGTACTCGCTCAATATTCACGGGCATGCGACCCAAAGAAGTACGATCTAAACGGGGGAGCACAATGAAGAAATTCCACGCTCATTCTGCGGTGAGCGCCTTTGTCGTCATGACCCTGGGGTTGGCGGGAAGCCGCGCGGCGCTCGCCGCCGATCACGTGACGTTACCTTCTACATCCCTTGGCAACGCTTCGGCGCATAAGCCGACACGAACGCAACAGTCGACGCAATCGGCACAACCAATCCTCAAGTTACAGGAGGTCGTGGTCTCGGGTATCGCCGCAAACTTCAACAAGGCGCTCGAAGAGGAGAAAAATGCATCGGTGATGCTCACTGCCATAGACTCGACGCAACTCGGGCGGTTCCCGGACTCCGATGTTGCGGATGCTCTGGCGCAGCTCCCCGGTGTCTCTATTTCCCGCACCACGGGCGGCGAGGGTCTCGGTGTTTCCGTCGACGGCTTCGGTCCGTCCGCCAATATCGTCACCCTGGACGGCCAGGAATTGGCCACCGACAATACCGGCCGCAGCATCGCGTTCGATCTGCTCCCGGCCGAGATGATTACTGGAGCGCAGGTGCTCCAATCCCCGGAAGCTTCGGCGATGGCGGGCAGCTTGGGCGGCACAGTGAATCTTCAGACCCCGACTGCATTTAGCTACAAGGGCTTCCACGCAGTCGTGCATGTTTCCGGTCAGTGGAACGACATGTCGGGCCTTTTCGGCAGGAAGTACTCGGCGTTCATCGCCGATTCGAACAAGAAGCGAACCCTGGGTTACGTGCTCGGCGCCGTGTACTCCGATGTACATCAGCGCACAGACTCCCTGACCTCCTACAGCCAGCTCAGCAGCAGCTCCGGACCATCGACCTATCCATACGCAGGCGGCCCCGGTTCCGTTCCGGTGAAGGCGTCCCCGGGATCCATTGCTTTCGGCTCGACTTTCGACAACAGGAAGCGCATCGGTCTCGTCGGAAACGTCGAATGGCGTCCAACCCACAACCTGCGCGTGGAGGCTAATGGGCTGTGGACATCTCTCGATGACCCGCAGATCGGATATGGCGAATCATACTACCTTGGACCGAGCCACAGCGGTTCGCCCTTTGAAAATGATGCCGTGGTGCAAAACGGTGTGATCACCTCCGTATCGGAACGGAATTTTCAGCCGGAGATGATCAACTATACCCTGAACCGTAAGGTGCACATGTATCTCTACGGACTAAATGTCCGATGGACGCCCACAGACCGACTGAGCATCGACACCAACCTGTACCAGTCGGTTGCGAACAACCCCAATGGAGGGCGTGACTCTTTCGTAACCGCCGGTCTGGTGAATAACGCCCCCGTCGCCGAGGACATCCTCAACATAGCGGATCGGCCATATAGCCTTCCAGATATCAATGTCGTCATCCCGCCGAGCCAGATAGGGCTGACGTCCTGTCCGGCCGGCGCAGCCAGCGCCACCAATGCCGGTTACTGTTCCTACACGTCTCTGATGAATTCCGGATACTTGAGCAACAACAAATACTGGGGCACGCACTACGACGCGTTGAACGGGTCCTCCATACACGACAACATCATAGGGTTCTCGCTGAAGGGCGCGTGGAAAGTGGACAAAGGCGTGTTTGACGAATTGGAGTTCGGTATCGGTGGACGGCGGCGCACCAAAATGAATATGGACATAACAAATAACGCGCAGACGAATGGGAGTGGGCAATACGGCAGCCTGTATCAGACGGCGGGTTGCCCGGTGCAATGTGCGCCATATTCATTTGCATCCCAGGGTTTCAATGTCGTCTCTTTTGCGCGCTTGCCGAACTTCATGCAAGGCATGGGCGGCTCATATCCGATGGTCCTGCCGGAACTCAATCTGGCGCAGCTGATTGGCTTTCTGAAGAGTCTGAACGGCAAGCCTAACCCGTTGTACTGCACCTCGTCGGCTTGTCCGGGGCCGTACACACCGTTTAATTTCGCGCTCAGCCTTCCTGTGTTTGATCCGTCCAACAGTTTC
>JAJZLX010000682.1 GCA_021850555.1 Pseudomonadota bacterium | reverse complement strand
GTTCGTGCGGCTGACATTATATCCAGGTCTGCGAACCAACGCAAGGGACAGGACGACTCTCACATGTGCCGCCGGACGCCCTGCTTCACTGCGCACGCAACGCCGCCGTGGCTGGCGTGCGCGGACGTTGCGCAATGGCTCATACCGGCGGGGTCACTCGCCTCCGTGCTCGTTCCGCTGCTGATCGACTCCGCGCCGATCATCTGGATCAAGACACGGATTAGCGGAGGAACTGAGAATGCCCAGGATTCATATTTACTTGGCCGCCGGCGTGACGGCCGCAAACCTCGCCGGGTGTGCGAGCACGGCCCGGGCGTTTCTCCCAGAGTCCCGCGCTGGATTGCGTAACCCGCCCCGCGTCAGTGCATGGACCCGATTCTGGGCCGGCACGCTGCTTTCCGGACACTCCCAGTGGAGAGACTCCGACGGGACGTGGCACAAGTATCCCGCAGGATGCATGTGGACGACGCCGTGTCCGGCCGTGCTGATACGCAGCGTCCCAGATAGCACGACGGCACCTCCCCGATTAACGCCGGGGCGAGGCAACTCGGGCCGCATGATCGTGCGGCCAGCGGGGAGGAAACTCCGCTCGCCCTCGTTGCAGCCACTATGCCGATCATCGGCGACGAGCACCTGTCCCCGACCCCATCAGACAGGCGGCCAGCCCGCGGAGCGATCATCTTCCGCGGAATGATCTTCTGGGGTCAGCATCACCTGCGTGCATCTTGTGCGTTCACGCAGGTGTACGGATACAGGTATTCGAGCGCTCTTCGGGGCCGAAAGAGCCGGCGTGGATCGAGGGCGAGCAGATCGAGTTCTATGACCAGCCACAGCAGGTTGACCAGTCAGTTGCCGCCATTCACGCTTGGTTCGGCAAGCACCTGTCTGCCCCGGGTGCGCTTTCCGCCCTATCGGGACCGGCGATTCCGGACGAACGTGACCGCTCATTGCGCCGGTATGACGCGAATGCTGGCTTTCGTCCGCAGTGGCGCAGACCGGAAATGGCAACGGAGCGCAATCGCCGGCCGCTCGGGATCGGGACTTGCCGATGATCGCTCCCGGTTCTTCAGGTTATGACACGGTGTTCCGATGGAGCGCCCCCCCGCGGAATAATGCGCGGATTGACCGTCAAATCGATAGCGTCCCTTCTGGCTCTCGTTCAGGCATGTTCACGCGATCGCCATTCAGGGCCGAAATACTCAACGAGCAACGTGCGGTCCTTCGGGGTCAGCGCATGTACGCGTGGCGAAAGACAACCGTAGGATCGTCCGTCCAGCGAGAATCTATACGAACATTGCTGGCTATTTTCCCTTTGCACATTTTGTGCGGCGGGAGCTGCGATGCGAGCGTGTACCGAAACTCCCACCGCTCCGTCACGGCATGAAGACATCCAGCGACAATGTCAAAATCCGATGGCGCATAGTAGCGCGAACATGGGTCCTTCTTTGATGCCCGGGTGCGCTGAAAATCAATGCGCGGGCGATTTTCCTTATCCACCTCCCGGAGGACGTTCTTGCATTCAATGGTCAGCAGACGGCCTCCCTTGTAGCTGAGGCTGATGTCTGGACTGCCGTCGGTATCGAGTCTTTGGCAATGATCGACACCGGGGATGCCTTGCAGGGCATCAAATAGGTGCTGCTCGGCGACCCACCCGCGGACAGCCATCTTCAGCCGTCGCGCGTTGGCTATCAGCTCGAAAATTTGCGCTGGGCTGAGCAAGAATTCCTGAACCAGAGGATGGAGCGCTTCTGGCGGAACATCAGAATCGGGTGCGGATCCGTGCGGACTCGAGCCGCAGATAATCTCCGTCTTCTCGGCCAGCAGCTGACGGTCGCCCGGCGAAAGGTTGGCGGCGGCGCGCTCGAACCGAATCAGATCAAGAAACCGGTCCTTCCTGCCGCCGACCAGCACTTCGATCGGTTCCGGGTGACCGCCTCGCTTGACGCGCTCCCATGCGTACCAGCCGCGGCATTGGATTTGTTCCGCATGGTGGTCCTTGAACTCGAGCCGAATGAAGAGCCTCGTGGGATTGTGGATCGCCGGATCCGCTGCGACGAAGAAGCCCTCGTGTGGATCAATTCCGATCAATAGCGTGGTGTAAAGCCCAAGGCGATCCATCCATAGAGGATGAGCGGCGTTTCCGGCTTTGCTTCCATATTTGACCTGGAAGCTTCGCTCATCGTCCGGTCGATTTTTTGTCGGCGTCCGCGTCGCGAGAAAGGCATACGCGACGATGCCCATACGCTCGCCAGTCGAGGTCTCAAACGTAATGACGAATGGCGCAGTCCGGTCCCCCGAGCAGAAAATCTTCCGGCACCCCGCGGATTCGAGCGACGAGAGCATGAAATCGACGAGCGGCTTCCGAGCGTTCGGTCGAACGTCAAAAGTCTCGAGTCCAGTAAGCAATTTAGGGTGCCAGATGCGCATCATGGCTGATCTTCGCCCTGGATGGGTCCATTTCTAGGTGAATAGCCCAGAATCTCGGCTGGCGTACACCCGAGCGCGTGGCATAGGCTCTCTATGGTGGACAGCCGGGGATTGTAGCCGGTTCGAGATCCAAGGGCTTCAATGGTCGCGCGGGAGAGTCCGGTTCTCTTGGACAAAATATCGTAGGTGATGCGCTCGCCCGTGTTTCGCTCGTAGCGCTCCATTGCCTCGCGGAGACGAATCCAGATCACTTGCGCGCTTTCTCGTATATATTGTATTCTGAGTACAAGATTCTAGCAGGCTGACGTTTCAGCCAACTCCGTCGTGTTGTAGTGTCGCTCAATGCCAGTGCCGACCGTAATTAGTCTGTTCACCGGAGCCGGGGGCCTCGATCTTGGACTCGAAGCGGCCGGTTTTCGGCTTGGTGCCGCCGTCGAGTTCGACCATCGGGCGTGCGAGACGCTTCGGGCGAACCGTCGGTGGCCCCTTGTCGAGGGCGACATCCACTCCGATCAAGCGTCCTCCGACCGATTGTGCGAGCTATCGGGCCTCGCGCCGGAAGAGCCGGACCTATTGGTGGGAGGGCCCCCATGTCAGCCGTTCTCCAAGTCGGCCTATTGGCGATCCGGGGATACCAAGCGGCTGGGCGACCCGCGCGCGGATACCTTGACCGCGTATCTCCGAGTGCTCCGAGACCTTCGGCCTCGCGCATTCCTGCTCGAGAACGTACACGGGCTTGCTTATTCAGGCAAGGATGAGGGTCTGCAGCTGCTCAGGCGAGCCATACAGGCGATCAACGCTGAGACGGGAACCGATTATTCCTTCTCGGTGGGCCGAATGAACGCAGCAGATTACGGAGTACCCCAGACGCGCGAGCGGGTGATCATCGTGGGAGCGCGGGACGGGCGGGTATTTCGACACCCGGAGCCAACGCACGCGGATCCCGAACTCAAGGAGGATCTATTTGCCGCTCAGCGTCAGCCATGGCTGCGAAGCTGGGATGCAATCGGGGACTTGGAAGAGGACGACGATCCCCGATTGGCGGTCGGCGGCCAATGGGGCGCCCTTTTGCCAAGTATTCCTGAAGGGCAGAACTACCTGTGGCATACCGATCGAGGCGGGGGCATGCGTCTTTTCGGGTGGCGCAGAAGGTACTGGGGCTTCCTCCTCAAGCTTGCGAAAAGCAGACCCGCGTGGACGGTCCAAGCTCAACCGGGCACAGCAATCGGTCCATTTCACTGGAAGAGCCGCAAGTTGTCCGTTCGGGAGCTGTGCCGCATCCAGACTTTCCCCGACGATTATGAGATCGTCGGGAGTCGAGGTGACGCACAGAAGCAGCTCGGGAACGCCGTTCCGTCTTTGCTCGCTGAAATTCTGGGAGTCGAGATCCGGCGACAGCTTCTCGGCCATCGGATGCCGGAGCGGCCGTACACGCTCGCGGTCTCGCGAAAGCGGAGGCTGCCCGATCCGGAGCCGATTGCCGAGGTACCCAGGGAGTACCTAAGGCATCTTGGCAATCATGCGGCTCACCCGGGAACGGGCAAAGGTTACTCTGCGGCGGAACGCCGGCGAGCCGGAGCCTGACGAACCTGTTGCTCGAGCTGCATCCGATCCTTCGTTTCCCACTCCCCAATTCACCACTGCGCTCCACTTGAGATCCTTCAAACGTTCCCCCGTTGCCGTCGGCCAGCGGGTCTACGCCGCGGACATTCCGTACAACACCTTGCGGACCTCGCAGGCGCAACTCGCCCACCACCGCCAGGGGGCGCCGGAGAGCCTGCCGGCCGACACACTCTTCCCCACCTCGATCGAGCAGCACATCCGCGGGACCTACATCGCCCCGGGCTTGCGAGACCAAGTGGGCGCGTGCAGCATCGCCGCATCACTCGCCCGGAGGTACCGCTCGATTCACCCGGGTTGCGAATTCGCAGCGAAGATCATCTGTTGGAAGAGCGCAAGGAGGAACGGAAGAAACGGCGCTCCTGCGCCGGTCGGGCTCGCGCGACATCATACAACGTGATACCGGCGTCAAGACCTTCCTCCATAGTTGACTTGGCGGCAATGGATCTCGGGAACCTTACAGCTCATCGACTGTTGCGCAATTGCGGCGCGAACCTCCTGCCGCGGCGGGATATCCCCGCCTCACGCTCCGCAAGGCGGCCGCCTGGATCTCCGCGTCGTCCTCCGCGACCGCGACCGAACTCACTCGGATCCGAGCGACCTCGCCGGCATGCATCCTCGCGTGGCGTCCGCGGGCGCCAGTGACCCGCGAGGTTGCGCGCGCAGCGCGACAGGGCGCCCGGCGGGGATGTTTGATTCGTCCCGGCCTTGAGCCCGATCGCCACGCTAGATATACTTCCAGTGTGATCGATGACTCCCCCATAGAGCGAGCCTGCCGGCTGCGGGCGCCTGCGCCCCACACCGGCCAGCGGGGACTGCTGTCTGGCGCGACGCGCCCCGTAGGGAACCGGGCGCGTGCGAGGCAGCACGGCATACTTGGCCGACCGGACCACAGCGAGCCGGTGGCGCCGTCGCGCGGGTTCACTGCGCTCGGGGAGGCCCCCGTGACCGCCTGCGGGGCCGAGCGGTCTGGCGAGCCGCTCAACCCGATGCTGCGCGCTCTGGAGCGCGCGATTGGCAGCTGCTTCGCCTGGTCCGCACCGTATTCGCACTTCGAGCGCCGCGGTGCCTCGACCAGCGTGCCTCGCACGCTCGATCAGCGCCGCGAGCAGATCGGCCGCGACGACCGCCCTGCCGCCCGCTCATCGCAATCGCGCAAGCCGGCGGACACATTCCACCTCAACCGAGTGACCGTGCGATGCAGATGACGACCCCGCCGGGGCTTTCGGCATGCATCATTACTTACAATGAGGCGGATCGGATCGAGGACTGCGTGCGGTCCGTGAGCTTCTGCGACGAGGTCATCGTCGTGGACTCGCATTCGACCGACCGCACCCGCGAACTCGCCGCCGCGCTCGGCGCCCGCGTGATCGAGCGCGACTGGCCCGGCTACCGCTCGCAAAAG
>JAJZLX010000415.1 GCA_021850555.1 Pseudomonadota bacterium | reverse complement strand
CCAAACGGGGTATCGGCGTAGCGTGCTCCGCGAGCATCCCGGGTCCGGCAGACTCCTAAGCGCTGCCGACCGAGCGGATGCGATCGCGGATCTGCAGGGCCCACCAGTGCTCGACCGTTGCGGTGAGACTGGCGGTGTCGAGCCCCGCGGCGGCGAGGCAGGACTCGCGCGATCCGTGCTCGATGAAGCGGTCCGGGATGCCGATCTGAAGCAGCGCGGGCGTCAACCCCTCGGCGCAGAGCACCTCGGTGATGGCGGAGCCGGCCCCGCCCGCGACGGCGTTCTCCTCCAGCGTGACGAGGGCGCGATGGCGGGCGGCCAGCTCGATCACGAGCGCCTCGTCGAGGGGCTTCACGAAGCGCATGTTGACCACCGTGGCGTCGAGCCGCTCGCCGATGTGCAGCGCGCTTTCCAGCATGGGCCCGAAGGCGAGCAGCGCCAGGCCGCTGCGGCCCTCGCGCCGGACCTGCGCTTTGCCGATGGGCAGCGCCTGGAATTCCTTCTCGAGCGCCACGCCCGGCCCGCTGCCTCGGGGATAGCGCACCGCGGTCGGCCCGTCCACCGTGGTGGCGGTGTAGAGCATCTGGCGGCACTCGTTCTCGTCGGCCGGCGCCATGATGACCATATTCGGCACGCAGCGCAGATACGACAGATCGTAGCTGCCCTGGTGAGTGGCGCCGTCGGAGCCGACCAGTCCCGCCCGATCGATGGCGAATACGACCGGCAGGTTCTGCAGCGCCACGTCGTGGATCAGCTGATCGTAGGCGCGCTGCAGGAAGGTCGAGTAGATCGCGACGACCGGCTTCAGCCCATCGGCCGCGAGGCCCGCGGCAAGCGTGACGGCGTGCTGCTCGGCGATGGCGACATCGAAGTAGCGGTCCGGGAAGCGTTTGGAAAACTCGACCAGGTCCGAGCCTTCGCGCATGGCCGGCGTGATGCCGATGATGCGCGGGTCCTGCCCGGCGATGTCGCACAGCCACTGTCCGAAGATCTTCGAATACGCGGGGCCGGAGGGGGCGCCCTTGAAGATGGTGCCGCTCGCCGGATCGAAGGGGCCGGGGCCGTGCCACTTGATGGGGTCGGCCTCGGCGGGGGCGTATCCCTTGCCCTTGCGGGTCACCACGTGCAGGAATTGCGGGCCGCGGAGCTTGCGCACGTTGCGCAATGTGCCGACGAGCGCACGCACGTCGTGGCCGTCCAGGGGCCCGATGTAGTTGAAGCCGAGCTCTTCGAAAAGCGTTCCGGGCAGCACCATGCCTTTGAGGTGCTCCTCGGAGCGGCGCGCCAACTCCCACACGGTGGGCATCTGCCGCAGGACCTTCTTGCCGCCCTCGCGCAAATGCGCGTACAGCCTCCCGGAGAGCGCCGATGTGAAGTAGTTCGATAGCGCCCCGACGTTCTCCGAGATCGACATGTCGTTGTCGTTCAGGATCACGAGCAGATCCGTCGGCAGCGAGCCGGCGTGATTCAGCGCCTCAAACGCCATGCCGGCCGTCATGGCGCCATCGCCTATGACGGCTACCGCACGGCGGTCGGAGCCTTGACGGGCGGCGGCGATGGCCATTCCCAGCGCGGCGCTGATGGAGGTGCTGGAGTGGCCGACGCCGAAGGTGTCGTACTCGCTCTCGGCGCGGTTGGGAAACGGTGCGAGGCCGCCATGCTGCTTGATGGTGTGCAGCTGCTCGCGCCGGCCCGTGAGCACCTTGTGGGGGTAGGCTTGGTGGCCGACGTCCCAGACCAGCCGGTCATGGGGCGTGTCGAACACGTAATGAAGGGCGATCGTCAGCTCCACCGTGCCGAGGCCGGCGGCGAAATGCCCGCCCCGCGTGCTGACGGTATGGATGAGGAACTGCCGCAGCTCCTTCGCCAGGGCCGGCAGCCGAGCCTCCGGGAGCTTGCGCAGGTCGGCCGGGGAGTCGATCTTCTCGAGGAGGGGATAGGTCTGGGAGTCGCTCATCGGAGGCAGTGTACACTGCAAGTAGAGTTGTGATCCCTTCTGTTGCGCATCGGCAACAAAGGGATGCAGCCTGTTACCTGGGATTGGCGGCGGAAGACTCGGGTCCCTCCGGTACGGCGAATGGCTCGGCTTCCTGGCGGCCATTGCGCTTCAAGAGGATTTCCACCCGCTGCTGCGCCGCCTTGAGCGAACTCTGGCAGTGTCGAGTGAGCTCCACTCCCCGCTCGAAAGTCCTCAGGGCCTCCTCGAGAGGCAGATCCCCGCGCTCGAGCCGCTCGACCAGGGACTCGAGCTCTGCAAGCGCTTGTTCGAACTCGGGAGGTTGTGGGTCTTCCGCCAAGGTACTTCTCATCGCCTGCGGCCGGGACTTACGGGGCTCCTGGTGCGAGCCCCGCGCGTGTGAGGGCGCGCGAAGCGCCGACAAAGAACTCGAGTCTGAGGCCTTGCACGAGCATGCGCAATACGCTCAATTGCCGTTGACGGGCCGCGAGCATGCGCTTAAAGTCTTGTACTCGGTTAGAACCAGTCTAAATCGGAGAGCGGCATGAATCTCAAAGGCAGCAAGACCGAGCAGAACCTGAAGGACGCGTTCGCGGGCGAGTCCCAGGCCAATCGCCGGTACCTGTATTTCGCAGCCAAGGCGGACGTAGAAGGTTTCAACGATGTGTCTGCGGTGTTTCGCTCCACGGCGGAAGGCGAGACGGGCCACGCACATGGCCACCTCGAGTACCTCGAAGCCGTAGGCGATCCGGCCACGGGCCTGCCGATCGGTGACACCAAGCTCAATCTGAAGGCGGCGATCGCCGGCGAGACCCACGAGTACACCGACATGTACCCGGGCATGGCCAAGGCGGCGCGCGAGGAGGGGTTTGGCGAGATCGCCGATTGGTTCGAGACGCTCGCCAAGGCCGAGCGCTCGCACGCCAACCGGTTCCAGAAGGCGCTGGATAATCTGTAACGCGCCGCGGAGGCGGCTTCAGATGCGAAGCCGCGCCCTCGCGAGCGGTTCCGCTGAAGCGGTTGACTCCGCCGGGCGCGAAAGCGCTCGGCGGTCCCGCAGGGACGAGGCCCCGGGGGAGCTCTCCGAGACTCGCCTAAACGATGCGGAGGGACCCGTTGAGCGGCAGAGTTTCCCGATGCTCCTGCATGAAAGCGCATGAGCAGACGGGCGGCCCCCCCTGAGGGGTGGGAGCGGCGGTCCTGAGGCCGCCTGGCACCTTCGGATTGTGACCTCGCCATGAGCACCCCTTCTGACTCGAGCGGTCCCGGCTCCACCGCCCGTGAGGGCAGCCTCGAGGCCCCGACGCGCCATCCCATCGATTGGCGCGCTCCGGCCTTCCATGACGAGGCGGCGCTCGAGCAGGAGCTCACGCGCGTGTTCGACATCTGCCAGGGCTGCCGGCGCTGCTTCAGCCTCTGCAACGCCTTCCCGACACTGTTCGACGCGATTGACGCCACGGCAACCGGCGAGCTCGAAGCGGTGGACAAGAAGGTCTACTGGCAGGTCGTCGACCACTGCTATCTCTGCGACATGTGCTTCATGACGAAGTGCCCCTACGTTCCGCCGCACCCGTGGAGCGTGGATTTCCCGCACCTGATGTTGCGCGCCAAGGCGGTGCGGGCCCGCAAGGAGGGCATCAGCTTGCGCAACCGCGCTCTGGCTGCGACGGACACGGTCGGCAGCATCGCGGGCATACCCGTGGTCGCGCAGATCGTCAACGCCGTCAACCGCTCCAAGCCCGGCCGCGCGCTGCTGGAAAGAGCGCTGGGCGTGGACGCCACGGCCCCCTTGCCGAAGTATCATTCGCGCACCGCGCGCAAGCGCCTGCGCCGACTGGGAACCGTCGCGGCCCCCCAGGCTGGCGCGGGGGTGACCGCAACGCCGGAGACGACGGGCAAGGTCGCGCTGTTCACCACCTGCTACGGCAACCGCAACGAGCCGGATCTCGATGAGGATCTGGCGGCCGTGTTCGAGCACAACGGCATCCCGGTCGCCCTGCTTCAGCAGGAGCGCTGCTGCGGCATGCCCCGGCTGGAGCTCGGCGACCTGGAGGGAGTCGGGCGGCTCAAGGAGCAAAATATTGCGCAGCTGATCGGCGCGATCGATGCCGGCTACGATATCGTGGCGCCGATCCCTTCCTGCGTGCTGATGTTCAAGCAGGAGCTTCCGCTGCTGTTTGCGGATGAACCCGATGTGCGGCGCGTCGCCCGGCGGATTTTCGACCCGTTCGAATACCTGATGCTGCGCCATCGTGCCGGGCTGCTGCGCACCGACTTCAAGACCTCGCTCGGCAAGGTGAGCTATCACGTACCGTGTCATCTGCGGGTTCAGAACATCGGCCTGAAGACGCGCGACGTGCTGCGGCTGATCCCCGACACCACGGTCGAAGCCATCGAGCGCTGCTCGGGGCACGATGGCACCTATGGCGTGAAGAAGGAATTTCGCGACGCATCGGTGAAGATCGGCCGCCCGGTGGCCGAGCGCATCGGAAGCGGTGGCGCCGATCACTACAGCAGCGATTGCCCGATGGCCGGACACCAGATCGAAAGCGGCCTGCAGGGCGGGCGCGAGCCCGAGCATCCTCTGCGGCTGCTGCGTCTCGCCTACGGGCTGTGAGCGCCGCCGGATTGTTAAGGAGAGCGCCGTGCAGAAGCTGACCGCCAAAGACCTGATGAGCCTCGAGCAGTACGCCCGCGAGCGCGAGGCATTTCGGGCCCGGGTGCTCAGGCACAAGCGCCACCGCCGGCTCGCGGTTGGACCCAACATGACCTGGTGCTTCGAGGATCGTCTCACCATCCAGTACCAGATCCAGGAGATGCTGCGGGCCGAGCGCATCTTCGAGCCCGAGGGCATCCGCGAAGAGCTCGAGGCCTACAATCCGCTGATTCCCGACGGCGGCAACTGGAAAGCGACGCTGCTCATCGAATTTACCGACGTCGCCGAGCGCCAGCGGCAGCTGGCGCTGCTGAAGGCGGTCGAGAGCCGGTGCTGGGTCGAGGTGCGGGGGCACGCGCCGGCCTACGCGATCGCCGACGAGGACATGGAGCGGCAGAACGCGGAGAAGACCTCCGCCGTGCACTTTCTGCGCTTCGAGCTCGCCCCTGAGATGATCGGCGCTCTGCGCTCGGGGGCGGCGCTCGCCGCAGGGGTGGATCACGAGCACTACCGCCATTGGGTGGACCCGGTGCCGGAGCCGGTCAAGACCGCTCTGCTGGCAGATCTGGACTAGCTCGAAAGCAAAACCGGGTAAGATTCGCGGCTTCGAGCCCCGGGCCGAGGAGCCCTGGGCGGCCAGCGCGAGATCTTCGACCCAGACGATGAGCACCTCCTATACCGCTTCCGACATCGAGGTCCTGAGCGGCCTCGAGCCCGTACGGCGCCGCCCGGGCATGTACACCCACACCTCGCGGCCCAATCACCTGGCCCACGAGGTCATCGACAACAGCGTCGATGAGGCGATCGCCGGGTATTGCAAGCAGATCGACGTGACGCTCTACAAGGACGGCTCGCTGC
>JAJZLX010000036.1 GCA_021850555.1 Pseudomonadota bacterium | reverse complement strand
CACGGGCGGCGCGTTCGCGAAACTCCGCGCTGCCCTGCACAGAGACCTCGCCGCCCCACTTTGCGGCGGCGAGTTGTAGGGCTCCGACCAGTCCCTCCTGATCTTGCCGATCGTGGACCTGCACGCGGCGACCGATGTCCGAAAAGATCGCGCGGTGATCGCCGCGGTGATAGGCGACCGCCGCGCCCCGTACCTCGGCCTGGAAGGCACGGATATCGTGAGGCTGCACTGTGCCTTCGTTGCCGAGGAACGAGTCACGATACCGTCCCGTTTGCCGCCGCTGCTGGCGGCGCCATTCGTCGATGGCCGGAAAGTGACCCGCGAGTCGCTGCCGCTCCTTTCGTTGCCGATCGCGCAGCGCCGCGCGCTCCGCCGCGTGTCGCTGGGCAAGCAGCGAGCGCCCGACCAGCGCGGCGTCCCCGCGTAGCTGAGCACCAGCGAGTTCGCGACGCTGCTCGCGATGGTGGGTCACCATCTCACGGTATTCCGCGCCGTGACGGGTGCGCAGCTCCGCCCGCTGTTCGCGGCGTTCTTGATACCATGCCGTCCGCGCTGCGCGATACTCGGCCACGATGGGATCCTTGGGCGGTGGCTCGGGCCGCGCATCAGATTTCCGCTTGGCGTTCGCGCCCTGCTCGGCGGTCGCTGGCTCGTACGGCCCGAGCCGCCTCTCGAGCGCCGTAAGGCTTGCGCTGCGCGCAACCTTGGACGCCTTCACCGGCGTCGGCATATCGCCGACCCACACGATTGCGCCGCTCCCTTTTTTTTCATACCGCATTCCGATCTCGGCGAGTCCCTGGTGCAGTTCAGCCCAGGATCGGGCCCGGGCGATGACGGGCGCTGCGCGCTCCTGCGCAATGCGCTCGGCGCTCTGATCGCCCGTGCGGCGCTCATAGGCGCGCGCGCCGTCGCTCATCGACGGCCCCTCCGAGTCCTCGTGGTGCCCCTCTTGCCGCTCCTCGGCCCGCTTGCGATCCGCGCGCCGTTCTCTTTGCCGCCCCTCGCCTCCGCGCTTCGCCAGCGTGCCGTTCTCGCGGACGGCGTACCGGGCGTTGTCACAGCGTTGCCATCCCTGTTCATGCTCGATCCGGGCAACGGCGCGGTGCAGGGCTTCAATATCAAGGCCCTGTTGGGTTACCCGACCAGATTCCGGATCTACGCGGTTCGCGACGAGGTGCAGGTGATCGTGGTCGGTGTCTCGGTGCAACGTATACACAACCTGGTGTCCCGGCAGGCCGAGCTCCGCGAGCACGATATCGACGGCGCGCTCGATCTGCTGCTCCGTTGGGTGCTCGTCCTCGCGCCAACTGAGTACGTAGTGAGAGATCGGATCGCGGCTGCGCGGCGCCGCGTGGGCGAGCGCGAGCATCTCCGCCATTTGCCCAGCGTCGGTGTCGCTGAGAAAGCCGCGGGTCCCGGAGTAGACGCACTTCTCGATTTTGTCTTCGCACTCCGGGGTCCGGACATACTTCAGCAGCGCCGTGATCCGCTCAGTCTTGCTGGCGGTCTTTTTTGGATTGCGGATCTTCTTGGCGATCATGGCGTGCTTTGCTTCCTCATGAGCGTCCCGTCGCCGTCAGGCGCGAAGTTCGCGCCGGTTGCAAGACTTGCTCTGTGCCGGGGGGAGGCCGAGGACCCTCCTGCAATCCGATTGATTGCCGCTGTGACCGCGCGCCACGCCGCCGCAGTCTCCTCCGAGTGTGCGCCGCCGCTGGCTGTGTGCATCGCCTTCGCGAGCCCACCAAGCCGGCGCAGCTCGCCGACGACGGTGGTATCGACGCGGGCAGCCACCACTCTGCCCAGGATCAGACGCCGGCAATACGCCGATACCGTAAGACCGGCGAGGGCAGCCTGCTCGGCGATAACCACGCGCTCAGCCTTGGAAACGCGAATGTTCAGCACGGCGGCGAGCCGTTTGCGGTCGGTGTCCATACCTGTATTCCCGATCGTGGGCCCTTTGATTGCTCCTTGTTGCCGTCCGAATTCGGCCCACTTGCGGTTTCCGTTGGATTCCGCGGCCTATTGAGAGGGCATTACAAGATGGCAGTTGTCACACAACGGGGTCCGGCTACCGCCTCCCCGTGTGTGGCAACTGCAAAGAAGAAGAAGAACGCTCGGCGGCTGCGCCTTCTCGCTGGCTGGACGTTCGGCACTGCGCTTCTCACGTCCTGATGGGCGGCGGCCGGCGATGCGCAGGGGCCCACCGTGCGGAGCACGAGTAATGGCGGGCGATGGGCCCGTGATGTGCCGGAGGTGAGGCGGTGAAGCAGTACGACATTGAGGAGTGCGCAGCGCGCGCGAAGGCCGCGATCGAGAAGATGCGTGCCACAGTGCGGCCCGGAGCGCAGACGGGTCGGGGCGGCAAGGCGGCGGTGTTGCGAGCGGTGCGTGAGCAGCTCCGAGACGCGCTGCAAGCCGAGTACACGGTACGACAATTGCTCGAGGCGCTCCGCGAAGTGTTTGGCGGTGAACTCGCCGCCAAGACCGTGCGGGCCGCGCTGCGAGACGATGCCGCACCCTCACGAGGCGCGGCGAAAGCCGCCAAGAGGCGGCGGCAGTGCAAGGCCACCGGCATTGGCGCGGCACCTGCGGCAGCCACCGCCGCGCCCACCGCAGCACTGGCGTCGAGTCCCCAGCCCGATACCGCGAACTCCCCGGTGCAGTCCCCAACCGAGGGACCTCCCGCAGACCCCGTAGCGCCATCAGACGCGGATGCAGTTCATCTCGGTGCACATTTCACCGAAGAGCAGCGTGCTCAGTACGAGATCCCCCCGTGGGCGGACGGCTCGGACCTGCGGCCCGGCGAGACGCTCGACCGATATGCCATCCGCCAGCGCGTCGCCGGTCCCCCAAAAGGTGCAGATGAACTTCGCAAATTTATCGGCGAGGGTAACCGCGGCCGTTGATTGGGGCCCGGGCGGCGGAGAACAGGTATGGACACAGGCATAGACACCGTCGCGGTCACGTCGTCTGGCTCTGATGAGCGGCCCTGGCGTCGAAGGTCGCGGCTCTGGACCTACGAGGCCGAGATTCGTCGGCTGCAGGCCGAGGGTTTTTCCCTCGCCCAGATCATTCGCCAGCTCCGCCTCGGCGTGTCCCGCTCCTATCTGTGCCGCTGGCTCCATCGCGCAGCCGCCGCCCGTCCTGCGGGCGAGCCAGCGCTCGCCGCGCCCCCGGCCGCGCCGAGCGGGGCGGCTTCTGCCGCCGCCGACGACGCGGCGGCCGAGGCGCTGCTCGCCGTCTCCAATTTCGCACCACCCACCGGAAGGTCACCACGATGAATGTATCCTCCATGAATTACCTCGCCCTGTCGGGCGTCGGGAATGTAGGTAAGACGACGTTCTGCCGCTATGTCTTGGCGCTCGGCGATCGGACAGAAGTTCCTATTGCGACCTTCGAGTCGCATTCGCCGTCCGGGGAGGAAACCGATCCCATCGACAGCGGCGTTCTCGCGGCACACCTGTTCGCATCGCAACCTGGCGGCGTCATCCTCGATGTCGGAGTCGGCGATTGCGACGCGGCACTCGAGGCGCTCGCACTCGTGAACCGGCAGGACTCTGGCCTGCCAAATCGCCTGCGGATCGTCGCGCCGATGCTCCACGACAGTAAGTCAGTTGCTGGGCTTCGGTGGCTCCTCTCCCAATTGCCCGAGAGACTTCGCCCCTCGGTGCGTGCGCCGTGGAACCGGGTCAGGCACGAGGACGAATCGGCGCTGAAAGACAGCGACGTCGTGCGTGCGGCGCGGTCCGTCGCCCGCCAAGGCGGGGCTCAGCTCTGCTCGGTGCCGCTCTACGAGTCGCCTCTATACGACCCCGCGCATCCGCTCGTGCGTCGCTACCGCGGCCTCGAGGCTCTGGCAAGCCTGCCCGATGACGAGATCCGAGCCGCCCCATTGGCTGACATGTCCGCGCTGCTCGCCGGCCGGGACGCGGCGCAATTGGCGCTCGCGAACTGCCGCGCGGTATTCGCCGCTATCACGGAGTAAGTATATGCGTCATCACATCCCTCTCAGGTGCGCCGCCGCAGCCGCGGCGGCCACCCTCATCCTCGCGTCAGCCTCGCCGCCCGCCCAGGCGGTGTCGGAGGTGGCCGGCGCGACCTTCCCCGAACAGATCGTCCAGGAGGTCACGGCCGTTGAGCAGGACGAGCAGGCGGTGATGCAGACCGAGCAGCAGATCGGCATGCTCGCGAATCAGGCCGAGAACCTCGGCACGATGCCGCTTCAGTTCTGGGGGCAGTTGACTGCCCCCATCATGCAGATGCAGGAAATCATCGGGCAGGCGCAGGGCATCTCCGCGAGTGTGCAGGACACCGCCGCCCAAACCGCCTATCAGTACGGCGATCCGACCGGTTCGGTCGGCTATGCCGGCGGGACGCTTGCGCAGTGGACTCAAGGGTTCAATCAGCAGATCTCGGGCGTGCTGCATGAGTACCACCTCTCCCGGCAGCAGTTCGCGACCTCCGCCGCGACGGAACAGACGCTGCAGGCCGCATCGCGGACGGCGCAGGGTCGCAATCAGATCCTCCAGGCGAGCAATGCGATGAACGGAGTATTGGCGACCGAGCTCTCGCAACTCGACACCGACACCCGCACCGCGAATACCGCGATCCTGACCGACATGGGCAATCGCGCGAACGCCCGGGTGGCGAAGCAGAAGACCCTCGGTAGCTGGCTTACGGCGCCCGTGAAGCTGCCTCCGTACTAACAGCCAGGAGAAGGCAACATGCGACATCGAAATAGACATCGACTCATCTTCATCGCCGCGCTCGCCGCGGTGCTCCTGCCCACACTGGCGCAGGCCGCAGTGGGCACCTGCGCGCCCGGCGTCGCAGGCGCGCCCTCGACGTGTCTCACGAACGGGTTCTTCGACACCATTCTCAGCATGGTGGAGAACGCAACGGCAAATTGGGTGTCGGTCGGCGCGGGCAAGACCGGCATCGGGTGGGCGATATTCACTTTTCTTGCAACTCTCGAGATGCTCTGGTGGGGCATCACCAATGCGCTGCGGAAGAATGACCTCGGGGAGTGGTTCTCATCGCTCTTTCTCAAGATGCTCGAGATCTCCTTCTTCGGGTTCATCGTCGCGACCGCGCCGACCTGGATGCCCTACATCCCGCAGCAGTTTGAGATGGTCGGGCAAAAATTCCTCGCGACCTCGCAGTTCGGTACGCCCGCCGGTGCCTCCACCGTACCGCTCACCCCGTCCGGCATCATGACGGAAGCGGGAAACGTCGAAGAAATACTTTGGCACGGCGGCAACCCCACCCGGGTAGCGGGCGGCGGCAATCCCACTACCACCTGCGGCACGCTCGCGGTGGGGTGCAAGGTCCGCCAGGCCGCTGAAAACGCCATGGAGGGCATGGGCGCATCTCTGGCGACGGTCGTGACCTCCCTGCTCTTGTATTTGGGCTTCGGCCTGGTGGCGCTGCAGTTGATGATGACGTTGATGGAGATGTACATGGTGCTCGGGATCG
>JAJZLX010000472.1 GCA_021850555.1 Pseudomonadota bacterium | reverse complement strand
TCGTCGGCGTCGCTCCAGCTCCTTGCGCTTCTCTACGTGCTTCATCAGTACCCCGAATGTAATCATTCCGGGTACTTGGACCGCAAGCAGCGTGAAAAGTGTCACTCACTTACGCATTTCTCAATAGTCAACAATGCATGAGGGGGCGACATGAACTCACGTGCTTATCGGGGAGTGATCTGGGGCTCGGCAATGTGCTTCGTCGCGGGGCGGGCGCCGGCTGTCGTCGGGAAGATGCCCCCGATTCCGCTTCTGCAGGAAGTGATGGTGACCGCCGAAAAGATGCCCACTCCTCTTGAGCGCACCCCGGTGGCGGTGACCGCGTTCACCGCCGACAGGCTGGCGCGCGACAACATTCAGAGTCTGCAAGGAGTCGCATTGCGGGCGCCGAGCGTGTCCTACGTGGAAATAAACAAAGGCGAAGTGTACATTTCCATAAGAGGCAGCAGGGTCAATACGCCGGGAGCGGGATGGAACAACCAGGTGACGACGTTCGTGGACGGTGTGCCAATGACCGGCATGGGGGATAACGCCCCCGATCTGTACGACTTGCGCAGTATCCAGGTTCTGCGGGGTCCGCAGGGAACCCTGTTCGGTGCGAACGTGATCGGTGGGGCGATCGTGATCCGCACGGCGCCGCCCAGTTTCAGGACGCACGGCAAGGCGGAAATCAGCTACGGACAGAACAACCTGGTTCAGACACGTGCGATGGTGACCGGTCCGCTGCTGGGTCATACTCTCTCCGCCAAGGTGACGGTGAACTACAAGTACCGCGACAATTACCTGAGAAACGTCACGCTGCACGACGAGACGTACGGAGACAACATTGGGGCTGTGCGCGGACAGCTTTTGTGGAAGCCGGTCGATGACCTGAGGGTGCTGTTTATAACCGGCTTCACTCATGATCAGTCGAGCGGCAAGATCAGCCAGCTTCTGGGCAAACTGGAACCGACCCTGTTTCCGGGTTTGTCCTATGGTGCCGAGGTGACCAACCAGGGAAGAAACAGCACGATGCGCAAGAACGTGCTCGGATCGAGCATGCGCGTCGAGTGGAGCAGGCCGTGGGGGAGCGTGACGTCGATCACCGGGCTTCGGGATGTCCGCGTGCTCACCAATCTGTCGCGACTGGGCGATCCCGCCAACCAGGCCTGGAGCACGACTCGCATCAGGGACAAGCAATGGACGGAGGAGTTGAGGCTTGCGAGCCGCGGCGGCGGGCGGCTCACCTGGCTGGGCGGGCTGTTCTACATGCATGCGAGCAAAATGGAAGATGATCTCTACACGTATAATCTGAATCCCAATACGGTCAACGGCGGCGCGTTTCCGGTACCGATCGCCGGCGTTTCTCAGAACGTCTATCAACACGTCATCGACGAAGTGGGGGCCGCATTCGGCCAGGCCGGGTACGAGCTGATGCCAAAGTGGAAGCTTACGCTCGGCGCGCGGGTGCAGTGGGAGCGAAAATATGGCGTATCGAGCGATCAGCCGAGCTTTTCCGCCGGGGTGCCGTATGACGTCGTGTATCCCCTCATCTTTTCCGCGGCCACGGCTCGGTACTCTCATACCTGGCACGCATTCACGCCGAAGATGTTGCTGTCTTATCAGGCAACCCCGGCATTGATGCTGTACGCGAGCGCGACGGAGGGTTATCAGAGCGGCGGGTGGGATACTTCGGCGGCGTCGGATTACGGCCTCCCCGGCGCGGAGATTTCGCGGCTGCTGGCCAGAGCGTTCCAGCCGGAAACGGTGTGGAGCTACGAGGGCGGAGCGAAGTTTCTGTCGGACGATCGCCGTTATCGGGCGAACTTGGCGGCATTCGTCGAGAACTACCGGAATATGCAGACCAATGTGTTCGATCCGGTGACCGCCGCATTCATCACCACCAATGCGGGCAGGGCGCAGGCGAAGGGCGTCGAGATCGAGACCCGGGAGGAGCTGCTGCCGTGGCTTTCGATGGGGTTGGACTACACGTACCTTCTGGCCCGATATACCCAATACATCGAGTCGCCGACACAAAACAACAGCGGCAATGTGATTCCCGTGTCGCCGAAAAACGCGGTTCATCTGTCCGTCGATGCGCGCTTCCCGCTCGGAGGGGCGGACGGCACATTGAGTGTGGGCGGGGATGTCACTTATCGGAGCAGGGTGTACTTCTCGGACACGAACTCGGAGGCGAATTTCCTGCTGAATGACAGCAGGTACAATGGGATCGTAAATTCGCATGTGACCTGGTATTCCGATAGCGGGAATTGGCACGTCTCTCTGTTCGCGCGCAATCTCACGAACCGCCATACGGTCGCCTACGCGACCGATGTGTCGGGATTTTTCCTGACGCCGGTGGAGGCGTCCGATCCGGCGAACCGGATTTATGCCGTGGAAAGGATTCCCACTCGCCTCTTTGAGCTTACGGTGGCGCATAACTGGTGATGAAGAGGGTACACGCAAGGCGGGTGGCTGGAGAGGCGCATGGCGGCTCAGGCGGCGACCGTGTCGGGTGATAACAAGCACCTGGCCGGCGGTGGCGCCCCAAGGCGCGCGAGCGGATATGCATGGTACGTCTGCGGCGTGATGCTGCTGACGTTTGCGTTGAATTACATGGACCGTACCGTCATCTCCATCCTGGTGGGGCCGCTCGAGCGCCACTTTGGCATGAGCGATACGGCCATGGGGGCATTGCAGGGCGCGGCGTTTGCCGTGTTCTACGTGCTGTTCGGCTTCCCGCTGGCGCGCCTGGCCGATCGCAGCAGCCGCCGCAATCTGCTGATCATCGGAACGCTGATCTGGTGTGCGGCCACCGGCTGTTCGGGTCTTGCACGCACCGTGCCTGAGCTGTTTCTCGCAAGAATAATGGTGGCTGTCGGGGAGAGCGTGGTGATGCCTTGCGCCGTGTCGATCATAGCGGACTATTTCCCTCCGGTGCAAAGAGCCAGGGCATTGAGCGTCTATTCGGTCGGCATTTATCTCGGCGCGGCCCTGGCGCTCGGCGGTGGCGGGGCGGTCCTTGACAGGTTGGGCGCATCCAGCATCGTCGTTCCCGTTCTCGGGGTGCTGCGGCCGTGGAGTGTCGTTTTCGTTTTGGGGAGCGCACTGGGCGTCGTTCTGCTGCCGCTGCTGCTGACGGTCAAGGAGCCGGTGAGGCTGCGCGATGACGGCGGCGAGGCGGAGCCGCCGCCGAGCCTGAGCCAGGTCATGGGCGAGTTGCGCCGCAAGAGCAGGGCGGTCGGCGGTACGATGGTGGGTTTCGCGCTCATTGCGCTCGCGGCGTCCACCTTGCAGGCTTGGCTGCCGACGCTGTTCGTCCGCGTCCATGGTTGGGCGATCGGGACCGCAGGCATGCGTCTTGGGCTCATGACGGTCGTTCTGGCCCCGCTCGGGGCCATCGTCGGAGGGGGGCTTGCGGATCGTTTCGCCGCCGCAGGGCACGCGGACTCGAAACTCGTGGTCGGGCTCGTGTCCGCGCTTTTGAGCGTCGGGGCGAGCGTCGTAGTGACTCTGCAATCGGCGATGGCCGCACAAGTGGGCGCCGCCTTGCTGTATTTTCTGGTGGGCTTCAACTTCGGGATTGCGCAGGCGGCGCTGACGGAGCTGATGCCGAATCGGATGAGGGCATTCACATCGGCCTTGTACATCAGCATGACCAACCTGTTTTCGGCGACACTGGGTCCGTTGATGATCGGTGTCCTCAATGATGACGTTTTTCATGATCCTTCGATGATCGCCCAATCCTTGAGGATCGTGGCGCCGCTTGCATTCGCAGCGGCGGCGGCCGTTCTCGCGTGGGGGCGACCGGCGGTGCGCGCGGCCGTGCCGTCGAAAATCACGTATGGCGCGGAAGGGGTGGCTTAGGTGTCGTTCGAAAGACAAGAGGATCGCATCGATCCGATTACGCTCGAGATCTGGTGGAGCCGATTGGTCGCCATAGCGGACGAGACGGCGTCGGCACTGGTGCGCACATGCTTTTCGACCATCATCCGCGAGTCCAACGACTACACGGTGGTGCTGCTGAGCAGAGCCGGAGAGGTGATTGCCGAGTGCCGCAGTGGAGTGCCGGGATTCGCCGCCATCATGGGCGTGCTTGCCCGCCATGTGCTGTCGAAGTATCCGCTGGACTCTTGGGAAGAAGGCGATTGTGTCATCACCAATCACCCATGGTTCGCGACCGGGCACTTGCCGGACATCGCAATGCTGACCCCGATCTTCCACCGCAGTGTCCTGGTGGGCTTCACGGCGACGGCTGCGCACGTACCGGACATCGGGGGTAGCCCGAGTCTGGGCGCCGCCGAGTTGATCACGGAGGGGTTGCTCATCCCGCCTGTGCGCTTGTATCGGGGTGGGAAGCGCAACGAATCGCTGCTCGATCTGCTGGCGCACAACGTGCGTCTCGCCGAGCAGGTGCGGGGAGACATCGAGGCGCAGGTTGCCGCGAACGAAGTGTGCCGGCGTCGCGCCGCTGAGTTCCTCGAGGATAGCGGACAGGGGGACTTCGAGACGCTGGGTGTCGCGGTCCAGGAGAAGGCTGAGCGCGCCATGCGGCGTGCGATCGCCGCGTTGCCGGATGGCGTCTACCGCTCGTGCGTCCAGGCCGACGGGGTCGAAGGACAGGCGACTCGGATACAGTGCGCCATTACGGTGCGCGCAGACTCGATCTGCGTGGACTACGAGGGCAGCTCGCCTCAGGTGACGCATGGAATCAATTGCGTCATCAATTACACCACCGCCTATACGGTGTATCCGCTGAAGATGCTTCTGGACCCGTTTACGCGACGCAACGCAGGCTCGTACAGGCCGATTACCGTCACGGCGACGCCGGGATCGATTCTCAACCCGAGGTATCCGGCCCCGGTCATCGCGAGGCATCTGACGGGGCATCTGCTGTGCTGCGCGCTCTACCAGGCATTGGCCCCAATGCTGCCGGATCGGGTGATCGCCGACAGCGGCGGCTCTCCGGCGCTGCGAGTGCAATTCTCGGGGCGGACGGACGAGAACAAAGCGTTTGCGCTCCTGCTGTTCGCCAGCGCCGGCATGGGAGCGACCGCGGTTGCCGATGGCCTGTCGACGACGGCGTTCCCCACCAATACGGGCAGCGGCAGCGTGGAGGTGATGGAGTCGACCGCGCCGCTGCTGTTTTTGAGAAAGGAACTCAGGGTGGACTCCGGAGGCGCCGGTCGGCACCGTGGCGGGCTGGGCCAGGACATCGAGGTACAGAATCTCGCCCGCACTCCCGTCAAAGTCGCGCTGTTGGGCGACCGTGAGCGAAATCCCGCCATGGGCATCCTGGGTGGATGCGCCGGTGATGTGGCCCGGGCCGTCTTCAGTCACGGCCCCAGTGCCTCTCTGAAGTCCCTGACGCCGCTGCCGCCTGGAGCGACGGTGACACTCTCGTTCGCGGGTGGGGGTGGATTCGGAGCACCAGGGAAACGAAGCCCTGAGGCGATAGCAGCCGATCTGGCCGCGGGCTTGGTCACGTACGAAGCCGCG
>JAJZLX010000471.1 GCA_021850555.1 Pseudomonadota bacterium | reverse complement strand
TGAATACATCCCCGGCCGCCTCCCCCTCCATTCGAAAGAGGCAACTCTACAAGTGGCCGGCTTTTGCCCCGCCACGCAGCAGCACTATGCCGCCGCTACATGGCCTACTTTTCCACCGCCGCGTACAATGGCGAGCGCCACCGCCGAATTGGCGATATCGAAGATGGCGTCGAGCTTGTCGACATCCACCCATTGCCGCGCAAGGCTTGAGCCTATATCGGCCTTGTTCTGGTGATCTGCGGTCAGGATGGAGATTTTGACACCCGGATGCGCCGCGATGAACGCGTCAGCCGCCATTTGTGCGGCGACCACCGAGCCGGGGCCGGCGTTGTCGGAATACGGGCCGGACATATCGTTCATCACGCCGATGCGAATCTCGGCGGGAACCGCCGCCCGCGCCGGCATGGCGCAAGCGAGCAGCGACGGCAGAACGCCCCAAACCCATTGTCGTAAACTCACCGTTTGTCTCCCCAAGTATTATTTAGGTGTGCCGCGTAACGACCTCGGACAGAGTGGCGCGCGACGTGCGGAACCCATTCGCCGGATGGTCCGGATCGGCCAGACCGAAGGAGATTCCACAAACAACGTGCCGCGTCGTCGGGATATCAAAATGCGTCCGCACGAAGCCGGCGTGCGCCGCGATCGACGCTTGCGCGATGGTGGCGACGCCGCGCGCAGTCGCGGCCAGCATGAAAGCCGCGACATAGGCGCCGCAATCCATCGCGCCGTAAGGCCCGAGCGCTGCCGCCGTCGTGACGATCGCGACATGCGGCGCGCCGAACAGGCGGAAATTCTCGGCGGCCTGTCCCGTGCTTGCGAGGCGATCGCCCATCGCGATGCCGACCACGCCATAAAGCTGACCCGCGCATGCCCGCCGCCGCTCGCGATAGACGCCGCTATATTCGGCGGGAAACGGGATATCTGGATGTGGTGCCGCCGCGGTCACATGGGCTTGGAGCGCGGCGCGGAAGCGCTCGGTGGCCGCGCCGCGCGTCACGATTATCTGCCAGGGCTGGGCGTTGCACCACGAGGCGGAAAGCTGTGCGATAGTCAGGATGCGATCCACCACGGCATCATTGAGCGCCACTGGCAGGAAGCCTCGGCAACTATGGCGCGCGCGCATCAGCCGTTCGAGCGTGTCCGCCTCCGTCATGTCGTGCGCCAATGCAGCAGGGAGAAGGGTGGCGTGGCTTCTGCATGATGCTCAAACACGCCCGCGACCTCCGCGCTGATGACCACCTTCTGTTCCGCCGGACTAAGCAGATTGCTGAGCAGGCGAATGCCGGCGGCGTGCTCCACCAGCACGACGAGATAAGGCGTCGCGCCGCGCAAGGCCGGGTGGACCGGATGCCAGACATGCTCCCAGCTGTAGATCCGCCCGCGTGGCGGGAGGTCGTTCCAACCGAGCGCGAAGGTGTGGCAATGGTGACACATCCATTCCGGTCCCCATTGCGCCCTGCCGCAATCGTCGCAGCGCTGCACACGGATATTTTTATCGCGCAGTTCAGACCAATAAGGCGCGCTGAGACCGTCAGCCTCTGGAACCGGGATGGGCAGGCCGAGTGCCAGGTAGGTCATAACGTTGACTCCAACCCTAGTATGAGGCTGCTCACCGGTGTCACCATCGGTCCGAGCACGTCGTGCTGGGCGGGATTGGCGGCGACGCTGTCGGTGACGGTGTAGCCAGGGGCGATGGCGTTGACGACGATGTTGGCCGGCGCCAGCTCCCGTGCCATGCACATCCTGGATCAATACTGCGGCGCCTGCAGCGGCGAGGGAGCTGGCGAAATGAAAGCCCATTCCGCGTGCGCCGCCGGTCACGATCGCTACCTTGCCATGCATCGGCTTTGCCTCCCTTTCGCGCGGTCATCACCTCCGCCGCAACGGACTCCTGATGCTACAAGTCGAGCACGAGCATGGGTGTGCGCGATCCGGAACAGCAGACCATCACGGTCTTGTTGGTCGCACGCTCTGTCTCGGTCAGATAGGCGTCGCGGTGATCCGGGACGCCGGACAGCACGCCGGTCTCGCAGGTGCCGCAGACGCCCTGTGTGCAGGCAAAGGCGACATCGACGCCAGCCGCGAGGAGTGCCGCGAGCATGGTTTGTCCGGGTTCGACCGCAACCTCTTGGCCGCTGCGCGAAAGCACAAGATGGTAGCCTCCGGCGACGGCCGCAGCGTCCCGCGCGGCGAAATATTCCACATGGTTTTGTGCCGCCGGCCGGTTCGCCGCTGCCTGCTCGAACGCGGCGAGCATCGACGGCGGGCCGCAGCAATAGAGATGCGCATCGGGCGAGGCGCGGGAAACCAGCGTCGATATGTCCAGCCGTTCGCCCCCGGCCTCACCGGCATGGAACATATGCAGCCGGTTGGGATGGTCGCCAGCGAGCTGCTGGAGACGGTCTAGAAAGGCGGTGCGCGCACGCGTGCGACACGCATAGTGCAGTTCCCAGGATCGGCCGATTGTCGCAAGGCGCTCGATCATAGACAGCAGCGGCGTGATGCCGATGCCGCCGGCGATCAAAACCGAATGAGGGGCATCTTCATACAGGGCAAAACTGTTGCGCGGCACGCCGCAGGTCAGGATCTCGCCGAGACGCAGCGTATCGTGCATATAGCGTGATCCGCCACGGCTGTTGGGATCGTTCTGCACGCCGATGACGTAGCGGTACCGCTCCTGCGAATTGTTCAGCAAAGAATAGCTGCGCACCAGCCCGTTCGGCAGATGCAGGTCGATATGCGCGCCGGCGGTGAACGGCGGCAGCGACTGTCCGGAGAGCGGTTCGAGGACGTAGGATTGGACGCGCTCCGCCTCGAACGCCACGGCGCCCAGGCGCACCTCGAGCAGTGCGATGTCGCTGCCGTCACGCATCAGATGTCGTAGCCGAAGCCGGCACCGAGCCGGGCGGTCATGTGCGTCCCTCCGGCGTCGGCCCAGGGGGTGCCGTCCGGCAGACGCAGGGACACCGCGCGGACCATGAAAACGTCCGGCTCCGCAACACCTTGCGGCCGCACCCCACGATCGCGCAAGGCGGTTGCGGTTTCCAGCAACAGGCGCCGTGCCATAACGATGCCGGTATCGCTGGCGCAGAGGTTCTCTTGCGTGCGATCGTAGATCGGCGCGACGCCAGTCTGGCAGGCGGCGTCCTGCACCCACAACCCTGGCAGCCCGGAGAACCACGTCGTCCGCTGGCTTTCAAAGTCGATCTCGAACGCGGTATTGATGTTGAAGCGGGTCCAGTAATCGGCGTACGGCGTGGTCGGCGCGCGTGGCATGCGGGCGTGCCGGCTGGCATGTCCGGTTTCCCGCCCATTATGCCCTTCCGTGAACAACTGCCGCATGCGCGGCAGCAAAGGTTCCGTCGGATGATAGGAGAACATCAGACACATCGTGTGTTCGTCGTCGATCGGCAGCCAGGCGTGCCCGCTCAGCTCGGGGAATTTCGATTGCGGTGGCACCAGCGAATAGAACGGCAGCACGAACTGGTTCACCCGCCAATAGAGCGTCTCTTCGTCAAGCCGCCGCCTGGCCGCGATGCTGATGCCGAACGGCTGGCGCAAACACTCGAAGGTCGGGCGCAAATCCCGTTTGGCGATCCAGTCGTTGATAGCGCCCCGATCGTCGATGCGCGCATGCAAGATCGGTGCGTGAGCGGAATCGATCTCGCCCTCCAGCGCTTGTAACCAGTTGCATTCCTGTACCCGCATGGAGAGATGGACATTGTCGCCGGGAACGAGATTCCACTCCATGTTCGGCAGCGGCGGCGGCGCGGCATCCGGCCCCATGTAGGTCCACACCACCCCGTTGCGCTCGCGACAAGGATAGGCCGTGATCCGCACATGCTCCTTCAACCGGCTGCGCGGCGGCTCGGCTGGCATGTCCGTCACGGCGCCGGTCACGTCGTATTTCCAACCATGATAGATGCAGCGCAGGCCGCACTCCTCATTGCGGGCGAACAGCATCGGCGCGCCGCGATGGGCGCAGGCATTGGCGATCAATCCGGCGCGACCGGCGCTATCGCGGAACACTACCAAATCCTCGCCGAGCAGCTTGACTCGTTTCGGCGGCGCGTCGGCCGCCAGATCCTTGGATAGGAAGAACGGCAACCAATAGAGCCGGAACAACGCCCCCATGGGGGTGCCAGGACCGACACGCACCAATGTCTCATTGTCTTCACGCGAAAGCATTGCGCCCGTCTCCGTGGGTCAGGGGATTGACGATGTCGGATCGTCAGGCGTCCCGGTCAGCAGTCCGGTCAAACCGACTTCTCGTGCCTGCCCTTCGGGGTCGCCATCGCAGAGCGGCGGCCGCGGCAGCGGCGGCCGACGACCTGCGCGCACCATGGCGACGATGATCTCGATCCGGCGGCGTTCGAGCCGCCGCAAGGCATCCTCGATCGTCGCCGCTTCCGCCATGCATCCTGGTAGCTCCGGATAGGTGGCCCGGCGCAGCCAGGCGCCGTCCGGTCCTTGCGTCGTGCAGGCCTCGATGCGGTACGGAATGGAGAGCCACTCGCGCATCGACAGCGCCGAGCCGTTGGTGGCCATCGATCCGGCCATGCCGGTTTCCGCTGCGTGCGTCATAAGCGCTTCATCCCAACACGCGTGGTTCGCCACGTCAATTACTACGTACACTGAATAAATTGAAGCGAATTGTCTGGCAAGTTTTTTCTACGATCCGGTGGCGATGCGGTAATCAGGCAAGGTGGGAAGCGCAGGAGGGGACGTGGTGCAAGACGGGACGGACGATCAGGTGTCGCACGATTCGCAGCGGCTTGCTCGAAAATTAAGGCTGCGTGACGGCCTGGGGTTCCTGGCCCGCGTGGTCAGCGCGCAGGCCAATCAGTTGTTTGAGGACCTAACCAGGCAGAAGACGATCACTGCCCGGCAATACGGCGCCTTGCTCACGCTGCATCAGCACGGCCCGCTGACCTTGACGGACCTCGCCGTGCATATCAGCGTGGACCGCAGTACTCTGACCGACATGGTGCAGCGCATGGTACGCGATGGGCTGATCCGCAAATCCTACAACGATAACGACCGCAGATCCTCGATTGTTGTCCTCACGGCGGACGGCGCGGCGGCGGTCGCCAGGCTGACGCCCGGTGCCGCGAAGGTGCAGGACGTGCTGATGGCGCCGCTTGCCCCCGCCGAGCGGCGCCAGATGCTGCGTTGGATGAAGCTCATCATCGACGCGAACGAGGATCGCTACTAATCCAGCATACAAATAGGTAGCCTATCTTATTCAGTGCGCCCCAACGGCGCGTTTCACCAGTGGAGGGAGGATTCACCCAGGGAGTTGTCGGTAGACCCTGGTAGCTGACGAGCGGTTCGACCGGGCAACCGGGCGGATTGAAGCCTCGTGACAAAGGCCGCCTTTGGGTGGTTGAGCAATCCGGCAGGCCGTAACGTGAGTGAAGCCTGAGCAGGCCTCGAAAGTGAAGTCATGGACGCCGACCCGCCTGAATAACGGGGAAGGCC
>JAJZLX010000110.1 GCA_021850555.1 Pseudomonadota bacterium | reverse complement strand
CCTAGGGGCCTCAGCCGGTCTCGAGCACCACTTCGGCGGCCTCGGGAGCCTCGTAGGGCGAGTCGATGCCGGTGAAATTCTTGATCTTGCCCTGCAGCGCGCGCGCATACAGGCCCTTGGGATCGCGCCGCTTGCACTCCTCGATCGAAGTGTCGACGAAGATCTCGATGAACTCGCCGGTCTCGACGAGCTCGCGCACCATGCGCCGCTCGGCCCGGAACGGTGAGATGAACGAGCACAGCACAATCGCCCCGGCGTCGACGAACAGCCGGGCCACCTCGCCGACGCGGCGGACGTTCTCCACGCGGTCGGCGTCGGTGAAGCCGAGATCGCGATTCAGACCGTGGCGCACGTTGTCGCCGTCGAGCATGTAGGTGTGCGCGCCGTGGGCATGCAGCTCGCGCTCCACGATGTTGGCGATGGTGCTCTTGCCCGAGCCAGAGAGGCCCGTGAACCACAGGATCGCCGGCCGGTGACCGTTGAGACGGGTGCGCGCGACCTTGTCGACCAGCAGCGCCTGGCGGTGGATGTTGGTCGCCCGGCGCAGCCCGAAGCTGATCATGCCCGCGCCCGCCGTGGCGTGCGTGAAGCGGTCGATGAGCACGAAG
Source organism: Pseudomonadota bacterium (assembly GCA_021850555.1). The sequence goes on along the minus strand of JAJZLX010000110.1, from coordinate 4,885 downwards.
GCGCCGGTCGCGCGGTTCTCGGCGTAGGGGTCGAAGGCGACCGGGCTCGCCGTGCCGAGATTGCAGAAGCCGATCTCGTTGAGCCCGAGGGTCTTCGCGGCGATGTGCTCCAGCGTGTTGACGTCGGTCTTGTGCTTGAGGCTGGTGACCCGGGCCGGCACGAACTTCGTGCCGATGCGCATCAGGTAGGAACGCCCGGGCAGCATCGGCTCCTCGATCATCCACAGCACCTGGGCGGCGAACTGATCGACCACTTCCGGCCGGGCATCGGCCTGCGCCAGCACATCGCCGCGCGCCACATCCACCTCGTCCGTGAGAGTGAGCGTCACGGCATCGCCGGCGCGCGCCTCCGCCAGGTCTCCATCGGCCGTGACGATGCGCGAGATGGTGCTCTGCCGGCCCGAGGCGGCCACCACCACCCGCTCGCCCGGCCGTATGCGGCCCGAGGCCACGGTGCCGGAAAAGCCGCGGAAATCGAGGTCCGGCCGGTTCACCCACTGGACCGGGAAACGGAACGGCTTGTCCTCGAGCTCCTCGGCGACATCGAGCGCCTCGAGATGCTCGATCAGCGTCGGCCCCTCGTACCAGCGCAGGTGCTCGGAGCGGCGGATCACGTTGTCGCCGTAGCGCGCCGAGAGCGGAATGGGCGTGATGGAGCTGAACTCGAGCGCCTGCGCGAACCCCAGATAATCGCCCACGATGTGATGGAAGCGCTCGCCGGAGTACTCGACGAGATCGATCTTGTTGACCGCGAGCACCACGTGCCGGATGCCGAGCAGCGAGCAGATGTAGCTGTGGCGACGGGTCTGGGTGAGCACGCCCTTGCGCGCATCGATCAGAATCACGGCGGCCTGGCAGTTCGACGCCCCGGTGGCCATGTTGCGCGTGTACTGCTCGTGACCCGGGGTATCGGCCACGATGAACGAGCGGCGCGGCGTCGAGAAGTACCGGTACGCCACATCGATGGTGATGCCCTGCTCGCGCTCGGCCTGCAGGCCATCGACGAGCAGCGCCAGGTCGAGTTCCTGGTCGGTGGTGCCGTGCCTGCGGCTGTCGCGCTCGAGCGCGGCCAGCTGGTCATCGAGGATCAGGCGGGTGTCGTACAGCAGCCGCCCGATCAGCGTCGATTTGCCATCGTCCACCGAACCGCAGGTGAGGAAGCGCAGCAGCGCCTTTTCCGGACCGCCGGCACCGCCGGGGCTCACGCTGACTTCGGGATGTGCGCCGGAGATCATCGGGTCGCGTCCTCAGAAATACCCGTCACGTTTCTTTTTCTCCATCGAGGCCGCCTCGTCGCTGTCGATCAGCCGCCCGGAGCGCTCCGAAGTGCGCGTGGCGAGCATCTCGGCGATGATGTCATCGAGGGTGGCGGCGGTGCTGTCGATCGCGGCCGAGAGCGGATAGCAGCCGAGAGAGCGAAAGCGCACCCGGCGCATCTGCACCGTCTCCCCGGGCTTCAACGGCAGCCGCTCGTCATCGCGCATGATGAGCTGGCCGTCACGCTCCACCACCGGCCTGACGGCGGCGAAATACAGCGGCACCACCGGAATGCCTTCGGCGCGCGTGTACTGCCAGATGTCGAGCTCCGTCCAGTTCGAGAGCGGAAAGACGCGGATGGTCTCGCCCTGGCTGATCCGCGTGTTGTAGAGGTCCCAGAGCTCCGGACGCTGGTTGCGCGGGTCCCAGACGTGGCCGGGGGAGCGGAAGGAGAAGATGCGCTCCTTGGCGCGGCTTTTCTCCTCATCGCGGCGCGCACCACCGAAGGCGGCATCGAAACCCCACTGGTCGAGCGCCTGCTTCAACGCCTCGGTCTTCATCACCTGGGTGTGCAGCTGCGAGCCCGAGGTGATGGGATTGATGCCGCGCGCAAGCCCCTCCGGGTTGGTGTGCACCAGCAGCTTCAGCCCGTAGCGCGCCACCACCTCATCGCGGTGGCGGATCATGTCGCGGAACTTCCAGGTGGTATCGACGTGCAGCAGCGGAAACGGCGGCTTCGACGGATAGAACGCCTTGATCGCCAGGTGCAGCATCACCCCGGAGTCCTTGCCGATGGAGTAGAGCATCACGGGGTTGCGAAACTCCGCGACCACCTCTCGCAGGATGCCGATCGACTCGGACTCGAGGCGCTTGAGGTGCTCGGAGAGCCGCGGTCGGGACAGTGTGTGGGTGCTCATGCGCTCAGACCGCCAGCGGCGCGAGCTCGAGCGGCCCGCCGGCAATGAAGAACGGGTTGCGGAATTGCGGCTTGCCATACTGCAGCGGCTCGCCGCCCGGGGCGATCACCCGCCCGCCCGCCGCCACCAGCACCGCGTGCCCCGCGGCGGTGTCCCACTCCATGGTCGGTCCGAGCCGCGGATACAGATCCGCCTCGCCCGAGGCCACCAGACAGAACTTGAGCGAAGAGCCGACCGAAACGCGGTGACGCACCGCATAGTGATGCAGGTAGGTTTCCGTCTCCGGGTTCGAATGCGAACGCGACACGACCGCGGTCACCCCCTCGGCGGGGACCGGGCGCACGCGCAGGCGCTGCCGCGGACCCGCCACCGGCCCGTCCGTCGGGCGGGCGCAGCGGAAAGCGTACGCGGCGGGCACATCGCCCGCGTAAAGCATGCCGCTCACCGGCGCATAGACGACGCCGAGCGCCGGCCGCCCGCCGCGGATGAGCGCGATATTCACGGTGAAGTCCCCGCGCCGATGGATGAACTCCTTGGTGCCATCGAGCGGATCGACCAGGAAGAACACCGCGCCGACCTCGGGGACGCGCCCCTCGGCGACCGACTCCTCGGCCACCACGGGGATGTGCGGGGCGAGGCGGGCGAGATGTTCGAGAATGATCGCTTCGGAGGCGCGGTCGGCCTCCGTGACCGGTGAACGGTCTGCCTTGTGCTCGACCGTGAAGCCGCTGCGATACCGCGCGTGCGCGGCCACGCCGGCCGCGTAGGCCGCCTCGAGCAGAGCGTCGAGCAGTTCTGAATCGCCGATGGGTGACACGGGCCTATCCGTCAGACACGGACGTCCAGTCTACACAATGCGCCGCCCCGGCAACCGGCCCGGGGCCCGCCCGCCGCCAGATTTTTAGGTTATGTGATTAGGCTCTCAGGTTCGCCACCGCACGAGGGCGCCAGGCGGAGCCTGCCCGCAGCGCTCCCTGCCTCGATGAGCACCGCAGGCGCCTCGCGCGGACGAGTCCGCTCATCCGCGCGAGGCGCACCACAGAGCTCACCGGCGCGCCGCGGACGACGCCGGATCAGCCTGCCCGGATCGGCGAGGGCGTCAGCGGCACGCCGAGCGCCTGCGCCACCGCTGGGAAGGTGATGCCCCCGGCATACACGTTCAGTCCGGCCGCGAAGCCCGGATCCTTGCTGAGGGCGGCCTGCCAGCCATGATCCGCCAGCATCCTCACATACGGGAGCGTCGCATTGGTCAGCGCCAGCGTCGAGGTGCGCGCAACGGCGCCCGGCATGTTGGCAACACAGTAATGCACGACGCCATCGACGATGAAGGTCGGCTCGGCATGGGTGGTCGGGCGGCTTGTCTCGAAGCAGCCGCCCTGGTCGATGGAGATGTCCACCAGCACCGAGCCCGGCTGCATGGTCGAGAGCATCGCCCGCGTCACCAGCTTCGGCGCGGCGGCGCCCGCGATCAGCACCGCGCCGATCACCACGTCGGCGTCCTTGACCAGCCGCTCGACGGCCTCGGCGGTGGAATACGCCGTGCGCAGCGAGGAGCCGAACTGCGCCGAAAGCTCGCGCAGCCGCTCGACCGAGCGGTCGACCACGGTCACATCGGCGTGCAGACCGACAGCCATCTGCGCGGCATGCGTGCCGGCGACACCGCCGCCGAGAATCACCACCTTGGCCGGAGGCACGCCCGGCACACCGCCGAGCAGCACGCCACGGCCGCCGTTGGCCTTCTGCAGGCAGCTCGCCCCGACCTGCACCGACATGCGTCCGGCCACCTCGCTCATCGGCGTCAACAGCGGCAGCGCGCCGTTGCGAGTCACCGTCTCGTAGGCGATGGCGGTGACGCCCGATTGCATCAGGGCGTGCGCCTGCTTCGGATCGGGCGCCAGGTGCAGGTAGGTGAACAGAACCTGGCCGGAGCGCAGCATGGCGCACTCGGGCAGCTGCGGCTCCTTGACCTTCACCACCAGGTCGGCGCGGCCAAACACCTCGGCGGCCGTGGCGAGGATGCTCGCGCCTGCCGCGCGATACTCGACATCGGCGATGCCGATGCCGGCGCCCGCTCCGGTCTCGACCAGTACCTCGTGGCCGGCGGCGGTGAGCTCGCGCACCCCCGCGGGGACGAGCCCGACCCGATATTCATGAACCTTGATCTCGCGCGGAACACCGATACGCATGAGTGCGTTTCCCCCAGCTGAATGACTGCTCACAGCTTAGGAAGGCGGCCTGGCGGGGACTTGCGAAATCCGGCAACGGGTGATCCTGGGCGGCATGTTCTGTCATTCACGAGTAAATTTGTGGCAGAATATTGCGCATATGGAACTGGACCGCTACGATCGCGTCATCCTGCGTCGACTGCAGCAGGATGCGCGCCTCACCAATGCGAAGCTCGCCGGCGAGGTGAGCCTGTCCGAGTCGGCCTGCCTGCGCCGTGTGAAGGCGCTCGAGGATTGCGGCCTCATCGAGGGGTACACCGCCCTCGTCAACCAGCACAAGGCCGGATACCCGGTCAACGTGTTCGTGAGCATCACGCTCGACCGCCAGAGTCAGCCGGGGCTGGAGGCCTTCGAGGCCGCGGTGCGCAAGATTCCCCAGGTCATGGAGTGCTACCTCATGACCGGTGAGCACGACTACCTGCTGCGCGTCGTGGTGGCGGACCTCGCCGACTTCGAACGCATCCACAGCCAGCATCTGACCCGTCT
>JAJZLX010000309.1 GCA_021850555.1 Pseudomonadota bacterium | reverse complement strand
TTCCCGATGTGCCCTACGAGGCGCTGCGCGGCTATCGCGTCACCCGACTCGGCTACCGGCACCGCTCCGAGCCGGTCGTGCCGGCGCGCGATCCGCGCGGCCGGCCGGTGTACTGGATCGGACCGGCGGGCCCGGAGCAGGATGCGGGCCCGGGCACGGATTTTCATGCCATCGCAGAAGGGTGCGTCTCGATCACGCCCCTGCAGATCGATCTGACGCGCCACGGCGCCCTCGAGCCGCTGCGGCGCTGGCTGGAGGGCATCGATTGAGCGATCTGCGCTTCTCGGGCATCGGCATGACCTCCGCGCGAACCCGCGACCGCCTGGTGCAGCGGCTGCGCGAGCAAGGCATCGCCAACCTCGCCGTGCTCGATCGCATTCGCAACGTGCCGCGGCATATCTTCGTCGACGAGGCACTCGGCAGCCGCGCCTACGAGGATACGGCGCTGCCGATCGGCTTCGGTCAGACCATATCCCAGCCGTACATCGTGGCCCGCATGAGCGAGGCGCTGCTGCAGGGCGGTCCGCTCGGCAAAGTGTTGGAAGTGGGCACCGGCTGCGGCTATCAGACGGCGGTGTTGGCGCCGCTGGTGGAGCAGGTGTGCACGGTCGAGCGCATCGGCGCATTGCTCGAGCGCGCCAGGGAGCGCCTGCGGGAGCTCGACATCCGCAACGTCAAGTTCCGTCATGGCGACGGCACGCAGGGCTGGAGAGCTCAGGGGCCGTTCGAGGGCATTCTGGTGGCGGCCGCGCCGCTGGCGGTGCCGCGGGAGCTGCTCGCGCAGCTTGCCCCGGGCGGCCGGCTGGTGGTACCGGTCGGTCCGGAGGGCGAGCAGGAGCTGATACGCTTCACGCGGCGTGAGGAGAGCGTGACGCGTGAATCGCTCGGGCGCGTCGCTTTCGTGCCGCTGCTCGGCGGCAAGGGTTGACGATCGGCCAAGGGCGGCTGCCGGGCGCGCGTGCCCGTGGGCGGAAATCCGCCGGCGTAGCGCTCGGGCCGGACCGCGCTCAGCGCGAGTCAACCACGAAGCCGCAGGATGACGCGGCGAGCCTGACCGGCGCGAGCCGCAGCTCGTGCAGATGGTTCGCGGCCAACGCGGTGTTGAACGCGGCGAGCTTGCCTGTCTGCAGGCTCGTCCAGCTGGCGACCGTGCGGTCGTAGTGACGGCAGTCGGCGTTCAGCGTGGCGAGTTGGGCCGGTGTCGGCCACATGTCCATGCCCACCTGCATGAGGCTGATCAGGCTGTTGTAGGCGTTGTTCACGGCGACGAAGGAGCGCAGCGCATTGGGCTTCGGTGGCGGCCGCGGATGCAGGAGCCTGGCGAGGAAGCCGCCCGATGACTTGTTCCCGCCAATCTTGCGCAGGCGGGCCTCGAGCGCCTTGGCCTGTGTGGCGAGTGGCTTGCTCAGGTGCGTGTGCATCAGGGCTGTCAACTGAACCCTGACGGCGTTCACCTCCTGATAGCCTCGGTAGCTGCGCTGCATGCCCCGGTAGGCGCGCCTGTTCATGCGGTTCTGGGCGCGCAGCGCGGCCAGCAGTACGCGGCTCTGCCCGACGCGCGGATCGTTCATGACGGTGACGTGGCGGGTGTAGACGTGCCCGTCCACGGTGAGCTTGAGCGTGTAAACCCCGGGAATCACCTGCGGACCATGCGGGCCCGGGGTGGTGGCGCCGGCCACGGTGTTCATCTGGTTTTCAAGGTCGTGCCGGAAGGCCGGCGGCGGGGCATAACGCAGGTTCCATGCGTAGCGATTCAGGCCGACGCGGGTGGGCAGGGCGCGCGCCTGAGGCGAGGCCAGCCAGTAGCGGGGATAGAGCTGGCCCTTGATCGGCGGCGGCAGCGTGCTCGTCAGGGTGCGCACCAGGTTGCCGCGGGCATCGAAGACTTGCAGCTTGATCGGTCCGTTGGGCTTGTGGCGCAGGTAATAATCCACGATCACCCCATAGGGCGGGTTGGGGGCATGCGGCACTTCGATGTCGAACGGCTGATCCCAATTGCTGTTCTCGCGGGCGCGAATGGCCGTTTCGGGCCGGAACAGATAGGCCGGCGAGGCGGCGATGGCCCGGGCATGGGTGGCAATCGAGCGCAGGGGTGTGAAGTCATCGAGCACCCAGAAGCCACGGCCGAAGGTGCTGATGACCAGGTCGTTCAGGTGATATTGGGTGTGAACGACCAGATCGGTGACGGCGGTGCTGGGCAGGTTCTGCCGCAGCGACTGCCAGTGATTGCCATTGTCGAAGCTGACGTAGACGGTCGTCCCCGTGGCGAGAAACAGCAGGCCGGGTTGCTTCGGATCGGCGCGCAGCGCATTCACCCAGCTGCCACTGCGTTGGTTGCGGGGCAATCCACGGGTGATGCTCACCCACGTCCTGCCGCCGTCGGTGGTGCGCCAGATGAGCGGCAGATCGGTGTCCTGATGGACGGGCGGGGCGCTCTTGGGCGCCTTGCCGTGCACCGCGGCGGCCGCCTTGTGGTGGTGGTGGTGGCGGCGGCTGGAGATGCGGGCGGTGACATAGGCGGTATCGGCCGAATCGCCGGCTGTGATGGTATGCAGGTGGGCGTGGGGCGGCAGGCCGGTGATGTTGCTCACGTTGTTCCAGCGCTTGCCGCCATCCATGGTGTTGTAGATCTGGTTGTTGCTGCTCACGGTCCAGACCACGCCCGGCCTGACCTTGGAGAGTGAAAAGTCGACGATGACAGGTCCGGCGGGTTTGAAGGGGTTGCGGGGGCGGCGCGCTTTTTTCTTCGCGGCGGGGAGCGGTGTGCCACACGGCACCGGCGGGGCGCCCTTGGCGGTGGTGAGGGCGGGGCTGAAGGCTTGCCAGGAATCGCCGCCGTTGCGGGAAACCAGCAGACACTGATAGGCGACGTAGAGGGCACTGGGGTCGAAGGCGGTGTCGAATTTCATCGGCAGGCTGCGGCTGGCCCGATAGTCCTTGGCGCGCGCGCCGAAGTTCGGCGCGATGTTCTCCCATTGGCCGGTGAACATGTTGATTTTGACCAGGCCGCCGCCGCCGCCGCCCGGACCATAGCCGATCGCATAGAGGATGTGCGGGTGCAGAGGATCAGGCGCGATGTAGCCGAATTCGGAAGACGGCACCGGGCTCCAGTCGGTGAAGTCGACCTGGCCCCAGTTGCTGCGGCTGCGGATCATGACCGCGCCCGTATCCTGCTGCGCGCCGGCGATCCAATAGGGATATTGGCTCGTGGTGGCGACATGATAGATCTGCGAGATCGGTTCGGTGTACCACAGGCTCCAGGTGCGGCCGCCGTCGAGCGTGACGCTCGCGCCCTGGTCGGAGGCGACCTCCATGCGCGCGGCGTTGCGGGGGTCGATCCACAGAGAGTGGTAATCCTCCCCGCCGGGGGCGCCCTTGAAGGCGTGAAAAGTGACGCCCCCATTGGTGGAGCGGTACATGGCCGTGCTGACGGTGTACAGGATATTCGCATTCTGCGGATCGACGAACACCCCGCAGCTGTAGTTGCCCTGGCCGTTGCTGATGCGCTTGTCGTTGACGGCCATGTGCTTCCAGGTGGCGCCGCCGTCGTCGGAGCGGAACAGCCCGGAGCCGTGCTCGATGGTGTTGCCGACGATGTAGATGCGCCGGCCATGGTCGGCGATCGCCACGCTCACGCGGCCGGGGAAGGGCGGAATCTTCAGCGCAGTCCAGGTGCGGCCGTCATTGGTCGATTTGAACAGCAGCGGCGGTTTGGGCTTGGCCTTCGGGCCATGCCGGAATTTGAAGAAGGGACCGCCCGTGCCCGCGGCGACGGCCAGCAGGATGTGCGGATCGCCCCAGTCGGACACGACTTCCCGCGTCCCGAGATAGTGCGCGGGCTCGAGCACCCGGGTCCAGGTCTTGCCGCCGTTGGTGCTGCGGTAGACACCGCCCCCGTGGTGTGTGGCATTGCCAAGCGCCGATACCACCACCACGTTGGAGTTGTGAGGATCGACCACGATGCTGTCGATCATCACGGTGGCCTCGAGGCCGATGTGGTGCCAGGTGCGGCCGGCGTTGGTGGATTTCCACATGCCATCGCCCAGGCTGCCGACAAAGGGGTTGATCACGGTGGGATCGCCCGTACCCGCGTACACGACCTGCGGATCGGAGGGGGCCACGGCGATCGCGCCGATACTGTCGACCTGTTTGATGCGATCGAAGATCGGAAACCAGGTGACCCCGGCGCTCGTGGTTTTCCAGATGCCCCCCTCGGGGGTGCCCACGTAGTACACACCGGGCTCGCCGATGACGCCGGTGACCGCGGCCGCGCGGCCACCGTGAAATGGGCCGACGTTACGCCACTTCAGCCCGGCATAGAGGTCGGGGTTCACGCGCGCGAGGGCGCTCGAGGGCAAGCTCGAGGCCAGGCCGGCGGCAAGCGCCAGCGCCCAAACTACGATCCTGGAAGATTTCGTCATGGTCCGGCCAGCCTCCACACGGATTCACCGGTCAGGATGAGGGGAACGTGAGCGGATACAGCTGGCCCCTCCCGCGGCACTCGCTGCGGGCGCCGACCCGGCTGACGACGCTGATGTAATGGGCGGCTTAGGCTATACCGGGTAACTGCCCGATGCAAATGACGGTACGGGCACCACGATCGGCGGATGTTCCGGACCGTCGCGTCCCTCGCAACGGTTCCCGGCCGGCGGGCTGCGTGGCGGGCGCGGTGCGGCAGCTGACGGCGTTGGTGTTACGCCTCGTGAGGTTGGAGCCCGCATCGATCGGAGCGGTTCGGGCGGGTCGGATCCTGGTTCGTTCGCCGCCGGAGTGAAGGAGCGGCGCTTCGAGGCGCGCCAGCAGCGAGGGTGCCGGCGCGCCGGGCGCCGCGGCCCGGGCGCACGAGCTGATGCGCACAACGATCCGCAATGCAAGGCGGCCTCGAGCGATGGCCGGCGGCGCGAGCGATATTCGAGCGGTTGCGTGAAATCCCTTGCTTTGCCGGAAGTCGCGTGGTTACCATACGCCAAGAGGGCACAGGGAGGAGGGGACGCCCACACAAAAGCAATATATCTCGATCCGCAAAAGCAACAACAATCTCGCGTGCCACGGCGACGTCGGCGCGGTGGGTCGTTGAGTCAAAGCCCCTCCCCCTGTGTCTTCTTCGAGGCGCATCGCGCGCAGTCCCTGCGCCGCTGGCGGCTACTCGAAGAACAGCGCGGCGGCGACCTGCCGGCCTTCGTGGACCAGGACGTTGAATGTCCGGCAGGCCGCCGCGAGTTCCATCACTTCCAGTCCGACGCGCCGTTCGGTGAAGGCCGCGCGGATCTGCGCCGGTGCGAAGCGCTGGCGCCATCCGGTGCCGATCAACACGACCTGCGGCTCGAGGGCGAAGATCTCGGCAAGATGCTCGAGCCCGAGCGCCTCGAAGCGCTCGGGAGCCCACGGCGTGATCAGGCGCTCGGCGGTGACCAGGCAGCTCGCGCGCACCTCGGTCGGCCCGATCCGCAGCACTTCGGCCGAGTAGGCGCGCACCGTGTTCAGCTGCATGCCGC
>JAJZLX010000774.1 GCA_021850555.1 Pseudomonadota bacterium | reverse complement strand
GGGCGCGAGCACGCGCCGGTAATTCTCGCGGGTGAGCCTCTCCTGCATGAAGCCGATGCCGTAGCGCTCGGCCTCGGATCTGCCCTTGTCCTCCGCGGTCACGACGGTGATGCGCCCGGGAGGCAGGCCGATGTGGCGCAAAATCAGCGGCAGCACGCCCTGCCCGATGCTGCCGAAGCCGACGAGAACGATGCGGCCGGGGAATTCAACGTGAATCTTGTGCTCGCTCATCATTTCAGTAGCGTATCAATCTCGCACGGATCGTGCAGCCCTTCCCCGCCACGGCGCTTTGAGCGCTGGACTGCGCGCAGCCCGTTGGTCCCGAAGCGGCGGGCGCGCCGGCTCAGCGGCGCCAATGCGGCGGATACGTGCGCTCGTAGCCCGGCAGCGCCTCGATGCGCGCCAGCCAGCGCCCGAGCGCCGGATAGTTCACCTCCACGGGCATGAAGCGCGAGGCGAGCTCGGCGGCAGCGGGCCGCTCGAGCGCCCGCTTCAGCAGCTGGATCCCGGGAAAGATCACCATGTCGACCGCGGAGAACCGCTCGCCCACCACCCAGTCGGACTTCGAGAGGCGCCCCTCGATGGTGCGCGCCTCGCTCGCCACCACGTGCATCGCCCGGGTGATCTCATCGGCCCTGAGATCGGCCTGGCCTGCGAACACCGCGCGGGTGATCGCCGTCAGGTACGGCTCGATGTAGGCCTGATACTCGCAGATCACCCGCAGGATGGTGCCGGCTTCCTGCGCGTCGGTCCCGAACAGGGGCGGATCCGGATACTTCTGGTCGAGGTAATAGAGGATGGCGAGCGATTCGAAACACACGTAATCCCCGTCCCGCAGCACCGGCAGACGCCCGCGGGGATTGAGCTGCAGCATCTGGGGAGATTTGTGCTCCTGCCTGGAAAACTCCAGCAGGTGTCCGATGTACGGCAGGCGCTTGTACTCGAGCGCGAGCAGCACTCTCCAGGCATACGGGCTGCCGCTGCCCCAATAGACCTCGATCGCCATCGGCCCCCCGCTGAAGAACTGCCGGGATTGTACCCGGTGCAAGCGCGGGAAGCCTCCGGTCCAGCGCGGCGTGACGCCTCGCGCGGCTCCTCGCCCGAGGCGACGCGCGCGGGGCCCTGCCTCCCTCCCGCACATGCCTCGCCCTGAGCGGCGCGATCTGGCCGGGGCGCTTGGCGCACGCTACGCTATCGGCGCATCGCATGCGGCGCGCGGCGGTCCCGAGGAGCCGCGGCCGCTGTTGGCCCCGGCCGCGCAACCCGTTGCCCCAGGGCCGCGTACGGCGCTCGCCGCTCACCGCCCGCGGCGCACACGGCACGCCCGTCTCAGGCATGCACAGGCTTGACTGGAGGCTCTCGAGATGTCCGATACTCTGATCACCCCACCTCAGCTGGCCGCGCGTCTTGGCAAGCCCGGCCTGGTCGTCATCGACTGCCGTTTCGATCTGGAGCGACCCGGCTGGGGCGAGCAGGAATATGCCCGCGCCCGCATTGCGCAGGCGCGCTACGCGCACCTCGACCGCGACCTGTCCGGAGCGGTCTCGGCGACGACCGGCCGCCATCCGCTGCCCGACCCTGATCGGCTCGCCGAGCGGTTCGGCCAGTGGGGCATCGACGCGCACACGCTGGTGGTCGCCTACGACCAGGGGCCGGGCGCATTCGCGGCGCGGTTGTGGTGGCTGTTGCGTTGGCTCGGCCACTCGCGGGCCGTGGTGCTCGATGGCGGACTCGCCGCGTGGCAGGCGCAGCGGCTGGCACTGGAGGAAGGCCCTCCCGGTGCCTCGGCGAGCCGCCCCGCCCGATTCGAAGCGGCTCTCAACGAGCACATGGTGGTCCGCACGGCCGAGATCGAGCGCATGGTCAGCGAAGGCGCGCTCGCCCGCGGTGAGCGCGTGTTGGTCGATGCGCGCTCCGCCGATCGGTTCGCCGGGCGCGACGAGCCGCTGGATCCTGTCGCCGGCCATGTGCCGGGGGCCTGCAATCACCCGTTCACGGACAATCTCAGCGCGGGACGGTTCCTTCCGGCGGCCGCGCTGCGTGCGCGTTTCGAGCCGCTGCTCGCGGGGCGGCCTGCCGAGACCGTGATCTGCATGTGCGGCTCGGGCGTGACGGCCTGCCATGACCTGCTCGCCCTGGAAGTGGCGGGCTTCAGCGGCGCGAGACTGTACGTCGGATCCTGGAGCGAGTGGATCCGCGACCCGCGCCGTCCCATCGTGTGCGAACCGTAAGCCCCCGCGCGCGCACGCCGGCTCGACTGCGCCACCCGCCTCACGGAAGACGCGGCGAAAAAATCGTCCGCAGGACTTTCACTGGCACGTGGTTTTGATATCTTGCGCGCCAGACCCCGGCGTCCCGAGCAACGAAATCCACCGAAGTGTCCGTAGACCCAAAGAACCTTCCGCCTCGACCGCTTGCCCCCGCCTCTGCGTGGCGGATCGAGGATTCCCTGGAGTTGTACCACGTCAACGCCTGGGGCAAGGGGTATTTCGGGATCAACGAGGCCGGCCACGTGGTGGTTCGCCCCGACACGCAGCCGGGACGCGACATCGATCTGTATGACGTGATCGAAGGGCTCGAAGCGCGCGACCTGACCACTCCGGTCGTGGTGCGGTTTTCCGACATCCTGGCGCACCGCCTGAAACATCTGCACGGAGCGTTTGCGCAGGCCATTGCCGAGAACGACTACCATGGCCGCTACGCCGCGGTGTTTCCCATCAAGGTGAACCAGCAGCGCCTGGTGGTCGAGGAGGTCTATCGCTACGGCGCGCAGTTCGGCTTCGGCCTCGAGGTCGGCTCCAAGCCCGAGCTGCTTGCCGTCATGGCGATGACCGAGAACGCCCCGGACCGCCTGATCGTCTGTAACGGCTTCAAGGACGACAGCTACATCGAAGCGGTGACGCTGGCGACCAAGCTCGGGCGGACCATCATACCGGTGGTGGAGAACTTCGACGAGCTCTCGCTCATCCTCAAGCACGCGGACCGCTACCACGTGCGGCCGCGGATCGGCGTGCGCGTGAAGCTCGTGACCGAGGGCTCGGGCAAGTGGCGTGACTCGACGGGCGAGAAATCAAAGTTCGGCCTGTTCATCACCGAGATCCTCGAGCTCTTTCAGGTCCTCAAGGCGCGCGACATGCTCGACTGCCTGCAGCTCGTGCACTGCCACCCGGGCAGCCAGCTGCAGGACATCCGCCGCGTGAAAGACGCCATCAACGAGCTGGCCCACGTCTATGCGGAACTGAAACTCATGGGCGCAGGACTGCAATACATCGACATCGGCGGTGGACTGGGCGTCGACTACGACGGCAGCGGCACGAACTTCTCTTCGTCGATGAACTACACCCTGAACGAATACGCGAGCGACGTCGTATACCGGATCGCCAGTGTATGCAACGCGCGCGACATCCAGCACCCGATGATCATCAGCGAGTCCGGCCGGGCGGTCGCCGCATACCACAGCGTGCTGGTGTTCGACGCGCTCGGTTCCTCGGCGCTCGACAAGTTTCAGGTGACCGGCCGCGAGGACCAGGACTACGACGGCCAGGAGGAGCTGCCGCAGCCGGTGCGCGACCTGTTCGAAGCGTTCCGTACCGTCAGCCGACGGCGGCTGGTCGAGTGCTACCACGATGCGCTGACGGCACGCGACCAGGCAATGCAGATGTTCAACCTGGGACTGCTGTCGCTCGAGTGTCGGGGGCTCGCCGAGCGGCTGTTCTGGGCGACCTGCGCCAAGGTCCGCGATGTCTGTCGCCGGATCGAGCGCCAGCCCGAGGAGCTCGAGGGTCTGGAGTCCATCCTGTCGGATACCTATTTCTGCAATTTCTCGGTGTTCCAATCTCTGCCCGACAGCTGGGCCATCGATCAGCTCTTCCCGATCATGCCGATTCACCGGCTGAACGAGCGCCCGTCGAGAACCGGGGTGCTGGCGGACATCACCTGCGACTCCGACGGCAAGATCGATCACTTCGTCTCGCTGCGGGACGACAAACGCACGCTGGAGCTGCACGAGCTCAGGGCCGGGGAGAAGTACTACCTGGCGGCCTTCCTGGTCGGGGCGTACCAGGAAACCCTCGGAGATCTGCACAACCTGTTCGGGGACACCCATGTCGTGCACGTCAGGCGCCATGACGAGGGTGGCTGGTGGATCGAGGAAGTCGTCAAGGGAGACACCGCCAACCGGGTGCTGGAATATATGGAGTACGACGTGGCCGAGTTGTCTCCCGCCCTGACCCGGGACTGCGAGCGGGCCATCCGCGACGGACGGATGAGCATCGCCGAAAGCCAGGTCCTCAAGCGCTTCTATGAAAACGAGCTCAACGGCTATGCCTACCTGGAGCCTGCGGCGAGCTAGAGCGTCCTGATGGGCGGCACGTGCCGGCGTCGGGCTCCACCCCGGCCGCCCGTTGCAGTCATGCAACACTCGGCTCCGGGATTCGGTTCGGGACCCGGTCTGAGCGCAGCCTGTGTGTCCGCGAGACTGTTTGCTTCCCGCAAAAGCCGGGAGTAGCATGACGGCGTATCTTCGCAGTGGATTGATCACGTTTGCTTTTCCAGCCCCTTCGATACCCTCCCTTCACGCGTTCCCGAATGACCCCGCGGTACACGCGGACGGGCGGCACCGTCCGTTGACCGCACTGCCAAGAGAGACCTCCGGATGACGACGATTTACGTAGGCAATCTGCCTTTCAACGCCACCGAGCAGGACGTCAAGGCGCTTTTCGAGCGTCACGGCAAGGTGGAATCGGTCAAACTCATCAACGACCGGGAAACCGGTAAGCCGCGCGGCTTTGGCTTTGTCGAGATGTCACCGGGCGAGGCTCAGGGGGCGATCCAGGCGCTGAACGGCTTTCAGATGAACGGTCGGGCCCTGCGGGTCAACGAAGCCCAGGAGCGCGCTCCGCGTCCCCGCTCCGGCGGCGGCCCGTACCGACGGTAAGCGTGTTTCTGCGCCCGGCCGCGGGCTGAGCGCGGCCGGGCAGCCCGTCCGACTCACCGTCTCGGCGGTCTCCTGAGCCCGATGCCCTTTGGGGGTCGCGGATTTCGAGACGTGTCGTGAGGCACTTTCCCCTCGATTCCAGAAACTCCGCCTGGGCGGGTTTTTTTTGGCGGTGAGCCCGTCCACAATGCCCCCCATGCGAGCCTCCCTGACCGTGACTGCGGCCGCCCTGGCCACCCTGGCCCTGCTCTCGGGCTGCGCCAGCGTACCGGGGCGACGGACGACGACCTCCCGCCTCGATGCGATCCTCGCCAGTCCCCGCACCCCGTCCGACCGCAGCCGTGACCGCTATCGCCATCCGGCACAGACCCTGCTGTTCTTCGGTATCCGGCCCCAGTCCCGGGTGCTCGAGGTCTGGCCGCATACGGGCTATTACACTCGGATCATCGCACCCTTGGTGCGGGGCCAGGGAAAGCTCTACGCTGGCGTGATCGCCCCCGGCGACAGTCCGTTTCTGGCAGCCCGCCTCAGCCGGTTCCGCGCCATGCTCGCCGCCCACCCGCATCTCTATGACCGTGTCCGGATCGTGACCTTCCCTCTCGACGGCGGCAATGTTCTGCCG
>JAJZLX010000781.1 GCA_021850555.1 Pseudomonadota bacterium | reverse complement strand
GGCGGGGTGCTGCCGGATCTGCGCTACGCTCCTGCGCTCGCCAATCCCGGCCTGTGGCGGCGGATCGTCAGTGGCGAACTTCTCCAGTCGGGCGGGATGGTGGCATTCGCCACAGAGCTGAGCCCGCGCGAGATCGGGGCGATTCGCGAATACGTCATCTCTCGCGCCAACCAGACGAAGGGTCAGCGCGCAACCCGGCCGTATTGAGGCTTACAGTCTGATGACCACCTTGCCGAGGTGTTCTCCCGCCTCGATGCGCCGATAGGCGGCATCCGCCTCATCGAGCTCGTAGACACGATCGATTACGGGGCGGATCCGGTGCCGCTCGATGAACGCGTTCATGGTCTGGAAATCCGCCCTCGAGCCCACGTAGATGCCGCTCGCGGTGGCATTGGCGTGCAACAGTGCCATCGCCGGGATGTCGCCGCCGAACCCCGCGAGTCCCCCGATCAATGCGATGTGCCCGCCGGGGGCGAGACTCGCGATGGATTGCACCAGGGTGCCGGCTCCGCCTACCTCGAGCACCTGGTGCACGCCGACGCCGCCGGTGGCGGCACGCACGGCTTGCGACCAATCCGATGTCTTGCGGTAATTTATCGTGGCGGCTGCTCCCAGCGTCTTCGCGTGCGCGAGCTTCTCGTCACTCGAGCTCGTGACGATGGGGCGCGCGCCGGCGGCAGCGGCGAACTGCAGGCCGAAGATCGACACGCCGCCGGTGCCGAGGATCAGCACGTTGTCGCCCTGCTGCATCCGTCCGCGCGTCATGAGGCCGTTCCAGGCGGTGACGGCCGCGCACGGCAGGGTCGAGGCCTCCTCGTGGGAATAGCCCTGCGGAACGCCGACCAGACCCTCCTCCGACAGGCAGACATACTGGGACAACATGCCGTCGATCTGTCCGCCGAGCGCCGATGAGTGGGTCTCGGCATCCGGCCGGCCCTCGAGCCAACGCTGGAAGAAGATGGCGGCGACGCGATCGCCGCCCTTGAAGCGTGTGACGCCCGTGCCGACGGACACAACCTCACCGGCGCCGTCCGACAGCGGGACCAGGGACGGGCGGGGGGGCATGGGATACTGTCCGTGCAACACGTAGACGTCGCGTCGGTTGAGGGATGCCGCGTGCACGCGCACCAGCACCTCATGCTCGGCGGGTTTCGGTATCGGCGCCTGCTCGAACGTCAGCCGGTAGGCTCCATCGGGCTGGCGAATCAACGTGCAGCGGCGTTGCTGCTCTGGGGATGCCATGGCGTATCTCCGACTCGGTCCTAGATTGCCATGCACACCGACTTCAACTCGGTGTACATCTCGATGCCGGCCCGGCCCTGCTCGCGCCCGAAGCCGGATTGCTTGTAGCCCCCGAAGGGCATGCCGGCGTCGATCATGGCATGGCAGTTCACCCATACCGTGCCCGCCTTGATCTTCGGTACCAGCCGCTGCACCGCGCGCAGGTCGTTCGACCAGATGCTCGCGGCCAGGCCGTACGGGGTGTCGTTGGCCCAGGCGGCCACTTCGTTCAGATCGTCATAGCGCTGTGCGACCACCACGGGGCCGAAGATTTCCTCCCGGACAATCTTCATGTCGGGCTTCACGTCGACGATCACCGTGGGCTTGACATAGTAGCCCTTGTGGGCCGGAGCCTCGCCTCCTGCTGCGATGGTGGCACCCTGCTCCCGTCCGGATTGCAGATAGCCGAGCACGCGGTCACGCTGTTCCTGCGACACCAACGGACCCATCTGGGTGTGCTCATCGAGGCCCGGTCCCATGACGATGGACCGGGAAGCTTCGCTCACGCCCTCGATCACTTTATCGAAGATCTTGCGCTGCACGAACAGGCGCGAGCCGGCCACGCACACCTGGCCGGAGTTGAAGAACACCGCCTGGGCGGCGCCGCCCGCCACGGTCTGCGGATCGACGTCCGGCAGCACGATCACCGGCGATTTGCCGCCGAGCTCGAGCGAGACGCGCTTCAGCGTCGCGGTGGCGGCGATGTTGATGATCTTGCCCACCTCGGTCGAGCCGGTGAACGCGATCTTGTCGACGCCGGGATGGGCTACGAGGGCTGCGCCGGTGCTCTCCCCGAGTCCGGTCAGGACATTGACCACGCCCGGCGGGAAGCCGGCCTCGAGAATCAGCTCACCCAGGCGCAACGCGCTGAGCGGAGTCTGCTCGGCGGGCTTCAGTACGCTGGTGCAACCGGTCGCCAGCACCGGCGCGAGCTTCAGGGTCGCCATGAGCAGCGGGAAATTCCAGGGAATGATCTGGGCGACCACGCCCACCGGCTCGCGTACCGTGTAGGTATGGAACTTCGTGCCCGGGGCGGCGCGCAGGGATGTGTTGAACGTCTGGCCGTCGATCTTGCTCGCCCAACCGGCCATGTAGCGCAGGTGCGAGATCGCGCCCGGCACGTCGATCAGGCGCGCCATGGCAATCGGCTTGCCGTTGTCGAGGCTCTCGAGCTCGGCGAGCTCCTGCGCGTCGCGCTCCATCAGGTCCGCCAGGCGCCACATGAGCCGCTCGCGCTCGTCCGGCAGCATCTGCGCCCAGGGGCCGCTCTCGAGCGCTGCCCGCGCCGCACGCACGGCGCGGTCCACGTCTGCGGCGTCCGCGTCGGCAACCTCCGCGATCTGGCGTTCGGTCGCCGGGTCGATGACTGCGATGCGGCCCTTGCCGTGCGCTTGCACCCACTCGCCGTTCACGAGCAGACGCGGCTTGCGCTTCAGGAATTCGGTGAGTGCGCTGGAGGGGGTGGGCTGTTCGGCGATCGCGCGCGGTGCGGGGACGGCGTTCATGACTGCTACTCCGAAGTATCTCGGGCACGCGGCAACCGGCCGGGCACCCTGCGGTGGACTGGTGACCGTGACCGTAATGTCCGCCGCTCCAGGGCACAAGCGCCGGGGGGCGAGTTTTTGTTCACTGCGGGTCGTGCCGGCAGCCTGCGACGGGCGCGGCGGAGCCGCGGAGCGAGTCAAAACTCCAACGGCAGACCGACGTAGTTCTCGGCAAAGACGGCCCGGGCCGTCTCGGAGCTGAACAGGTACTCGAGTTCCGCATGCTGCAGTTTACGGCCGAATCCGTCTTCCGGGAACCGGTGCAGCAGGCTCGTGAGCCACCACGAGAACCGCTCGGCTTTCCAGATGCGGCTCAGGCAGCGCTCGGAATACTGCGCAAGACCGGCGGGGCTTCCGCGATAGTGCTCCGCCAGCGCCTGCCACAACAGCAAGACGTCGGATGCGGCGAGATTCAAGCCCTTGGCGCCGGTGGGAGGGACGATGTGCGCCGCGTCGCCGGCCAGGAACAGCCGCCCGAAGCGCATGGGCTCGGCGACGAAGCTGCGCAGCGGCGCAATGCTTTTCTCGATCGACGGCCCGGTGATCAGTCGCTCGGCGCTTGCACGGTCCAGCCGGCACCTGAGCTCATCCCAGAAGCGCGTATCGCTCCAGTCTTCCACTTTGTCGGTCAGCGGGCACTGGACGTAGTAGCGACTGCGCGTCTTCGAGCGCATGCTGCACAGTGCGAAGCCACGCGGACTATTTACGTAAATCAGCTCATCGTTGACGGGCGGCGTCTCCGACAGCAGACCCATCCACCCGAAAGGGTATGCCCGCTCGTACATCCGCACGGCCGTCTGGGGGACACTGGCCCTGCACACACCATGAAACCCGTCGCAGCCGGCAATGAAATCGCATTCGATCGCGACGCTCCTGCTTCCACGGGTGTAATGAACCTTCGGGCGCGTGGTATCGAAATCGTGCAGACTGACGTCGGGTACCTCGTACTCCGTCGCCAGTCCGCTGGCGGCGCGCGCCTCCATCAAATCGCGCGTGACCTCGGTCTGGCCATAGACCAGCACGTGCTTGCCTCCGGTGAGGTGGTGTAGATCGATCCGGTGCCGGCTGTCATCGAAGCACAGCTGCACGCCGTCATGTCGCAGCCCTTCGCGCCGCAGGCGCGTATCCACCGCCGCCTCCGTCAGCGCCTTGACCGTGATCTCTTCCAGCACTCCGGCGCGAATGCGGCCGAGTACGTGCTCTCGGCCGCGCAGCTCCAGGACGATATTGTCGATCCCGGACCGATGCAGCAGCTGGCCGAGCAACAGCCCCGACGGGCCGGCGCCGACGATCACGACCTGAGTCCGCATGCAATCCCCCGAAATCGCCTTTTTTTCCAAGACTAAGTGCGCCGTATGGCTTCTGGAATGGACGGAAGCGCCGATCGCATGGACAATCCGTGCGTCCCTAAGTCCGAGGCCGGTCGTGGAAAAGATCCCGGTTTATGCTCTGTATGGTGAGTCCGATCAGCCCTTTCTGCCGGAGCGGCTGCACAGCGAGTCGATCCCCGAGCGCAGCCGCCTCTACAACTGGGAGATCGGCCTGCACCAGCACGATCTGTTCGTGCAGATCCTTCAGGTCCGCGCCGGCGAGGGTGAAGCTCGCCTGGATGAGGAGGTGATGCCCCTGCGCCCGCCCTGCGCGATATGGATCCCGGCACGACACAACCACGGCTTCCGGTTCTCCCGTGATATCGAGGGCGATGTGATCACCGTGGTCGCCCAGCATGCCGAGGGTCTGTTGGGTGATGCGGGACTGCTCACCCGGCTGCGCCGGCCACAATGTCTTGCTCTGGATGTCGGCGGGCACGGGGCCGGGGCATCGGCAGCGATCGAGGCGCTGCTTGCCGAAGCCCACGGCCGCGAGGCCGGACGACTGGCGGCGATCGAGTCCGCGCTGCGGCTGACGCTGCTGCGTCTTGCGCGCATTTGTGCCCCGCAGGCGGCTCATCCCCCGGGCGACCGGCGAGCCGTGGCGCATGCGCAGCGCTTCACTGCCCTGATCGACCAGCATTTTCGCGCTGCAAAGCAGCTTGCCTTCTACGCCCGGGAGATCGGAATCAGCGTGCCACAGCTCAATCGCATCTGCCGGCAGCACCTCGGCGGCTCGGCGTTGCGAGTGATCCAGCGCCGGCTCCTGCACGAGGCCGAGCGCGACCTCGCCTACAGCTCGCTGTCGGTGAAGGAGATTGCGCTCACCCTGGGGTTCGCCGACGCAGCCTATTTCTCACGCTTTTTCTCGCGGCACGCCGGGTGCTCGCCGAGCGAGTTCCGCGCGGACGCCTGGCGCAGGCTGGGCGGGGGTCGGGCGCCGGGCGCAACCGCCGGGCCAATCTCTTCGGTCGATTGAGTTCGCTCACGGTTGCCTCGGGCGGTTGCGCGCATTATCCGTCCGGTCGATAGTTGGCATTACAACTTTGGATTTCTGACCCGGACGAAGACTCGCTACCGTGGCGCGCCAATCGTACTGAAGGGTCAATCCATGAACAAATCGCCGGGTGAGATTCGTGACGCGCGTGAGCCGCAGGCCCAGGGGGGGGCGGGCGATCGATCGAGCCTGGACCAGCTTCTCGCCACCGTCGATAACCCGGTGAGAATGCTGCGCAATTCGCGGCTCGGGGCCTACGTGTATCCGGTGGTGCCGAGCGAGTTCTCCAACTGGCGGGACGAGCAGCGCGCCTGGCGCGACTCGGCGGTGCTCTTCGATCAGACGCACCACATGGCGGAGATGACGGTCAAGGGGC
>JAJZLX010000209.1 GCA_021850555.1 Pseudomonadota bacterium | reverse complement strand
CGATTCCCAGAGCGCCATGGACCTACTTCGGCTGCGAGTCGTACAGCTTCACGAAGTCCCCGAACGTGACCGGGAATGTCCCCGTGGTATCGAATGGGTAGACGCCGAGGGCGTCTTCCAGCCGGGCGACGATCAGCGCGAAGCCCAAGGAGTCGAGCCCCGAATCCAGAAGCTTGAGATCATCGTTCAGCGGCGCGAGCTCACACTCTCGCTCGCGAGCCACCTGCTCGAAGGAGGCGGCTATGGTCGATCTAGTGGACATCCTCGGTTTCCCCCTTTCGTTGAGCCGGCTTCAGGCCTGGATTGCCAAAGCACCAAGTATTTGATTTCACAGGTTCCGCGGGGTCTGAGGCCTTCCCGGACAGCGCATGGTCCCGCGGGAATCGGCTCGCTCGCGGGTCGCGCCCAGCCAATGTCCCCACCCGTCCGACCGGCCCGCACAGCTCGGACGAGCCGGATCAAGGAGCGGATTCGGCCCGCGGAGTGCTGGAAACACGGTGCGACCACCCCCGCCTTGGGCGAGGGTCGTGACCGGATGACGTAAGGAAATCAATCAGTTGGTGCCCCGCAATGGTCATTGGGAATCTCGGACAGGCCCGGAATTGCTCTCAAGGACAACGCCCTCGATTGACTTCAGGGGTGTTATTGTCGGTACCCTCTTGCCAGAAAACCGGGTCCAAGATCATGATTCTGCAGGTTGGCTCATGCTATCGGCGGCCGGGCAAACCGGCAATGGGGTCGTAACGACCGCCTGTGGCACGGCTCGACGTCGCGCCCGAGGGCGCTCAGGATGGGCCAAGAAGGGGAGTCTCCATCCGTCCCCGGAACCTGTCAGGGCTCTCTCCCAGGAGGGTTTTCGTGAACTCAAGCAATAGTCCCGCGTGGACCAGGACTCCACAATATCGACCTTCACCTCTTCCGGCGATCTCATGAGCTCGCAACCCGTTGACCCCTTGCGCGATGACCTCGACGAGAGGCTCTCGGAAGCCCTGGTGCTGCTGTTTCAGCTTTCCAATGAGGCGATCGAGCGGATCAACGAGCTCGCGAAGACGCTGAGCATCCGCTTCGGGGAAGCGGCGCTCAAGTGCGGAGCCGTCACGGAACGGCAGCTGGAGGAGGCCGCGGAGTGGATCAATCAGCGGGATCAGCTGCAGAGCCCCGGAATCATCGAGGAGATGCTGCGCCGAACCTCTCATAGGCGCGATATCGTGATTTGGGAGCGCGACCAGCTGGAACCATCGAAACAGATCATCCTGCTGCACGACCCCGATCACCCCCGGAGCGAGACGGTCCGGAGCCTGCGCACACAGCT
Organism: Pseudomonadota bacterium; assembly: GCA_021850555.1. Next base: position 4,260 of record JAJZLX010000209.1, on the reverse strand, counting down.
GCTGCTGCGCTGCAAGGGGTGGGGCGGCGCGGGAATCATCGCCCTCCTCAGCCCGTGCGGCCGCGAGGGCCGCTCGCAGCTTGCGGCCGAGCTTGCCATCTCCTTTGCGCAGCTCGGCCGGCGCACACTCCTGGTCGATGCCGACCTGCGCCGCCCGAATCAGCACTGCCTGTTCGGCGCCGACAACGACATCGGCCTCGCGCAGGCGATGACCAAGGGTGGCCCGCATCACTTTCACGGCATCCAGGGGCTGCCCGACATGGCGCTGATGACTGCCGGCGACCTGCCCGGCAGTCCCCTGGAGCTGCTCTCCGGAGGGGCGTTCGAGCGCACCATGCGCGAATGGCGGCGCCACTTCGAGTTCGTGATCCTCGATACTCCGCCGACGACCCAGTTCTCAGACGGCCTGGCGGTCGCGGCGGTGGCGGGCAATGTGCTCATGCTGGGCCGGGCGGAGGTGACGAGATTCAGCGACCTGAACGAGATCTGCCGCCAACTGACCTCCACGAATTCCCGGATCCTCGGCGCGGTGATCAACAGGTTCTGACGCCCGGCATGAACTCCCTGACTTACGCGCTCGTGACCCCGTGCTATGCGCCGGACCGGGACCGCTGTTCGATGCTCGTCGAAAGTATCGAGCGCTGGGTGGCACCGCACGTCAAGCACTACCTCATCATTGATCGGCGCGACGCGGAGCTGTTCAAGCCGTTCATTTCTTCCAGAACGGCGATGCTGACAGTCGAGGACGTCCTGCCTCCGTGGCTGTTTCGTCTGCCGGGCATTCCCAAGGTGTGGTTCAGCCTGCGATCGCTGCCGGTGAGAAACTGGATCCTGCAGCAGATCGTGAAGCTGTCGATTGCATCCGTTGTGTCCGAGGACGTCCTGCTCTGCACCGACTCCGATGTCTTCTTCATCTCCGGGTTCGAGCCGCGCGAGCTCGAGCGCGACGGCAAAGTGCCGTTGTTCGTTGAAACCGGCCTGCGCGGCAAGATTCCAAACAACGACCGCTGGCATCAATCGGCCGCCGAGCTTCTGGGACTGCCGGCAGAAGCGACGTTCGACACAAACTACATCGGAAACGTCATTCCGTGGCGTCGGCAAAATGTACTCGAACTGCAGCGCCGCCTGGAGAGTCGCGCGGCGAAGCCGTGGCAGCAGGCACTGGCTGCGAAACTTGCCTTCGCCGAGTACGTCCTTTACGGCATGTTCGCCCAGAACGTGCTGCGCGAAGCTTCCGGCCACTGGAACGACCCGGCTGTCCGCACTTTGTGCTACTGGGGCACCTCACCTCTCGATCAGGAGGCCCTCGAGAAGCTCAAGTCAAAGCGCCAGCCGCACCATCATACGGTGATGATTTCCGCCAAGTCCCGTACGCCCGTCGAGTCCATTCGTCGCGTGTTTTGCTGACCTTGCGGGTATCGCGCACCTGCGCAGCCGCGGGTGTGCGCAGCGCCTCGGTCATCAAGCTCCTGGACAAGTCGACGCGCATCCCCCTGTCGCGGCCCTGCCAACGAGGCTATCGATGAAGCGACGCGGGCGTCCGCGCACTGCTCGATCTCGCCCGGCCTGCGCTTTTTCTCCTCCGCAAGCCGGCAGCGATGCTCAACCGCCGCGGCAATGCCGCATGCATGGGTACCCGGAAAGAGGACGAGCGACTCACAATCTGATGCGAATACCGGGTGAGCTCGCCGATGGTCGGGGTTGCATTTTCGCAGCCATGACGCGCTCGCTGCTGCGGACCCGCTGATGCTCGAAGAGCGCGCGCGCGAGCAACACCGTCGCGGCAGTCATGATCGTAAAGCAGAAATTGTCGAGGTCGAGCCAGGTCGATTCGGTGAGGTTCAGGAGCGTCTGCTGAAACAGCAACGCCAGAAAGAGCGTGGCTTGAATGCGATCGAACCGGATCAATCGCAAGCACTGGCGCAGGTAGACGAGCATGTAGCCGAACAGGCAGAACAGCCCGACGATGCCCAGGTCGTTTCTCATGTCGTAGTAGCCATTGTGTGCCTCGGTCGGCCAGAATCCCCACATGCTTGTCATGAATTGGTAAGACGGCGATGACGGAACCGGCCCTGCGCCCCAGTACGCGCCGAAGCCGGAGCCGAGATACGGATGGCGCGCAATGTTCTCCTTGATGATCTGCCAGATCTGCGTGCGGCCCGAAAAGGTCAGGTTCTTGCCGGTGAACCTCAGGAACGGCTCGATCAAAACCCGCTCCAGCCCGGGAACCACGTTCATGACCGCGAGACTGTAGGTGACGCATGCTGCAGAAAACACCACCACGATGTACGGCATGTACCGTCGCATCGCCGGACTCCGCTGCATGATGATCAGCAGGAACGCAGCCGCAAACACCGTACAGAACAAGGACGTGGAGCTGCGCGACAGGATCAGGCATGTCAATGCAATGCCTGTGCCGGCCAACGCGCGGTAGGGGCGTACCTCGCGCGCGAGCCAGGCATGGAGCCAGAAAATCACCCCGCAACCCGCCAGCTCTCCAAACACGTTCTTCTGCGCGGCCAGGCCTCGCCACGCGCCCTTCAAAGAAATGGTGTTGCCGATCTCTCTGACCCAGCTGGGGTCGACCACGCCTACGACAAGCGATGCCGCGAGAATCAGTGTCAACGCCGGCCTTACCACATCCTGAAACCGTCTGGGATGCCATGCCCCGACGCCGAACGCGAAACACACCATCGCCATCGACGCCAGCGCGGCGAGCCGGGCGGCAGTGACCGGCCTGTCGATGGACCACGCGACGCTCAAGGCGGCGAGTCCGATGAACAACAGAAAGGGGCGATTGAGCTCGCGGAGGACGCCCCGCGTCTTCGCCATCCGCGACAATGCCACCGCTGCCCCGAGCGCCAGCAGGACGAGCTTGACCACGCGGGCGATCGGACTTGGCGTCAACAAAACCGGTGCCAGAGGAGGCGCAGGAGGCGCGAAGTCGATGGCCATGTAGCCGATCTGCACCCACAGCATCAGCGCCGGCAGCGCCCTGAAGCGGCGGTCCTGCAGGACCCTGCTGACGGCGCTCGCCGCCGCGCGGGATACCACTCGGCGGCCAACAGCGGTTCTCATTGGCGATTTCCAATCCGCGCGGTTCCGCGCTCGCTTTGCGTAACCGCAATGGCCAATTGGCGCATATCGTGCGAAACCGATAAGATCCTGAAGGATGGGCGCGTTTCGGAAGAACCATACGCTGATCCCGCCGCTGGCGTCAACAAACCGGACCTCATCGGCAAACAGGCACAGACCAATGTCGCGTCACTCCGTTTTTCGATTCACGCGGCTCCAGAACGGGCATCGCGCTCGCATTTATTCCGTTGCTGGCCGCCGTCTTCGGCTTGACTGCATGCCGCTTCTCCCCGAGGCCCTCAAGCGCAACCGGCGGTTCAGCCGGGAGCCCCTGCCGCCACGCGCACTTGCGCAAGCCCTGAGCTTCCCGCCGCGTCCTCCGCCGATCGCTCGAGCGCGGACGTGATCGTAGATCCCGCCAGAGTGATAGCCACCGTCTCTCGCGACGAAGTAGGCACGAATCTCGCCATCTGGTACGGCGTCACCGACCGCAACCTGCCAGCCGAGATTGCCTCGGTTCATCCGAGGATCCTCAGATGGCCCGGTGGATCTACGGCCGATACCTACCATTGGAAGACGCAGACGGAATGCAACCCAGAAAACAATCAACTGACATCAGCCCACGACCCCAGCAGCACCTTCGACAACTTCATGCACGACATCGTCATTCCCGGACACTACGATGTCGCAATCACGGTCAACTACGGCTCCAATGAGACATGTACCGGCGGAGGAGATCCGAAGGAGGCGGCGGCGTGGATCGCCTACGCACGGCGCAAGGGCTATGACCGCTACATCAAATACTGGACGGTAGGTAACGAGGTGTTCGGCAACTGGAAATACGACTTGCATCCCAAACCACACGATCCGATGACCTATGCCGAAGCAGTTTCCGGTCCCGAGGGCTACTACGCGCTCATGAAGGCCGCCGATCCCGCCGCAAGGGTAGGTGTCGTCGTGACCGGGGCCGGCAGCGCTCATCACGACTGGGACAGGATCGTGCTCACGCACGCCCGCTACGATTTCGTCGAGCTGCACGACTACCTGCAGCAGCCCGGAGAGGAAAGTAACAGCTACCTTCTTCACGAAGCGCCCGCCGCGCTCGGGAACACGATCGTCAGCCTCCGGGGCGAGCTCGCGGCCGCGGGTAGACCGCACACGCCCATCATGCTCGGGGAATTCAAC
>JAJZLX010000523.1 GCA_021850555.1 Pseudomonadota bacterium | reverse complement strand
CCCAACGCTTCGCTACCTTCTGGCTCGCGCCATCGCGCAGCGGCTCGACCGCTGCCCCTGCTGCGCGCTGCCGATCGCGAAGCGGAACTTATGACACAGTAAGAATAGCCGGATGTCCGGGAATCGGCACGAGACCCGCGACGAGCACCGGCCGCAGTCCGGTAGCGGCATCGAGGTCCGCACTTCCCAAGGCGGACAAACCCGCCGCGCCCCACGGATCGCGCAAATGCGATGGAATCGAGGAATTCAACGAAAACGCTGGATCCGGCGGAAGCGATGCTGCATCCTGAAGACATAATTCACTGCACTCGTGCATGCCCGCACGTCGATCTTGCACACGCCCACTCAAAAGTACTGCACATCCAAGCAGGCGGCCGCGCTGCTGATGGTCTCGCCCGTCACGGTGCGCGAATGGGCCCGCAAGGGGCTGCTGCCTGCGGTTTGCACCGCCGGCGGACATCGGAGATTCCTGATGGAAGACTTGCGGACATTTGCCACGGCGCACGGAATTTCTACCGACGACGGCACGGATTCGGCCATGAACGGTGCGCTTCGCGTGTTGCTCGTGGACGACGATCCGGTGTTTGCGACTTACCTTCGGGAGATCATTGCCGCGGCCTGTCCGGACGCTCGGGTCGAATGGGCGAGCGATGGCTTCGAAGCGGGACAGCTCACCACGACGTTCCGGCCGCAGCTTGTGGTCATCGACCTGTACATGCCGCGCGTCGACGGGATCGAATTGTGCCGGCGACTCAGGACAAGCCCGACGGCCGCGAAGGCGAATCTGGTCATCTTGTCCAATTCGCTCACGGACGAGAACATCACGGCCGTGCGGGCGGCGGGAGCCGACCGGTGGCTCGGGAAGAGCTCCTCGCGTGACGAGATCCTTCGAGCCCTCGGAATCAGCGTGCCGCCGAGAGCGAATGAGGCGCCTGCCGGGCCGCCGTCATAACCGCAGCGCCAAGCTGCAATCCGGTGGCGTCGGCCGGCCGTTTCAATCGGCGGGTGCGCCGCACATGGCGCGCGAAAGGACGGCGGAACGCAACCCCCGGGCGTTGTATCGCGGCCCCCTGCCGGCGCCCCGGCACGCTCGCTCGGCCAGGGCGTACCGAGACAACGCGCGCAGCAGCGCGTGTCAAATCCGGGGATGCCGATTGACGCAACTTCATCATATTACATAATATGCTTCGCTGGCGCCGGCACCACTCAGACTCTGGCCTAACGCAGTGACCACCGAGCTCGACTTCCGCCGTCTCTTCGAGGAATCCCCGGATATCATTCTCGTTCTGTTGCCCGACGCGCCCCGCTACACGATGGTAGCGGCGACCCGGGCGCGTCTCACCGCGACCCACACTACCCACGAGCAGATCCTGGGTCGCGGGCTTTTCGAGGTGTTTCCGGACGACCCTGCGGATCCCGCGGCCACCGGCACGCACAACCTGCGAGTCTCGCTCGAGCGCGTCATGAGCACTCGCGCGCCCGATACGATGGCCGTACAAAAGTACGACATACCGGGTCCCGGCGGAGAATTTCTCTCCAGATACTGGAGTCCGAAGAATATTCCGATTCTCGATGCAGCCGGCGAGATTCTCTACATTCTGCACAGGGTCGAGGACGTAACCGATCTCGTACGGGCCAGCGATTCCAATGACGGACTGCTGAGCCCCGCGCGCGCGCTTGAGAGGGAGGTCCTCGCCCGCAGCCGCGAGCTTGGCGCGGCAAACGAGGCGCTGCGCGAGGCGACCGAGAAGCTGAGGGAGCTCGATCGTGCCAAGACTGACTTCTTCAGCAACATCAGTCACGAATTCCGCACACCTCTGACGCTGATGCTCGGCCCTCTCGAGGATGCGCTGGCCGACCGCCATGAGCCGCTCGCGCCTGCGCAAAGGAACCGGATCACGCTTGCCCACGACAATGCCCTCAGACTGCTGAAGCTCGTCAACGCGCTTCTCGACTTCTCCCGGCTTCAGGCGGGCCGCGCGCAGGCGCGCTTCGCGCCACTTGACCTTGCGCAGCTCACGGCGGAACTTGCCGGGATGTTCGAGTCTGCCGTCACCAGGAGCTCGCTTCGTCTCTACGTCGACTGTCCTGAGCTGTCGCAGCCGGCCTGGGTGGATCGGGACATGTGGGAGAAAATCGTCCTCAACCTCGTTTCCAACGCATTCAAATTCACCCGCGAAGGAAGCATCACGGTCCGTTTGCGCGAGGGGACGGACAAGATCATCCTCGAAGTCGCCGATACGGGCATCGGCATTCCCGGGAACGAGCTGCCGCACGTTTTTGACCGATTTCACCGCGTCGCCGGCGTTTCAGGCCGGGCCTGCGAGGGAACCGGCATCGGTCTCGCTCTCGTTCGCGAGCCCGTCGCGCTTCACGGCGGATCGGTGAAGGTGAGCAGCACCGCTGGATCCGGTTCAACGTTCCGCGTCGAGCTGCTCAAGGGATTCGCCCATCTCCCGGCGGATTCCGTGAGCCAGTCCGACGGGCCGGAACGCGCGACAGCCGAAAGGGCGGCGCACGTCGCGGACGCGCACCGCTGGCTGCGGACGAGCGACGTCACAGGAGCTGTCAGAGCGCCGCCGGAACCGGTTGCTTCAGGCATCCGCCCGCGCGTGCTGATCGTCGACGATAACGCGGATCTGCGCGAATACATCTCGGCACTTCTCTCGCCCTCGTACGAGGTGTCGACGGCATTCGATGGTCGCCAGGGTCTTGACGCTGCGCGAGCGGACTTGCCGGACATCATCGTCAGCGATGTCATGATGCCGGAATTGAGCGGCATCGAGCTAGTGGGTGCGTTGCGAGCTGAACCGCACACCGCATCCGTCCCGGTGATTCTGCTGTCGGCCCGAGCCGGCCAGGAATCTGCCATCGAAGGGCTCGAGGCCGGCGCAGACGACTACCTCGTCAAGCCGTTCTCCGCCGCGGAGCTTCTGGCCCGCGTCAATACTCATGTGCAACTCGCGATGAAGCGGCGTGAATGGACGAGGCGGCTGGAGGAGGCAAACCGCGAGCTCGATGCGTTCACGCACTCCGTGGCTCACGACTTGCGCGCCCCGTTGCGAGGCATCAACGGCATGGCGGAAATCCTCTCTGAGCGCAAGCTGCAACAACTCGATGAGGATGGACGGAAGTATCTGCGTCTCATCCGCGAGTCCGGGACGCGCATGGCGCAGTTGATCGAGGATCTTTTGAAGCTCTCGCGAATCACTCGCGCCGAGATGACTCGTCATGTCTTCGATCTTTCCGGCCTGGTGGCCGATGTGGCGCGCACGCTTCGCGATTCCGACCCCGAGCGGCGGGTGGAATTCGTCATTCGCGATGAAGTCCGCGCCGACGGAGATCCACGCCTGCTGCGTGTCGTCCTGGAGAATCTCCTGGGCAACGCGTGGAAATTCACCAGCAAGAGAGCCGCGGCACACATCGAATTCGGGCTCGAGGAGCGCGACGGCGGGCTGGTCTACTTCATCCGTGACAATGGCGCCGGCTTCGACATGGCGTACGCCGGCAAGCTTTTCGGGGTGTTTCAGCGACTGCATGCGGTGCACGATTTCGAGGGCAGCGGCGTGGGCCTGGCCACCGTCCAGCGCATCATCGCGCGGCACGGCGGGCGGATTTGGGCGGATGCCGTGATGAACGGGGGCGCGACCTTTTTCTTCACCCTCCAAGCCCTTCCATTGTCAGATGGGCTGCAAGCCGGCTCGCCGACGGGGATGCACTGAGGCAACTCCGATCCCGGCCGGCGGCCGACCGCCCGTCTGCACGGCCCGGCAGGCACCGGCGTGCCTTGCGGCCCCTCTGGGGCATCGCCGAAGGTCAACCGGAAGCCCCTCCTGGCACGGGAATTGCCGCCCGCGGCATGGTTCACAGATGGACCGAAGCGGGCGTGCTAGGGTTTTCAATCGCGTAGGCCGCCCGCCTCGCCATTTTGCCGTACATTTTTCCGGGCGGCCCACCTGGAATACGGAGTGGGTGCCATGGCCGCAAAGAACTCAGGTGAGAGCAAACGCATGGCGGCGATTCGGGTCTTGATGGTTGAGGATATGGAATTCGAGGCGGAGCTTGCCTCGCACCACCTGCTCGGTGAGCAGATTGCCCACACCGTACGGCGGGTCGAGACGGAGGAGGCGATGCGCGCCGCGTTGCTGGAATTCAAGCCGACCGTCATTCTTTCCGACTTTACGCTGCCGCAGTTCAACGGCCTGCGGGCGCTCGAAGTTGCGCGCGAGTGCGCGCCGGGAGTGCCGTTTCTCTTTGTCTCGGGGACGATCGGCGAGGAGCGGGCCATCGAGGCGCTGCACCGCGGCGCGGTCGATTACGTGCTGAAAACCAACCTGGCGCGCCTGGGCCCTGCCGTGAAGCGTGCGCTTCAGGAGGCGCAGGCCCGCGCCGTGCAGCACAGGCAGGAGCAGCAGATCAAGCGCCTCACGAGCGTGCTGCGCATGCTGAGCGGAATCAACGGCGCGGTCGTGCGCATCCGCGAACGACCCGAGCTTCTGCGCGAAGCCTGTCGTCTCGCGGTCGCAGTCGGCGGCTATCCGACGGCCCTCGTCGCCCTGCGTCAACACGGAGACCGGCCGCTCGAGCCGCTCACCTACGAGGGTGCCGACCGGGCGGCCGCCAACGCGAGCTGCGAGCTCATCGAAAAGGCGCTCGAGCTGCAGGCGCGCAGCGGGGGCCGGGCGCGCGATGCCGCCGCGCCGTTCGAGTGCCGTGATCCGCAGAGCGGCCGGCCCGCGGTGCTAGGATTGCCGTTGCTGGTCGACAATACCCCGATCGGGTTTCTTGGGCTGGGCCGCGGCGAGCTCGGCGGGGTCGGCGTCGAGGAATCACGGATGCTGCGGGAGGTGGCGGCCAATCTCTCCTTTGCCCTGCAGTACCTGCACCAGGGATCGAAGGTACGGCTGCTTTCCTATTTCGACGTGCTCACGGGCCTCGCAAAGCGGCCTCTTTTCTGTCAACGCCTGCGGCACTTGCTGCAGGATCCGGCCGGCGCGCGGTCTCGTTGTGCCATCGCGGTCCTCGATGTGCAGAACCTCAATGCCATCAACGACTCCTTCGGACGTCATTCGGGCGATCTTCTGCTGCAGCTGGTCGCGGATCGTCTCAAAAGACGGTTTCAGGACACTGAGATGCTGGCGCATTTCTCCGGCGGAACGTTCGCCGTTGCGAGAGCGGCCGGGCAAGGGAGTCGGGCCGCACTGGAGAGGCTGAGCGAAGAGCTGGATGAGATGCTCGAGGAGCCGTTTTCATTGGCGGGCCAGGGCATACCGGTGGCCGCTCGCAGTGGTATCGCATTTCATCCGGACGACGGGGACGATCCGGACACATTGGTTCAGCGGGCCGAGGCGTCGCTGCACAATGCCAAGATCAGCGGCCAACGCCACGGGCAGTACAGCCCGGAACAGCACTCCCGGGCGCTTGCGAGGGTCGCGCTCGAGCGCCGGCTGCGGCAGGCGCTCGAGCGGCGGGAATTCGAGCTTCATTATCAACCCAAGGTGAGCGTCACGCACCGGCGCATCGAGGGCGCCGAAGCGCTCATTCGGTGGAACGACCCGGACCGGGGATTGGTGTCGCCGGCGGCATTCCTGCCGCTCCTCGAGGAGAGCGGGCTGATCGTGGACGTCGGGGAGTGGGTGATTGAGCGGGCCGCGCTTGATTGCCAGCATTGGCGAAGTCTCGGGCTGTCTCCGATACGCGTGGCGGTGAACATATCACCCATACAGCTGCGTGAGATCGACTTCGTGGAGCGTTTTCTCGCGCACACGCGCTCGTGGTCGACGGACAGCTGCGGTCTTGACGTGGAAATCACTGAGGGAGTAGTGGGCGGCGATGCGTCCGGGGAAATCGGTCAGCTGAAGAATCTGCGTGCCGCCGGCGTCAGGATCGCCATCGACGATTTCGGCACGGGGTATTCGTCGTTGAGCCGGCTGGCCCACCTGCCCATCGATACCCTCAAGATTGATCGGAGCTTCATCGGTGAGATGACCGCCGATGCTCGCAGCAGGCGGCTGGTGTCGATCATCATCTCGATCGCGCGAACCTTCAACATGGTGACGGTGGCGGAAGGTGTAGAGACCCAGGAGCAGCTGGACGTGCTCTGGCACCTGGGGTGCGAGCAGTCTCAAGGCTATCTGCACAGCAGGCCGCTGAGCGCGGCTCAGTTCAGCACGTTGCTCGAGCGTTGCGGTCACTGTGGCGTGATGCCGGGCGGCTCCGCGGATGCCTCTGCCGCCTGAATTTTCCCTGGCTTCATCCAATCGGGCGCCGCCACGCGCCGCGCAGCCGCGCCTCAGGTCACATTACCCCGGTAACGCAGCGCATCGACGAGCAGCGCGAAAGCCGCTGAGGCCTGGCGGCGGCCCGGGTAATAGAGGTGGTACCCCGGAAACGGCGGACACCAATCCTCGAGCACCACCTGCAGGCGGCCTGCGGCCACATGGGGCTGCACCATATCCTCGGGAAGAAACGCCAGGCCGAATCCCGCCACCACGGCGTGGAGCATGAGGGCGATGCTGTTGAAGATCAGCTGCCCGCCGACCCGGACATTGAGCTCGCGCTTGCCTTTTTCGAACTCCCAAGCATAAAGACCGCCGCGCGTCGGCAGCCTCATGTTGATGCAATCGTGGGATGTCAGATCCTGCGGCCTTTGCGGTGGTCGCCGGGTTGCAAAATACCCGGGCGCACCGACTACGACCATCCGCGTATCCGGCCCGATCCGCACGGCAATCATATCCTTGGCCACCTGCTCTCCGAGCCGTACTCCAGCATCATAGCGCTCCGCGACGATGTCGGTGAATCCGGAATCCGTGTTCACCTCCACATGAATGTCCGGGTAGCGCGGCAGGAACGTCGCCAGGGCCGGCCACAACACGTTGTGCGCCGCATGCTCGCCGGCGGTGATGCGGATCGTTCCCGCCGGCTTGTCACGTAGCTCGATGAGCCCGTCGAGCTCCGTCTCGATCTGCTCGAAATGCGGCGCGATTCGCTCGAGCAGGCGCTGGCCCGCCTCGGTCGGCGCGAGGCTCCGGGTCGTGCGGGTGAGCAATCGGATGCCGAGTCTCGCCTCCAGCCTGCGGACGGTGTGACTGAGCGCCGATTGGGAGATCCCGAGCTTGGCGGCGGCACCCGTGAAGCTGCCCTCTCGCACGACGGCCAGGAAGGCGAGCAGATCATTGAAATTGGCGCGCGGCATTCATGAACTCCATTCATAGACCCTTTCGAATCATCCCATCTAATCAGGAGCCGCGCCATGGATTACCTTCTCCTGCTCACGGCACCCCCCTTCAAGCGCACCATGGCAGTCAGCGAAGTGCCCGCGGGCATCACGTCACGGGCGAACAATACGCTCGACATCCTGATCGACCCCTAACCCACCTCCATTGCAGGAGATCATCACCATGGAGAAACGCGGTCTCGGAAAGAGCACCCTCGAAGTATCGGCCCTCGGTCTCGGCTGCATGGGCCTCAGCCACGGCTATGGCCGACCCGTGGAGAGACAGCAGGGCATCGCACTGATTCGCGCCGCCGTCGATCGCGGCGTCACTTTCTTCGACACCGCCGAGATGTACGGTCCGTACGCCAATGAAGAGCTGGTCGGTGAGGCGCTGGCGCCGGTCCGCGACCAGGTCGCGATCGCGACCAAATTCGGCTTCGACATCGAGCCGGACACGCACCGGCAGCGCGGCCTGAACAGCCGGCCCGAGCACATCCGGCAGGTGGCCGAAGCCTCCCTCAGGCGCCTCAAGACAGACCGGATCGACTTGTTCTATCAGCACCGGGTCGACCCGGAAGTGCCGATCGAGGACGTCGCCGGCGCCGTCAAGGACCTGATCGGCGAAGGCAAGGTGAGGCATTTCGGCCTCTCCGAGGCTGGAGTACAGACTATCCGCCGCGCCCACGCCGTTCAGCCGGTCACCGCGCTGCAGAGCGAGTACTCCTTGTGGTGGCGTGAGCCGGAGGAGGAAATCCTGCCGACGCTCGAGGAGCTCGGTATCGGCTTCGTGCCGTTCAGCCCGCTCGGCAGAGGGTTTCTCAGTGGCATGATCGATGCCAACACCAGGTTCGACAGCACCGACTTCCGCAGCACCGTGCCGCGCTTCAGCCCGGAAGCGCTCGAGGCAAACCAGGTGCTGATCGACCGCATCGGCCGGATCGCCACTCGCAAGGGCGTCACACGTGCACAGATCGCTCTCGCCTGGGTGCTGGCGCAGAAGCCATGGATCGTGCCGATCCCCGGCACGACCAAGGTGCACCGCCTGGAGGAGAACCTTGCGGCCGCGGACATCCTGCTGACGCGCGACGATCTCGGCGAGATCGACCGTGTGCTCGCCCAGGTGACCGTTCAGGGTGCGCGCTATCCCGAGCAGATGCAGAAGCTGGTCGATCGCTAGGGCCGGGACCGCAGCTCCCCGGGAGCAAAGCGTCATCAATGCCCCGAGGTCACCGGGGGCCTTCAGGGCAAAGGTCATGAGGATGAGCATCCCGGCGCAATGACTTTCCGCGCTTCACGCGGGAAGCGCTCGAGTCGAACCGGGCGATGGTGGCGCTGCTGAAAGACATCGGCGCCGCGAAAGGCGCCACGCCCGCGCAGTTCGCGCTCGCCTGGTGGCTGCTCGCGCAGCGACCCTGGATCGTGCCGATCCCCGGCACGCGGCGACTCGATCGGGCTCGTGAGAACACCGGCGCGGCGAAGATCCCGCTGATCGTCGGCGACCTCGAGCGAATCGCCCAGGCGTCCGCCCGGATCAAAGTCCAGGGAGCGCGACTGCCCGAGGCGCTCCTGCAGCTCTCCTGCCGGTGAGACACGGCCAACCCTAAAGGTGCAGGGAGGTTCCCTTGGTGGCTCTGTCGACATCCTTCTTCGGACCACGGAGAGCGAGACCCACGAGGTCCGGCGCATCGGCAGGCTCCGCCTTGAAGGCCGCGCGATTTGCCGCGTCATGCCCTGTCGAGAACATGGCCCGCACATAGACCGCCCGAGTGAGATTGCGCTCGATGGCCTGTTGGTATGCGCGTTGAAGCGACCCGGTCTTGGCGGCAAGGATCATCATCGGCTGACCGAGCAGCCGGGCATGCTCGCGCCCCAATGCGTCCTCATAGGGCTCCCCCAGTGCTTGCGGCGCCGCGGCAGCGATTCCCGTGGCCAGGAAGGCTGCGACATTCAGCTTCTGCCACGTTTCCAGATCATCCAGTACCAGGATGGCTACTTTCGTATCGAAGATCATTTCTGTCCCCACGGCCGGTTCCGCAACGGATATCTCAGCCCATCCCGCCCTTCCCGTCTGGAACGTCCGTGCGCAGAGCGCGATACGCTGCGGGCGTAAGGCCGTATGCACTGCGGAACCGGCGGCCGAGGTGGCTCTGGTCGGCGAAACCGCAGTCCGCCGCCACTTTGGCAGGGCGCATTCCTCCCGCCAGGAGCCGGCGCGCGCGCAGCAGGCGGATCTGCACGAGATAGGCGTGCGGCGAAGTGCCGTAGCACGCACGGAAAGCCCGGGCGAGCTGGAATCGATCCGCCGCGCCAGCCGCCTTTGCCAAGGCGTCGGATCCGATATCCGCCGCGATGTCATCGTGCAGCCGTTCCCGAGCCAGACGCGCCACACGCTCTTCACGCCCTGCGGACGTGACGCGGCTTGGCCGGCCGAGATGCGGACGCAGGTGATCCAGTACGGCATCCAGTGCCGCTTCCCGCGCCAGACGCTCCCTCTGACGGAACACCGCTTTACACGCTGAACGGATGGCTTGGGCGAGCAGCGGATCGTCGCAGAGACTGCTGGCGAAGCCCGGATCACCGCCGGGTGCGTCGGTGAGACCGGCCCGCAACCACGAGCGCGGCAAGTAGAGCATGCAATAGGCAAAGCCCCCGGCCGCGCCCGCTTCTCCGTCGTGCGCTTCCTCCGGCTCGATCAGGATCACACGCCCGGGTGTACTGCGTCGCCGCGCACCGCGGCACGTGAAATCCTGCACGCCGCTATCAGTGACTCCGACCAACCAGTCATCGTGGCGGTGAAGGTCATAGGCATGCGCGGCGAAACGTGCCCGGATGGCTTCGACGCCCGTGGCAGGATCATGCACCAGGCGGATCCGGTCAGGCAGCGGCGTCATTTCGCAGGCCGACAAGGTGCGTGAAGCCAAGCGGCGGGCCCAATCTCCCTGCGGCCCCACGCAGCCGGCTCATGCCTGTGCGACGATCTGCCCGGCCGATTGCGCGCGCAGAGGCCGGATCGGCCTGGCGGGGTGGAAATCGCCGCCCGATCCGCGCACAGATCGGCGAACCGGCCGACAAAGCGAAAGGCAGTTGACGCAATCGGTGCTGAATGGCCGTCTCCGGGATGCTTCGACCAGCTGGCCTGCCGCAAAATCCGTCGAGTCCCGAAATTCTAAATGAAGCGGCCCCCCGGAATCACTTCAAGCGCTCCCGTTCCTCGGCGGCACCGTGCGGCTTCAGCAGGCCGATCCCTGAATCCGCTCCAGTTCGGCCATCATCCCGGATCCCGACCCCTTCCATTGGAACGTCATTGGCCACATCGGCCCCCTCCGCCGTGAGGGTGACACACGGAAAGAAATGAGGGTACGGTGCCCAATGCTCACCGCGGCTCGAGGAGGCGCTCAGAGTGATTCCAATGTGGCCTGCATGTTTGTGGCCTGCATGTTCGGGCGACAGATCGCTGCGAATGCGACTCGTGGGCGCGAACCCGGCTCGTCCGTCAAGAGCCGCCGCGGAATCCTCCGCGCCTCACCGGCAGAGATCGCAAGCCTTGGCGTGCCTCGCAGCGATCGGCGTATTCATCGTGCGGCGTTACATCGGACCGCATTACTGCGGATGCAAACGCTCCGAGCGCAACTTTCGCACGAGCACGATGACGACGCCCACTGTTATCCAGCTCAGTCCAACGCGTTTGGCGTTCTCACTCATGTTGAACATCACAAACGCTATGATCGCAAAGCCGATCACGGGCGCAATCAGATGCCGCAACCAATCCCGGCTCGCCTTACGCCACAGGAAGTGCCTGACGACAGACGCATGCACGAACAGAAACCCCGTCATCGCCCCGAAACTCACGATGCTGAGCAGAAGCGCCAGACGGTGCGAGAAGAAGAGAATCAAGCCCGTCGTGACGACCGCGACCAGCCAGGTCGCGCGGTCCGGTACCTGTCGCCGCGGGTCGACGTGAGCGAACGAGCGCGGCAGGCGACCGTCCCGCGCCATGCTGAAGAGCAGCCGTGAAATCGCCGCCTGCGAGGTGAGCGCCGATGCAATTCCGGCCAGAAACACTCCGGCGATCGACAGCACCCCCTTCAACCAAGGTCCGCCGATAATCGCGGCAACCGTATAGAATGCCGCGTAACTCGCCTTTCCGGCCGCGAATCCGCCCTGGTGCGGCACGAACAGGGATGCCAGATAGCTCTGGCCGATGAATAGAGCCGCGGTGACCAACAGGGTAAGGAGCGTCGCTCTCGCCACCAGCGACGGACCGCCGCGCGCCTCTTCGGACAAAGTGGAGATGGCATCGAACCCGAGGTAATTGAGCACACCGATGGATACCGCCCCGAGCAACAGATGGGAAGCCCCGTGGCTCCCGTCGTAGAAGGGCTTCACGGACAAGTGCGCGCCAGCCGTGCCGTGGACGAGCGCAGCGATCGCGAACACGAAGAACAGCCCGAGCGCCGCCAACTGAAGCGTGAGCAGCCCGATGTTTGCACGCGTGACCGAATCGATGCCGCTCAGATTGATCAGCGTATTGCCGGCCAGCAGGCCGATCGCCCACACCTGCAGAGGAACTCCCGGAATGACTGCGTCGATGGCCACCGCCGCGGCAATGTAGATCAAGGCCGGTGTCAGCAGATAATCGAGCACCACCGCCCAGCCAGCGATGAAGCCCGCGCTGTCTCCGAACGTTCCGCGCGTATACGCGTATGCCGACCCGGCGAGCGGGAACTCCTGCGACATCGACATATAGCTGAGGGCTGTGAAAAACATCGCCACCAGCCCGATGACATACACCATCGGCACCATGCCGCCGCTCGCGTCATACATGATTCCGAAAGCAGGAAAAGGCGACGTCGGCGAAATCAGCACCAACCCGTAAATCAGCAGATCGACAAGGGAGAGTGAGCGCTTGAGCTCCTGCCGGTAACCGAAATCCGCAACCGACGCGACCGGAGCACTGCCTTGTTCCGAACTCACTTCAGCGCTCGGGCGAAAAGCGCAGATCGCGATAGTCGTAGCTGAAGTCGGTCCACGGGAAGACCGGCTTCATGGTGACCTGGATGACCCGGCCGTCCCGGACGCAGAACATCACGTAGGCGTTCGGTATGCCGCGCTGGCTCCATTTCGTCTCGAAGACGTCGTTGGCCACGTGCTCCAGGGCGCCTTCCATTCCGGGCGTCTCGTCAAAGCGAATCGACAGACCGCCTCCGGTCCGCCTGGCGACCGTCACACGGCCATACCAGGGGTCGGCGTACGTGCCCGCATAATCTCTCATGGGAAGAGACGAGTGTCCGTTCGGCCGGTACTGACGTGGCAGATGCCTCAAGGCTGCGAGCTTCTCGCGCACGTGCCGTCGGTGCTGCTTGAGCAGCACGGGCACCCAGTTCTTCGGCGGTTGGTCGAGATAATAATCGAGAAGCTCGTAGACCAGAGCCTCGAGCGTATCGACGTCCTCGGAATTGATGCAGATGGAAAACGATACGTGCCTGCTCGGAATGAAGTACAGCGCCGACAGCGCACCGAGAACGCCTCCGTCATGCTCGATGACCTTGTGGCCGTCGTCGACCTCAACGAACCAGCCAAGCGCGTAGTCCTGAAGGGTCGGATTGGGCAGCGAGCGCGGCGGTGGTCCAAATGCATCGGTCGGCACCACGACTTGCGGGCGCCACAGGGTCCTCACGGCCTTGGCGCTCAGCAGGCGCCGCCCATCGGGGAGCCGGCCGTCCTCCTGCCACATCGCCATCCACTTCGCCATGTCCAACGCGCTCGCATTGATGCCACCGGCCGGGTCGGCCCAAGGGGAGGTGAGCCAATGATGCAATACGCTCAGCGGCCCGATGCCGCGTATCGGACCGTCAATCCGCGCGTGCAGCGCAACTTCGTTCGGCGCCTGGGGATTGTATGTCGTCGTCACATCGGACATGCCAAGAGGGTCCAGTATGCGCTGGCGGACAAACTTCCCCCAGGTCTCGCCCGAGACGGCGTGCACCAGAGACCCCGCCGTGACATACATGATATTGCTGTAGGCGAACACGTCACGAAAGCCGGTTCTCGGCTTCAGATAGCGCAACGCGTGCACGACGTCCGCACGACTTCGCGTGGTGGCGGGCACGATGAGCAAGTCTCCTTCGCCGAGGGCGAGGCCGCTGCGCATCGTGAGAAGATCCTTGACCGTCATGTGCTCCGTCGCGTACGGGTCGTACATGCGGAACCCGGGCAGATGCTTCACGACGTGACTGGTCCACCTGAGCTTTCCCTCCTCGACGAGGATGGCCAGCGCCGCGGACGTAAAGGCCTTGGTCTCGGAGCCGATCGGGAAAAGCGTGTGAGCCGTCACCGGCGCCCGGGTGATGATGCTGCGTACGCCGTAGCCCTTCGCGACGACGGTCTTCCCATCCTTGACGATTGCGAGCGACACCCCCGGCGCCCCGAACGCCCGCATCGCCGCGTGAACCATGTGGTCAAGGTTTGGCGGCACCGCGCCACGTGCCCAGGCCGATGGAACCATCGACCCTATCAACGCCGCTGCGAGAGCGGTGGCACGCCAGGAACGCAAGCTTCGAATCGTGTCGCGCATGGACATTCAATACCGCAGACTGAAGTTTGCCAACCCGAAGGCAAAAATGAGCCAGAGGCCGTAGAGTCCGCACAAACCCAGCAGGGACTCCCCGCACCGCACGAGCCAGCCTCCCGGCCCGCGCCACACCCGCAAGGCTGCCTCCGCCACGATCG
Organism: Pseudomonadota bacterium; assembly: GCA_021850555.1. The sequence goes on along the minus strand of JAJZLX010000523.1, from coordinate 16,703 downwards.
CAAGCGCACCTGCGATGCCGCAGACGGAGATCAGATACGAGGCGATCATCGGGTCACCGATCGCCCAATGATTCTCCATGATCAGCGAGATCACACCGGTCCAGCTGACCAGGACCGCGAGCAGGAGCACCGCCCCGATGCGCGATGCCAGCCTCAAGCGCCGCTGCAGGGGCGGCAGTGCCAACGGCGAGCGGAAACGGCGCCGGGCAACCGTCCCCCCGAGCCAGATCGCCAGCGTTGTCGCAAGCACGCAAAGGAACCCCGCGAGCATCGTCTTCAGATTCGAGAGCTTCTTCAGTCCGTGCACCCTTTGCATGACAAACACGGGAGGAAAGGCGTCCGTGACCCAGTAGCGGATGTGTCCCGCTCCGTCGGTCACGAATTTCAATTTGGACTGCCCGCCGACCTCCCGGTAGGACAGCGGACCCACCTCGCGCCATATGATCGGTGCGCCGCTGAGGTGGGTGAGCATGCCGACTTCGATGCGGCCATCCGGCAGCGCGGAGACGGGCGTCTCGGTCAATGCGCTGAGCATGCTCAAGGCAGTCACGATGCGCCTGGATGAGGTGTACCAACCCGCGACCCGTGCCGCATCCGCCCGTGCCTCATGCCGGGGCACCGCGGGCTTCCTGGGCGGAACGTACGGGAAATAGCGGTTGAGGAACGCCCGGAAGATCGCCATCCGCACGATCTCGGCCGCTCCGTTCGTGCCGGCGCTGTTGAAGGCGATGAAGAAGCCCACGTCCTTGTTCAAAAGCAGATGCAGGTCCGAATGGAACCAGTTGGTGTCTCCGGCGTGCCCGATGATCATCAGGCCGTTGCGGTTCTCCTGGTAGAACCCGAGATCGAATCCATTCATGCCCGGCGCCATGCGCGACTGCGGCGAGTGCATCAGGGCGAGCGTCCGCGGGTCGAGGATGGGCGGGCCGCCATCGCTGCCGTCACCAAGTTGCGCGATCATGAAGCGCGCCATGTCGGTCGCCGTGGTCGACAGCGCGCCGGCCGGGGAGACCTCGATATATTCGAAGCCCTTTGCCTTGGTGGACGCCGTGGAGTACCCCTGAGAGAGTTCCGCCATGAGCGCCGGCGGCGGCGGCTGCTCGAAGGTGGAGTGATTCATCCCGAGCGGCCGGAAGATGTGCCGCTCGATGTACTGATCGAAGGGCTCTCCCGAGAGCCGCTGCACGATGTAGCCGGCGACCGTCGCGCCGTAGTTCGAGTAGGCCGTGATCTTGCCCGGAGGAAAGATCCGCTCCGGCATGTGCTGGATAAGATACCGTCGTAACGGAACGAGCTGCGCCGCCCTCCTCACCATCAGGTGGGAGATCGTGTCCTCGAACCCGGGCGTGTGTGTCATGAGGTCGCGCATGGTGATGGGCGCGCCGAATTTTCGTGGAAACCTGAAATCCAGGTATGTGTTTATGTTCTGATTGAGGTTTATCTTTCCCGCCTGCACCAGCTGCATCACCGCCGTCCACGTGAACAGCTTCGAGACCGAGCCGAGGCGAAAGAGAGTCCGACTCGCAATCACTGGCGCCCGGGTCTTGACGCTCGAATAGCCGTAGCCCTTCGTGAGCAGCAGTTTCCCCCCCGAGACCACCGCAACGACCGCTCCCGCGATGTTCGCACGGCGGATGGCGTAGGGAACAATCCCGTCGAGGAATGCGCCGAGATCCTTCGCGGTGAGCGGATGCGTACCGGTCGCCGGGTTCGTGGGCCCGGAGGACCGGGACGTGGCCGGTCCATGCTTCGCCATCGTTGGCGCAGAGCCCGCCAACGGCGCTCCTGTCGCCGGACGCATCACAAGGGCACAAATCAACGTCGCCACCGCGGCGCAGCCGCCCCGGAACCGATGAGGCGAGCTCATGCCGTCACCTCCGCGAGAGCGCCGGAGGACGGGAAGCCCCAATTCGCCGGGCAGGTCACCGTTCCATTCTGGTACACGGCCGACGGAACCCTGTCGTTGGTGAGAAACATCGGCGCATCGAGATCTACGATTTCGCATAACGCCCCGACCACACAGGCCGGCGCGATCGAAAGCGTGGTGCCCTGCATGCAGCCCACCATGGGTTTCATTCCGAGCCGGCGGATTTCCCGGACCATGTCCAATGCTTCCGTCAGGCCACCGCACTTATCGAGCTTGATGTTCACCACCTGAAAGAGTCCCTGCGCGCGATCGACGTCCCGCAGGGACTGGATGCTTTCATCGGCCGCCATTGGGATCGGGGAGTCCAGGCCGCGCAACTGCGCCTCGCAACCAACCGGCAGTGGCTGCTCGATGAGCTGGATGTCCAATTCCACCAGCACCGGCAGTAGCTCCTCGAGGCTTCGCCGCGTAAACCCCTGGTTGGCGTCGATCGCGATCCAGGCGTCCGGCCTGACCGACCGCACCGCCCGCAGGCGCGCCTCGTCCTCTTCGCCCGTCAATTTGAGCTTCAGGCGGGCCGCGGACGGGTATGACAGAGCCATGTCCGCCATCTGGGGAGCGGGACCCGCGCTCACCGTGTAGGTCGTCTGGAGCGGGTGCAACGCATGCAAGCCCGCCTTGCGAAACACCGGCACGCCGCTTTGCTTCGCCTCGAGATCCCAAAGTGCGCAGTCGAGCGCGCAGCGCGCTCCACCGGCCGGCAGCAGCTCACGGAGCCTCTGCCTGGAGGCGCCGCTTTCGATCCGGGCCCGGACCCTCTCGAGCTGAGCTGTCATGCTGGCGACCGTCTCCTTGTGATAGTACACGCCGGCCGCCTCACCGCGACCGCAAACCCCGTCGCTGGAGAGCTCCACGACGATGACTTCACAGTCCGTAAACGTGTAGCCGGAGATTCTAAACGGGCTCCGTGTGGGCCAGCGCTCTGGTGTGATCGTCATCTTCAACATGGAGTCGATCCTGTATGAGGTATTCGCCCGGTTGCCGGGCGGTTGACTATCGGAGCGATCATTTCAGTCATGGATGCGGCTCGCATGACCGGCTCGAGGCAAGACCCGATTCAGGCGATATCGTCCGTGACCGTTGAGGGGTGACTTCATTTCCGCTGCAAGATCTCGGCGGCGGGACCTCTGCGTTAAAACCGGCGATCGACCGAAAATCCGATGAGGCGGGGCTGCAGCACCGCCGCGTTCACCTGCAAGACGGATCCGCTCAGCGCATCGGTCATCGGGGAGTCGGTCACATACGCCCGCTTGTCCAGGAGGTTCTTGGCAAAGAGCCCGTACGTCCACTGGTCGTGAGATACATTCAGGCTGAGCCCGAGCGCGGCATAGCTCTTCTCAATGAAGACCACCGGAGGTGCCGGCGCTTCGAACAAGTCATAGGAGCGCGATCCTTCGTAGCGGACCGTGAGGCCGGCATCGCCGACCCACCCGGGCGCCCCGGGAACGAGGAAGGTGTACCGGGCGCTCGCTCCACCGGAGATGCGCGGCACCTCGGGGAGCGCGGGGCCGCTCCCCACAAGGCCCAGTGTCGGGGCCGGCCCGGCGAAGTAGGCGTTAGTATAGGCAGCGTTGAGGTGCAGTACCAGGCCGCGAAATGCCAGCAGGGTGGCTTCGGCCTCCACGCCCTGACTGCGTGCTCCTGCGCCGTTGAGCTCGTATCCGAGACCGCTTGCCGTGGTGGCGGTTGTCTGGATCCGTGTCCAGTCCATCCTGAACACGGACAGCGATCCCCTCAGACGATCGTGGAATGTCTCGAGCTTGACACCCACCTCCCGGTCGATCAGCTTCGAGGGCCCAACCGTGGGCGGAACCCCCGGGAGAGTGACGTTGGGCCCGCCGGGCTGATATCCCGTGGCAATGCGCCCATAAACCGTCGCATGCTTGAACTGGTACCGGGTACTGGCGCTGTACGTGACCACGTGGTCCTCTTGCGAGCCCGTGGTCGTGGGAAGCGAGGCAAGCGATCCCGAGACGATCTGCTCGAAGTGCTGGAAGTCATAGCTGTAGCGAGCACCACCGGAGACATGCCAGCCGCCGAGGATGCGCAGATCGACATGTCCGAATCCGGCCATTTCACTGAAGCGCTGGGGAAGAGCGGCCGCAAAGATGGGATTCAAGCTGCTCGGCTGGAAGTCCGGGCCGAGTGCCGTCTGCAGCTGCTGCATGACCACGCGCTCTGTGGTCAGAAATACACCCGCCATCCACTTGAGCCGGCCGGCCGACCTCGAGGCGATGCGGAGCTCTTCCGTGGGCTTGCGCACATCGATGTCGGCGGTGACCCCGCTGTACCCCGGGGCGCCCGTAAGCAGCTGGAAGAAGGAGCGGAACGCGGCAGAGTCATCCTGAGTCTGCACGGAATGCATGTCGCTGTAGCTGCTCACTGAGGTGAGTGTCGCCCACGGCAGTGACCATTTGACGGATGCCAGGTAGAACTGGACTGTGTTGTGCTGCGGCTCAGGCAGGTTGAAGTTCGAGGTGAGGCCGCCGAGCAGCGGCCGTGAGCCGGTCGGGTCGAGCGCCACCACCGCAAAGTCGTCCGCTGATATCTGCTGACGAATCGCCTCGAGCTCGATGGCGAGGTTGGCGGTCGGCGTCCATCGGATGGCAAAGCGCCCGCCCATCTCACGCGCCGCGTTGTCACCGCGCACACGGCGCACCGGATCGTTGATGAAGCCCGGCGTGCTGTTCCAGAACGCGCTTACTCGCATCGCCAGCTTCCCATGGATGATCGGGATGTTGACCATGCCTCTGGCCCCGCCGCCGGCGGATCGCCCGTGGGCGAGGTCCGTCACGTCTCCACCGATCTGCCCGTAGAGCTTCTCGCTGTCCGGCGGTTGAAGCTGATACTCGAGCAGGCCGCCCATGGCGCTGGCGCCGTACAAGGTTCCCTGCGGACCGCGCAGGACCTGCACAGCCTTGAGGTCGTAAGGCATGATGTCCAACTGATACGAGGGAGCGTTCGCCAAGAACGTACTCGATCCCAGGGGCGCGCCATCGATGTAGGTCGATACCGTGTCCGCCCCCCCGATCGGCGGGATCCCGCGAAGCGTAATCGAGTCTTCTCCGGGCGTGCCTTCGGTGTTGATCTCCAGTCCCGGCACGTTTGCGGAGATGTCATAAAGACTGGTCGCATGCTGCTGCTGGAGCGTCGCGCCGCTCACGAGGGTGACCGATTCCGGCACCGTCAGGATGTTTTCGGGCCGCTTCTCGGCGGTGACGATCACTTCCTTCAGCCTGAGCACCGTGTCGGCCTTGTCACCCGCAGCGTCGGCGGCATGGGCCGGGCGAAAGCCGAACGGACTCGCCGCGATCGCCAAGGTTGTCACCGCCAGAAGGCAGCGCCGAGGATGTATCAGCCGCATACGTCACCCCTCTGCGCCCCCGGGCCACCAGCCTGAGCGTATGAGGCGAATTGGCGGCGGTGGCCGCCAGGCCCGGAATTGACACACCCCCGACGCCTGGCGAATGTGGCGGCCCGCGCAGAAGCAGCGGTTATCGAAAAGCTGGCAATCTCGTGTCGCCAGATCGTTATTGTCATAGCCTTCTCCAAGGAGAGACTTCCCCCTGGGATCGGATGGTAGTGAAAATGCAGCAAAATTACAAGATGATATCTTTCTACCATTGCGGACGGCACGCCGACCCATGTCGGCGCGCTGGAGAGCTTGACTGCGCGCCGGAGATGAAGGGAAATGCGCCCTGCCCGTACAACGGCGACGACAATGCATTTAGGGGCATGAGGGCACCAGGGTCATGCTTTCGATAGAAGCGGTCATCAAGAAGAACTGGAAGAAGTTCACCATCTCGGAGCGGCGGCTCGGGACGTTTTTTCTACAGCACATCGAGGAGTTGCCGTTCGAGACGGCCGCATCGATCGCCGATCGGGTCGGGGTGAGCCCGATGACGGTCGGTCGGTTCATCAAAAAGCTGGGCTATGGAGACCTTCGGGGAGTCAAGACGACGTTGAGAGCCGGCACACCGGAAAACGGCATGCTCTCGCGCCAAATCACCCGGAAGTTGTTCGACAACGCCCCGCTCGAGAGCAAGATGAAGGCGCTGACGGGCGTGCATCACCTGCCGTCGCGGCCGGAATGGCCAGCCATCGTGTCACTGCTGGCGACGTCGCGGCGTGTCCATGTTGCGAGCTTCCATCTGGGCCGCTTCATCGGGCTGGGATTCGCGTCCGCGCTTCAGACGATGCGGCCGTACAGCTACTTCGCCGACGGCAGCGACGGAGGCTACATCGACGCGCTGCTCGATTCGGATGCGAAGTGCTGCATCGTACTCATCGACTTCAGGCGTTACTCCAGGCACTTTCGACTGCTGGCCGAGGAGGCCTCGGCGCGCAAGATCCCGGTGATCATCATCACCGATGTCTATTGCCATTGGGCGCGCGAGATCACGGAGCATGTATTGCTGCTGGAGACCGACTTCGATTCGTCGTGGGAGCGCGTGGGAGTGGCACAGCTGCTGCTCGAGCTGCTGCTCGTCGATGTCGCCAAGCAATGCAAAGGGCGCGCGCAGCGTTATGAGGCGATTCACCAGCTGCGCGACAAATTCGTCGGTTTCGACAAGATCGACGAGATCGTGAGTCATGAAAGCCCGGCATGAGCCCGCCGGGCAGCGCGTCTTCCGCGGCAACCTCTTTCGGGGGTGATGTCCAGCCAGACCGTGCGAATTTACCGCCGGATCGGAGTGCGCACGACACCCTTCAGAGGCACTGGAATTCGGGAAGTTGCGCCCGCCGAGGCCACCCGTTTCCCCGCCATGGCCGGCAGCGCCACGCTGAGCGACGCACCGGGAGACACCAGGTGGAATTCACCCCATCCACGCGACGGCGAGCAAACCGCGGATTCCTCCGCGCAGCCGTACGCTGAGGGCCTCGATCTCCCCGGCGCCGAAGCCGGCCCTCCGTAGCGCGGCGCGCAGCGTGCTCGCATCCCAATGCACATGCGTTTTGGAGCTGGCGAATCGCCAATTTTGCATGGACATGCGGTCCGTGACGTAAATGACCAGCTGGGCGCCGGGTCGCATGACTCTGCGGAGCTCGCCCAGAGTCACGTCGGCCCGTTGCCAGAAGTAGGCTACGTTGACCGCCAGGATGGCGTCCACCGATTGATCGCTCATCGGTAGAAGGGCGAAATCGCCCCGGTGAAGCCTCACGCGCCCTTCGCGTATGGCCTTGCGATTGCGCGCCGACGCCTGCGATATCATCAGGTCCGACTGATCGACCCCGTGGATGAGCGCATGGGGCGCTCTTGCCGCAAGCAGCGCCAACGCATGGCCCGGGCCACAGCCGATCTCGAGCACCGTATCTCCAGGCTCGACCCTCAGGGTCTCCACCGCCAGGCGATTGCACTCCTCATTGGCGAATCGCATCACGGCCCCGGCGAGCCACCCTCCCCAACCTTGCGGGTCCCTCAGCTGGCCCCCGAACGATCTCGAGATGGACACCGCCGACTCCCTCACTATTCGCTCTCCTTACGGGCGATGTTCGCTGTGAGCGCTCGGATCTCGGGGCGGCGACTCTTGTCCCGGATCGGACGCTGGGGATCGACCGGGGCATTCAGGCCGTGCTCGAGTACCGCTCGCGCCCTGACATACCGCCCCTGCTCAAAGAGAAAATCGCCGTGGAAATATTTGCCGTCCAGTCCATCGGGATCGAGAGCCAGCGCGTGCCGCAGGCATGCGTTGCCCTTGGAATCGTTGCCGAATCCGATCGGGAATCCCGGGACGCGATAGCAGAGGACACCCAGGCTCAACCATACGCCCCCGTGTGCCGCATTCGGATTGATCGCCTTCGCCTCATCGAGCAGACGCCGTGCCTTGCTGGCATGGTCGAGCTTGTGGAGCAGACCCGCCTTGGCGGCTTCCTCGCTGGCAATGACTCCCTGCCACAGCAGCGGCCTCGCTCGCCCGGGGTGGCGGCGCACGAGCTGCGCTGCCTGTCTCTCGAGCGCGCGCAGATGCTTCATCTGCTGGTCAGCGCCGTGAACGTCATATTTGATCCGCGCGCACTGCCCGCCGATGCGCAGGAGCTCGACATTCAGTGCGCAAGCGGCATGAGCCGGGACCACCGAATACAGAGCGGCCAGCGAAAGAGAGGTGGTCATAGGGGAAAGGAGCCGGGACATTGTTATCAGGCCGCGGCCGGATTTGCCGCGTATGCCTCTGCGCTCTCGACGCGCGGGGGGCATGCACCGAGAGAGGCCTCCATGCGTGAGCGTACCGTACGGATTACCGCAGCGGGGTGTGAATGTTCCTCTGAATTTCACGGGTGAGCCCGATCCACGGTCATATGCTATCGAAAAAGCCCTCGCTGACGAGGAGCGAGATTCCATGCTATACTTTGCCACGCAAAGTTTGAGGACGTCAAGCATGAAAAGCTCACGGTCAACGCACATGATGAACGTGCACGAAGCTCTGGCGCAGATCACTTCGATTCGCGGGCAGGTGGCCCGCAGCACCACATTCCGCGGCTACGGGCCCGCTTCGCTCGCGTTGACGGGGCTGCTGGCGTTCTTGAGCGCCTGGATTCAGTCGTACAGGCTTCCGGGGCCGCATCCTGACGTCGCCGGCTATCTGGCGCTTTGGGCCCTCACCGCGGCGCTTGCGTTGTCGTTGATCACGATGGAGACGGCCACGCGGGCGCGGCGCATGCATGCCGGACTCGTGTCGCAGATGCTGCGCAACGCCGTTGAGCCGTTCGTCCCCGCTGTAGCCGCGGGTGCCCTTCTCGCCGCCGTGCTGTTGCGCTTCGCACACGGGGAATTGTGGATGCTCCCGGGCCTGTGGCAGATTCTCTTCAGTCTCGGCGTATTTTCTTCATGCCGTTTTCTGCCCAAGCAGACCGTCGCCGTGGGCGTCTGGTATCTGGGCTGCGGCATGACCTGCCTGGCGCTGGGTCATGGCCCCAACGCTCTTGCTCCCTGGGAGATGGGCGTCCCCTTTGGCGTCGGACATCTCATGCTGGCCTCGATTCTTTACCTGGACTATCTGCGGGGTGACGAAGATGTCTGACGGGGGGACCAAGAGCGCTCATCGCTTCGCGTATGCCGGGCTCGACAGGCTCTTTCACGAGCACGCGCGACTCAGCGTGCTGAGTTGTCTTCTTGCCGATGGCAAGGGAGTTCCCTTTGGTGCACTCAAGACCCTTTGCGCTCTGACCGACGGGAATCTGAGCCGACACCTCGAGGTACTCGAGTCCGCCGGACTCATTCAGATCATCAAGACTGTGGAGTCCAATCGGCCTCAGACGCTGTGCCGGATTACCGCGGCGGGACGCAGGCGATTTCTGGCGTATCTGTCTGTGCTGGAGCAAGTGCTGAGAGACGCGGACAGGTCCTCCGACCAGGAGCGCCATTTGGCCGACGCGCGCAAACTCGGCAGCCGCTGAGGCGGCAACGCCATCTCGTCGTGACCGGCGCAAGCCCCGAAAGCGGCGCCGGGGCGAGCCGCACCGGGATCAATCCACAAAGGCGGTCATTCGATTCGGCGGGTCTGCAAAGGGTTCGGGCAGATTTTCCGGCGTCGGTGCCGGGCTCAAAGAGCGAGAGCCGCAGGCCCTCCGGGCCAGCGCCCGGGGCTCACCAGCCGCACCGCTTGTCGCTGGAAGCGCGAGCACAACGCAGGGGCAGTCCATCAATCAGCTTTTGAAGCCGTCGGCAGCGACCCAGGGCTGGTGGTGCAACGCAACACTGGATTGCGACCGCAAACGTCGGCGGATTCGGCCCCGGAACACTCAGGGCTCGTCTTGAGTCGGCCGCCTGCGCGACGGCCGTCGTGGGGACGCGCCGGGCGCGGCGCCGGCTTGACGATCCATCTCGCCGCGCAGCTGCGCCGCGGCTCCCGCCGACAGGGCCCCGAGTCGCGCCTCGATCATCTCGATCGAGGGCTTGGGCCCGCGAACGTGCGTCTCGAGCGCCTGGCGCATCGCGCGCAGATGTTCCGGAGTGGTTCCGCAGCATCCGCCGATGATCCGTGCACCGGCATCGAGCGCGAGGCGGGCGTACTCGGCCATGAGCTCCGGCGTTCCGTTGAAACGGATCGCCCCGTCGACGTATTGCGGTATTCCGCAGTTCGCCTTTGCGACGAGGATCGCAGACGGATCGGCCGCCGCTGCGAGATTGACGATCGAAGCGACCAATTCCGCCGAACCCACGCCGCAATTGCTGCCGCAGGCCGCCAAATGATGTTTCCCGGCAAGGCCTGCGAGTTCGGCGGGCGTGATGCCCATCATGGTCCTGCCGTTGGTATCGAAACTCAGGGTCGTGACGATCGGCAGCCCCGCGCGGCCCGCCCCCGCGATCGCCGCTTCGGTTTCCTCGGCCGAGGACATCGTCTCGATCCACAGGATGTCGGCGCCGCCCCGGGCGAGCGCGGCTGCCTGCTCCGCGAAGGATTCCTGCGCTTCGGCCGCAGAGAGCGGTCCGAGCGGCTCCAGGATCTCCCCGGTGGGTCCCATGCTGCCGCCGACGAGCACGATGCGGCCCGCCCGATCCGCCTCGGCGCGGGCGAGCCCCGCCGCGGCCTCATTGAGCTCCGCGACCCGGCCTTCGGCCTTGTGCAATTTCAAACGATGCCGGTTTCCGCCGAAGCTATTGGTCAGGATGATGTCGGCACCGGCCTCGATGAAGCTGCGCTGCAGCTCCCGGATCCGTTGCGGATGCTCCGTGTTCCAGAGCTCGGGGGCTTCTCCGCTCGTCAGCCCGCGCGTGAACAGATTGCTGCCCATCGCACCGTCGGCAAGCAGCCACGGTCGATGCGCGAGCAGTGGTGTCAATCGGTCGGTCGTCATCGGCGGTCCTACGTCTCTTGGTGCGGATCGAGCTTAGCACGTCGCCCCGACTGTATCTCGCCCAGGCGCCCCCAGACGCACCGCCGCGCCAAAGCGCCGCGCGTACCGCGAGCGCCGCTGCATCAGCGTCAATCTGCGCCGTTCCACTACAGATCGCCGGACCCTCGGGCGGCTCGCCGGGCGAATCGATGCCAATGGCCTTTCAATCGCCCTTGCGACACCTTCTCGGCCCACACCAGGCTCGGCGGGTATATCCAGCCGCGCCGCTTCGATCCGGTCACGTGTCTTCGTCTGGCGTGATTGGCGACGCCCTTCGGCCGACGCGATGTACCGGTCGTTCGTACGGAACCGTTGATTCGCTGGCGTCCCAGCGCCTGGAATCGGTTGTGGCGCGCGATCTGCGCCCGGGCGGACCGCCCGTTCAATTGCCGTCAGCCAGCCCTGTTCGCCTTAAAGAGCCGAGCATTCCGGCTGTCCAGGTCTTGGGGGCCATATCAGTTCGCGCGCACTTCTATCACTCCGAAACGCCATCAAACCAGTGACTGCTCACGGTGTGCCATAAAAGCGCGCCAGCGCATAAGCACGCGCATCGACTTCCGGAGACGCGCCGGTCATCAAGTCGGTGAGCAACCGGGCCGAACCGGCGGCCATCGTCCACCCCAGATGTCCGTGGCCCGTGTTGACCCAAAGATTCTCGATCGGCGTCGGCCCGATGATAGGTACTCCGTCGGCCGACATCGGCCTGAGTCCACACCAGACTCTGGCCGCCGTCCGGTCGAATTCCGCCTGCGGAAGAATCCGCCCGAGAAGGGAAAAGAGATTGCCGATGCGCCCGTCCGGTAGCGAGAGATCGTAACCGGCAAACTCCGCGGTACCGGCGACTCGGATGCCATTGTCGATCGGCACTACGACCGCGTGGAAATCATCGTCCATCACGGGAATGCGCAATGGCGGATCTTCGCAGTGGCGATCGAACGTGACCGAGTAGCCCTTCACCGGCCGAACGGGAACGGCGATTCCGACGCCTGCGAGCAACGCCGGCGTGTAGCTTCCCGCCGCCACGACGTAGCGATCGGCAGTGAGGCGTTTCCCCTTGCAGATGACGGCCATCACTCTGCGTGCGCGCACTTCGATCTCGGATGCCGCCGTTTCAAATTGAAACTCGACGCCGGCTCGCCGCGCGAGCCCGGCGAGATTCCGGCAGAACGTGTGGGCGTTGCCCGTCTCATCGTTCGGGTAATGAATGCCACCCGAGAGCCGCCGGGCGATCGGCGCAAGTGCCGGCTCGAGTGCAACGACTTCATCGCGCGTGAGCGCCCGAAATGCGAGCCCAGCGTCTCGAAGCCGCTCGGTGGAATCCGCTGCGCACTCGAGCGCTGCCGCCTCCCGAAACACCCGAAGCGTTCCGAGTTCCGTCTGCCCGTACTCGATGCCTGTGTCTCGCCTGAGCGCCTGAAGAGTCGCAAGGGAGTGACGCGCGAGCGCCAAGTTCTTACGTGTATTGCGCTCATAGCAGGCCGGGCTCGAATTCCTGAGGAACGCAAGGCCCCAGCCCGCCAGGCTCGGCACGGCCCGCACTCGAAGCAGCAATGGAGAGTCGGCGCGCCCGAGAGATCGCAGGAGCGCCCTCCAGCTTCCCGGGGCGTTCCAAGGTTCGGGCATGCTCGGCGTGAGCAATGCACCATTGGCGAAACTCGTTTCCTGGCCTGGCCCTTCCCGCCGGTCTACCACGGTGACCTCCCATCCCCTGTGCGCCAGGAAGTAGGCGGATGTAAGGCCGATGAGACCGCTTCCGACGACTACTGCTTTCATGATGCCACCTTATCGCCAAGTCCGCCGAACAGCGCTCAGCCAATTGTGGCCGCAACTGTCGTGGATCAGCAGATCAGTGAGACGTGTCATGCCAACCCCCGATGTCCATTGAGATCGCTTCCGGCCCGATCAGGGACACTCCGGCAGCAAGATGGAATGGCGTGGAAAAGGCGTCGGGCTTTGCTGCGCGAGCTCATAAAGCGCGGATCGGACGACCATCGGCCATCGGGGGTAACTGGGAGCACGGTAGCTCACGCGGCAGATGACGGACCGGCGAACACAGGCTTCGATGATCTTGCGGGAAGATTTCCGACGTCGGCAGATGGCATCGCGCTCAATGACCGCCTCACCACAGGCTCCAGGCAAAGGCCTGCAGATATCACGACCCAGCCCGTAATGCGCCCGAATCCTCCTGAGCAGTGCGGCCGCCCACCCTCTTGGCAATTATAATACGATAATCTCACTACTTTACCAGCATGGCGACGGCGCAGATATTTGTCTCCACTGAAGGTGGAGACTTGCTCGTGCGTCTATCGGCCATCGGCGCGGTGAAATTCAACCGTGCGGCAGGAATCCGTGAGCAAACGTGGCAAGACCTCGGGCGAGCGCCTCGGCCCGTGATTCCTGATCAAGACTGAACTCATCATGCGAACCACTCCTCTCAAGATCGCCGTACTCGGTTGCGGCAAGATCGGCAGCACCTTTTCTTTCCAACTGGCGCGCGCCGGCAACGACGTAACCGTCATTGCGCGGCCAGGCTCTGTCCGACTTCAACAGTTGCGGCGCGATAACGGGATCGTCACCGTCAAGGACGAGAGGGCCGACGTCCAGATCATCGATACGCTAGATGAGGAAACGCCGTATGACCTCCTCATCGTCACCGTGGTCGCCTATCAGGTCGACGCGGTGCTGCCGGCCTTACAGCGCAGCAAGGCAAAGAGCGTCCAGTTTACGTTCGTCACCTTCGAGCCGGAGAGACTGCGGGATGCCGTCGGTGCGGACCGCTGCTCGTTCGGCATGCCGTTCGTGCAGGCGATGCTGGACAAGGATGGCAAGCTCCAGCCGACGATCTCGAAGTCCCAAAAGACCATCCTGAGCCAACAGCGTTGGGTGGAAGTGTTCATCGCGGCAGGACTGCCTGCCGCTCATGAACCCGACATGCTGCTATGGCTGCGTTGCCACGTTCCGCTCTGTGTCGGGTTCGAAAGCGTCGCAGCGGCGGGTGAGCGGCGTGGCGGCGGTGCGTCGTGGGGCGAAGCAGTCCGCGTCGCGCGTGGCGTTAGCGAGAGCTTCATGCTGATCAAGGGGCTGGGATACGAGATCTATCCGAAGTCGAAATCCCGGATCGCGCGCCTTCCGAGCTTCATGGTTGCGTTTCTGTTTTGGTCGTTATCGCGCGTGAAATCGATGCGCGAATTACTGGCGACGGGAAAGAGCGAATGCCGGGCGCTGATCGATGTGATGGTGGCGGCCGCGCCTCGCGCCAAACCACCGGTCTCAGTGTCCAAGATCCAGGCAATCAAGCCTGTTTAATCACTCCCTGCAATTCGGAGAATTTTCCATGCGAGTATTCGTGACTGGAGCGACAGGCTGGGTCGGCTCGGCCGTCGTGAACGAGCTCATCGCGGCCGGCCACAAGGTCGCAGGCCTCGCCCGTTCGCAGGAAAGAACGGCGGCGCTGACGGCCTCCGGCGCCGTAGCGCAGACCTACGGGGGTGCTCCCCCTCGGTGAATCAAAATCTTACCCTCGCCCCACCCCTCGAATCAGCGAAGTCGGGCCAAGGAGAGCATGTGCGCCACAATACAGCCGCGGGCGCTCCCATGTGACACCACGCCTTGGCGTTACCGCCCCGCCGGCCGCCTGATCGAAATCGCAATTCTCGAGGACACACCAGACTGTCATCGTGAACTTACCCGCCATCGCATCATCGAACAACCGCGCTTCATATGGAAGCGCTTGCAGGTGCCGGAAGAAGCCCCCTCCGGTCACATGATTGCCAGGGGCTCCCCGGCGCTCACGGCTGTCTCGAGATCGCGGCAGGCCTCCCAAAGCACCCTCACTCTCATCATGCGCGCCCAGGGACACATCGAGCCCGGCAAATGGGATCGCAACATGGGCGAGGCATCGTTGTGCGAGAGTAGCTCGTCATCGTGTGCGATAACTCCATGGCTGATGAACGACGCCGCCGCGATGATTCACGAACGGTTCCAGGGCAATCTCGCGGGTCAACTCTCGGCAGACCAGGGAGTGTCCTTCAGAGCCCGCCGAGGCAGAGATACTTCAGGTTCAGATAGTCCTCGACACCGTGAGTCGATCCTTCGCGGCCGATACCGCTGTCTTTCACCCCGCCGAACGGCGCCTCCGCGGTAGTGATGACCCCGGCATTGATACCGATCATTCCGCTCTGGATGGCACGAGAGACACGGAAGGTGCGCGCCAGATCGCGCGTGTAGAAATAGGCTGCAAGGCCGAACTCGGTGGAATTCGCGGCGTCGATTCCTTCCTGCTCTTCCCTGAAGCGGAAAAGTGCCGCGATGGGGCCAAAAGTCTCCTCGTGCGCAATGAGCATGTTCGGCGTCGCCTCCGTGATGACAGTCGGCTCGAAGAACGTCGCGCCGAGGGCGTGGCGCTTACCGCCCGTCAACACCCGGGCACCCTTGGCGCGCGCATCCTGAACATGTGATTCGACCTTCCTCACCGCCGCCTCGTTGATCAGCGGCCCCTGCTCGACGCCCTCCTCGAATCCGTTGCCGACCTTCATATTGCGCACGCGCTCTGCCAGGCGCTGCGCGAACGCATCATAGATAGCGTCCTGAACGTAGAAGCGGTTGGTGCAGACACAAGTCTGGCCGCTGTTGCGAAATTTTCCGGCGATCGCATTCTCGATGGCCAGGTCGAGATCGGCATCGTCGAAGACGATGGTCGGCGCGTTGCCGCCAAGTTCCATGGAAATCTTCTTCATGGTGTCGGCGGACTGCTTGTAGAGCAATTTGCCGACCCGGGTTGATCCCGTGAAGGTGATCTTGCGGACCAGTGGATTCCTGGTCAGTTCCCCGCCGACCACGGCACCCTCACCCGTCACGACATTGACCACACCGGCCGGCATGCCCGCCTTCTGCGCCAGGACCGCATACAACAGTCCGCAGTACGGGGTGAACTCCGACGGCTTGATGACGATGGTGCAGCCTGCGGCCAGCGCCGGCGCCACCTTGCGCGACAGCATGGAGAACGGGAAGTTCCAGGGTGAGATCGCACCTACCACGCCGACCGGCTCTCGCGTAACGAGGATCTGGCGGCCCTTCCAGGGTGAAGGAACGATTTCGCCGTTGATGCGCCTCGCCTCTTCCGCAAACCACTGTATGTACTCCGCGCCGAGCTTCATTTCCGTGCGAGCCTCGGCCAGGGGCTTGCCTTGCTCGAGCGTCAGCATGGTGGCGAGGGTTTCGAGGTTGTCACGGACGATTTTTGCCATGCTGTGGAGCAGCTCAGCCCGGTGAGCGGCCGTCGTCAGGGACCAGGAGACGAACGCGGCCTGGGCCGCGTCGATGGCACGGCCCGTCTCGACGGCTCCCACCCATGGAATCTGGCCGATCCGCTTCTCTGTGGCGGGATCGATCACCTCGTAGGTGCGTCCGTCGTCCGCAGGCACCCATTTTCCGGCGATGAAGTTGGCTTCCTTCAGCCATCCGGCCGCTTTGATCTGCTCCAGAGAAGTGCCTGTCATGGTCGTCTCCTGCATATGTGAAAGCATTATTTCAAATTGAATTCGGGTGAGCGCTGGAGAATCCGGGTAGCCCCTGGCTCCACCGCCATAGGAGACCCCGGAGGAGGCCTGGGCCAGCGTGCATCGCGGCGCAGACACTCCTTGAGGTCCTGATCGGCGATGAACAGGCGCCCGAACCCGGCCAGGTCGGCGTGACCGCAGGCGATCGCGCTCATGGTCGTCTCGCGGCTGTAGCCAGTATTGGTTATGTAGCGTCCGCCGAAGGCGCGCCGCACCGCGTGAAAGTCGAATGCATCCTTTGCGCAGTCGCCGCGGGTCTGCCCCTCGATGCCATGTAGACCCGCCAGTTGCATGAATTTCGCGTCTCATGAGCTCGCGAGCCTGCAATTCCAGTCTGAGCGAGCACCTGATGGGATTGCACAACTTTCACCGAAGGTGAGAGT
>JAJZLX010000379.1 GCA_021850555.1 Pseudomonadota bacterium | reverse complement strand
GATGGCGGACCGGTTGATCACTTTGAGCGGCGCGAGCGCTCGGCCTCGAGGCGTCGGATCGATCTTTGCCCGGCCCGTGGCGATCGCGTACTGAAACACCTGCGAGATGCGCTGGCGCGTGCGGTGAGCCGTCTCATGTTTCCCTCGCGCCTCGATCCTGCGCAGGCAGCTGAGGATCTGCGGCGCTTCGATCTCGGAGACCGCGCGATCGCCGAGGTCGGGGAAGATCAGATCCCGGAAGGTCCACTCCGCCTTCTGGCGCGTCTTGGCAGCCCACGATTGCTTTTCCAGCCACTCGGTGGCGACCGCTCGGAATGTCACCGCCTGCGCCGCGCGTGTAGCGGCGCGTTCCTGACTCGGGTCGATCTTCCGTGCGAGCAGGTCGCGCGCGGCGTCTTTGCGTTGGCGGGCCTCGCGCAGCGACACAGTGGGGTAGACCCCCATCGACAGCAGTTTCTCTTTCCCCTGCCATCGGTACTTGAATCGCCACCCGCAGGATCCACCGGGAGACACGAGCAGGTAGAGCCCGTCGGCGTCGGCCATTTTGTACGGCTTTTCCCGCGGTTTCGCGCTGCGGATCTTGCTGTCAGTCAACATTTTGGGGGTAGCAGTGCCGAAAATAGGGGGTACGGTTCGAATTCCATCTTGACATACCCCAAAGACTACCCCCATACTGCCCCGGCAGTCAACGAACGTCCGCGAACACCAGCGGCCGTTCAATGCCTGTAAAATCAGGGCGTTACGTGGATTTGCGAAGGGTGGCGAAAGCCAGCGAAGGAAGGAGTGGTGCCCGAGGTCGGAGTCGAACCGACACGCTTTTAAGGGCGGCGGATTTTGAGTCCGCTGCGTCTACCAATTCCGCCACTCGGGCACGGGCGCGCAGTATACGGGCTCCCGTCCTGGCTGGGTATTGGACTGTCATCGCCTCGCGGCGCTTTAACGCTCCTTGGGCGGCGTCCTCGGGCGAGCTGAGCTCGCGCCATGTACCATGTACGCGTGCGCCTCGCTGATTTCGCCTACGACCTGCCACAAGAGCTGATCGCTCAGGTTCCGCTTCCAGAGCGCTCCGCGAGCCGGATGCTCGCGCTCGACCGGGCCACCGGCGCGCTGGACGACCGCCAGGTGAGGGATCTGCCGCAAATGCTGGTGCCCGGGGACCTGCTGGTGCTGAACGACACCCGGGTGGTGGCGGCGCGGCTCATCGGCGTGAAGCCCACCGGTGGGCGTGTCGAGATCCTGCTGGAACGGGCAGTTGGCGAGTGTGAAGCGCTGGCCCAGATGAGTGCGAGCAAGCCCATCCGCGCGGGACTCCCAATCGCCACTTCGGGCGGAACGGTGCACGTGCTCGGCCGGGAAGGGGATCTGTGGCGGATCCGCCTGCCGGCCCCGGCGCTGGATTTCTTCGATCGCTGGGGGCAGGTGCCGCTGCCGCCGTACATTCATCGCGCGGCCGACGAATCGGACCGCCGGCGCTACCAGAGCCTGTTCGCGCGAGAGCCGGGCGCGGTCGCTGCGCCCACCGCCAGCCTGCATTTCGATGCGCCCCTCCTGCAGCGGATCAAGGCAAGAGGCGTAGACTGCGTCTTCGTTACATTGCACGTGGGGGCGGGCACGTTCCAGCCGGTGCGGGTCGATGATCCGGATACCCACGTCATGCACGCCGAGCAGGTCACGGTCGGGGCCGCGACCTGCGAGGCCATCGCGAAGGCCAAAGCGACCGGCCGGCGGGTCGTAGCGGTGGGGACTACGGTCGTTCGCGCGCTGGAATCGGCCGCGTTGAACGCCGGGCAAGCCGCCGAGGAGGGCAATGGCGTATCCCCTGCGCTGCGGCTTGCGCCCTGGTCCGGCGAGACGCGGCTCTTCATCCGGCCTGGCTTTCGATTCAGGGTGGTCGATGCTCTGCTGACGAACTTCCACCTGCCGGAATCGACGCTCCTGATGCTGGTCTGCGCCTTTGCCGGACGGGAGTCGGTGCTGCACGCCTACCGGCACGCGGTCGAGGCCGGCTATCGCTTTTTCAGCTATGGCGATGCCATGTTTCTCGCCGGCGGCATCGCGCACAATCCCGCTTTGGACAGGGACTGAGCGCATTCCGGCCTTGCGGGTGGCCCATTCGTACACCAGGTGAGCTTTGCGACCGACTTTCCAGCTTTTGGCGACCGACGGCAGCGCCCGCAGGGGGCGCCTGACCACGAGTCACGGCACGATCGAGACTCCGGCCTTCATGCCGGTGGGCACCTACGGTACCGTGAAAGCGATGACTCCCGAGGAGCTGACCGGCCTCGGCGCCGAGATCGTGCTCGGCAATACCTTCCACCTCATGCTGAGACCGGGGGTGGAGGTCGTTGCCGCCCATGGCGGGCTGCACGGATTCATGAACTGGCGGCGGCCCATCCTCACCGATTCCGGTGGTTTCCAGGTGTTCAGCCTGAAGAGCCTGCGCAAAATCACCGAGGAAGGGGTTCGGTTCCGCTCGCCTGTCGATGGAGCGGAGGTGCGGCTCACCCCCGAGGACTCGATGGAGGTGCAACTCGGGCTCCGTTCGGATATCGCGATGGCGTTCGACGAGTGCACGCCGTATCCCGCCACGGAGGCCGAGGCGCGCGCCTCCATGGAGCTGTCCATGCGCTGGGCGGCCCGAGGACATGCGCGCTACTACCGCGACGAGCCTCCCGGAGGACTGTTCGGGATCGTGCAGGGTGGCATGCATGCGTCGCTGCGCCTCGCTTCGATCGAGGCGCTGCTGCGCCTCGACTGGCCGGGGCTGGCGATCGGGGGGCTCGCGGTCGGTGAGCCGGAGGAAGAGCGGCTGCGTATTCTCGAGACCGTGACGCCCCACATGCCCGCGGGCCGGCCCCGCTACCTGATGGGCGTCGGCCGGCCGGAGGACATCGTGGCGGCGGTCCTCAGGGGGGTCGATATGTTCGACTGCGTGATGCCGACGCGGCATGCCCGCAATGGCCACCTGTTCACCGCCACCGGAGTCATCAACATCCGCAACGCCGCCCATCAGCGAGACCTGGGGCCCATCGATCCGCAGTGCGATTGCTATACATGCCGGCACTACTCCCGCGCCTATCTGCGGCATCTCGATCGCTGCAACGAGATTCTGGGCTCTCGGCTCGGCACTCTGCACAACCTGGCGTTCTACCTGCGATTGATGCAGGGGCTTCGCCAGGCCATCGGGGAGGGCCGGCTCGGGGGGTTCGCGGCAGATTTTCTGGCGCGGCGGGCCTAGGGAGCCCATGTCAGCCCCCGTGCCCCCGCTAGCGAGGCTGATTGCGCCTCGGGGCCAGGCGCGATTCCCGCGGTGTAATCGATGCACATGAGAGAGGAGCAACGAGGCTCCAGTCGAAATCAGCCCCCCTCGAGCAAGCAGAGCGGTCAATTGTGGGTTGTTCCCGAAATCGCCCGCCGCTGTGTTGCGCGGCTCGTCCATGTCGAGGTATGGGCTGTGCCCTGCGCCCGGCGTCGGGCGACTTCCGAGAGCAACGCGGGCCCGTGGTGGCTGACCAGAGGCTCTCTGGGACGCTGTGGCATAATGCCGCCCCTTCGCCCCTGGCGGGACCGGCATGCCGGCCTTGGCTGGGGGTCGACCCGAGGAACAAGTACATGAATTCATTGATACCCACGGCCTGGGCCGCAGCAGCCGCGCCGGGCTCCTCCGGGAGCCCGTTCACGCTGGTCCTGTTCATGGTCGGCTTTTTCGCGATTCTTTATTTTCTGATGATCCGGCCCCAGCAGAAAAAGGTGAAGGAGCACCAAACGCTCATCTCCAAGCTGGCATCGGGCGACGAAGTGGTGACCAGTGGGGGATTGCTCGGCCGCATCGCCGAGGTCGGCGAACAATTCGTCACCCTGGAGGTGGCCGAGGGCGTGCGCGTGAAGGTGCAGAAAGTCCAGATCAGCGGTCTGATGCCCAAAGGTACCTTGAAGAGTGCCTGAACCCTGAAGTTCCGCCGTCGGCAGACGATGGTCACCGGGAAGCTTCTCTGAGATCCGTCTTCGCGCAACCGTAATGACAAGCGCTGGGAAACCCCTTGTGATCTTCGTCTGCGCGCAACGCTTCGCTCGAGGAGTCCTCCGAGTCCGAGATCCGTGCCGGCGTAACGATAGGCCTTAGGAAACCCATGCTCGAATACGCTCGCTGGAAATACATCCTGATCGCCGTGCTGCTGGCGGTGGCGATACTGTTTGCCCTGCCCAATGTGTTTGGCAATGCCCCGGCCCTGCAGCTGGCGCATGCGGACCACTCGCCGATCACTTCGGCCCAGGCAGACTCGGTGGTCGCCTACCTCAAGGCGCAGAGGATCCCCTATCAGGGCTTTTACGTGCAGAACGGGCGCCTGCTGGTGCGATTCTCGGACGTCACGGATCAGCTGCGGGCCCACGATGCGATCGATTCGAAGTACCAGGGCACATACATCTCGGCGCTGGCGCTGATGCCGCTCACCCCGGCATGGCTGCGCCATCTGGGCTTGAAGCCCATGCCGCTCGGCCTGGATCTTCAGGGGGGGCTCAATCTGCTCTACCAGGTGGATATCAAGAGCGCCGTTTCGGAGCTGCTGCAGACCTACTCGCAGGATGCGGGCCGGGCACTGGCCGAGGCCGGGATCCCGAGCGCCGGCATTTCGGTCGTGACGACCGGCGGCAGCACGGTGCCCAATACGGTGCGCATCGTGCTGGCGCCCAAGGCCGATGTGGCCGCTGCGCAGAAGGCGCTGACCCGACCTTTGCAGGGCCTGACGATCACGGCCCAAAGCACGTCCTCCGGCTCGGTCCTCGAGGCAGTGATGCCGCAGGCGCAGCTGCGCCTGCGCGAGAACTATGCGATCGAGCAGAGCATCACCACGCTGCGCAACCGCGTGAATCAGCTGGGTGTGTCCGAGCCCATCGTGCAGCGTCAGGGGAACGACCGCATCGATGTGCAGCTGCCCGGGATCCAGAACCCGGCCGAAGCGGCCAACCTGCTTGGCCAGGTCGCGACGCTGCAGTTCCGGCTCAACGACATGGAGAACAATCCGCTCGAGGCCCAGCAGACCGGCAACGTACCGCTCGGCGATCAGCTGTTCACGGACACCTCGTCCGGCTTCCCGGTGCTGCTGAAGAGGGAGGTGATCGCCACCGGCGATGAGCTCACCGACGCCACCGTCGGTGAAAGCTCCCAGGGTCCGGCCGTCAATATCACGCTCGACAGCCGTGCCGGCGAGAACATGCTGCGCACCACCAAGGCCAACGTCGGCAAGCAGATGGGAGTGGTGCTGATCACCAAGCACAGCGTGAGCTCCGTGGTGAACGGCAAGAAGGTCATCCGCTATGTCACGAAAGAGAAGGTCATCAACGACGCCACCATCCAGGGCGTGTTCTCCGACCGTTTCCAGATCACCGGGTTGACCCTGGGAGAGGCTCAGGACCTCGCCATTCTGCTGCGCTCGGGCTCGCTCCCGGCGCCCATCGCGCAGGTGGGCGAGCAGATCATAGGCCCCAGCCTCGGCCGTCAGAACATCAAGTGGGGTATCACCGCGCTCGTCATCGGCATGCTCGGCGTGCTTGCGTTCATGGCGATCTACTACAAGGTGTTCGGCCTG
>JAJZLX010000020.1 GCA_021850555.1 Pseudomonadota bacterium | reverse complement strand
CAGGATCAAGTAAGCCGGCTTCTGGTCGATTATGCGAAGACCGGCGCCAGGGTTGTGCGGCTGAAATCCGGCGACGCCGGGCTCTTCGGGCGGCTGGAGGAGGAGACCACCGCGCTCCGCGACGCTGGGATCGGGTTCGAGATCATCCCCGGCGTGCCCTCGGCCTGCGCCGCCGCCGCTGCCGCCGGAATACCGCTGACGCGGCGGATCACAGCGCGAAGGGTGCAATTCGTCACCGGACATGACGTGACCGGCGGGCTGGCAGAGGATCTGAATCTCGCGGCGCTCGCGGATCCGATGGCCACCACGGTGGTCTTCATGGGCAAGCGCACCTTCCCGGCGTTCCTCGCCATGCTCACCGGCGCAGGATTACCGCCCGGCACCCCCGCCCTTCTGGCCGAGGCCGTTGGCCGGGCCGAGCAGCAGCTGGTCCGCACCACCGTTGCGGAACTGGCCGAGCGGCTTTCGGGCGATCCGGGAACGGCGCCGGCGCTGATCCTCTACGGGCCGCTCGCAGAGGCGGCGGAGGCATGATCGCTCTTTCGCTGATCGGGATCGGCACCGGCAACCCGGAGCATCTGACACTTCAGGCGATCCGCGCGCTCAACGCGGCCGATGTCGTCCTCATCCCCCGCAAGGGGGAGAGCAAGGCCGACCTCGCTGAACTGCGCCGCGCGATCTGCGCCGAGGTCATCACCAATCCCGCGACCCGTATGGTGGAGTTCAACCAGCCGGTGCGCGACCCCGCTACGCCCAACTACCGCAGACGGGTGGATGATTGGCACGACGCCATCGCCAAGGCCTGGCGAGCGGCCATAACCGAGGGGCTACCGGGCGGCGATGGAAGGGTGGCGCTGCTCGTCTGGGGTGATCCTTCGCTTTACGACAGCACCTTGCGCATTGCAGCGCGGCTCGGGCTGCGGACGGAGGTGATCCCCGGCATAACCTCGATCCAGGCGCTCGCCGCGGCCCATGCTATCTCGCTGAACGAGATCGGTAATCCCTTCACTGTCACCACCGGCCGGCGGCTGCGTGACGGTGGCTGGCCAGAGGGCGTCGACACAATCCTTGTCATGCTCGACGGCGATTGCGCGTTCCAGGACCTTGCTCCGGAAGGCCTCTCGATCTGGTGGGGCGCCTATGTCGGGATGGCAGAAGAGCTCACCGAGGCCGGCCCCCTTGCAGAGGCCGGCCCCCGCATCCTTGCCCGCCGTGCCGAGGCGCGGGCGCAGCATGGCTGGATCATGGATATCTACCTGCTCCGCCGCACGGGCAGTTGAGCCCGCGCGCGGGACAATCGCGGCTCAGGCGAGGGGGATCTGGCTGAAGCGGCGCCGTTGGTGCCGGGCTTTGCGCGGGCGGTGGTAAGCGGGACTGCGCCGGCGTTGGGCTTGGCGGCGCCGACGGCGATGGAGACAATCGAGATCGCGCTGCCGGACGGGGTGGTATTGCGTTTCGGCGCCGGGGTGAGCCAGGCGGCATTGAGCCGGGTGCTGGCGGTGCTGAGGGGCGCATGATCGCGCCGGGTGCGGGTGTCCGGGTCTATCTTGCCTGCGGCCGGACGGACACGAGGAATTATGCAGAGCCCGTCATTATGCGGAGCCCGCGGCGGCGATTGCCTCGCCGCCACGGTTTTCGACCCACTTCACTCCACATAATTTTTCGTGCGACGCGTGTCCTTCAGCATCGCCAGGAGTTTGTCGGGAGCTCGGAAGCGGCCCCGTTTGAGCGTCGGCGGCGTAACTGCGGCAAGCGCTTCGAGCTTTTCGGTCGGATCGGCACTTTGATAGATTTCCGTGCTCTGGAGAGTGGCATGGCCGAGCCAAAGCGAGACTTTCCGAACGTCCCGGGTCGCCTGCAGCGTATGCATCGCACAGGTGTGGCGCAGAACATGGGGTGTGACGCGCTTTTCGGCGATCGATGGCTGCTTGCGCGCCGCCATCGCAACGCGCTTGGCCAGGATGTACTCGAAGCCGGAGCGCGTCATCGCGCCGCCAGTGGCGTTGAGGAACAGCTCAGGATCGCCGCTGTTGGGACGGATCGCGAGCCACGCCTTGAGGACGGTCGCCGTTTCCTTCCACAACGGCAGCACACGCTCGCGTCGCCCTTTTCCCATGATGTGGACGCTGGATAACGCCCGGCAATCGAGTTGATCCATTCGCAGGCCGACCAACTCGGAGACAGCGTAGACCCGCGGCGAACGCCAGGTGCAGCATGGCGCGATCCCGTACGCCTGACGTAGTACGCGGATCGGGTGCGTCGAGGAGCGCCTGCACTTCGTCCCGGGTGAGATAGCCGACAAGCGCCTCGTCAGTCTTCTTCATAGGGATCGCGTGAATCCTGCGCGATTGGTCGAGGCATGCTGGCAACCGATATTCCAGGAAGCGGAAGAACGAGTTGATGGCAGCGAGCCGGGCATTGCGGGTCCGCGCGGAATTGCTCCGTTCGCGTTCGATGTGCTCAAGGAAAGCGAGGATGAGCGGTGCATCGATTTGCTCGATCTCAAGGCGGGACGGCCGGATCCTGAGCCGATCCGCGGCAAAGCACACCAGCAGTTGGAAGCTGTAGGCGTACGCCTCGCAGGTGTGCCGGCTTGCCCTACGCTCGCGCGGCAGATGCTCGCGCAGGAAGGTGCTGAGGTGAGGCGCAAGCGCGGTCATGAGACACCTCCCTGGTGCAGTGCCTCGCCAGCTTCGGCGATCTGGCCCATCAGAGTCGGCGTCGCCTGCAAGTACCAATAGGTATCCGTGACGTGCGCATGGCCGAGATAGGTGCTGAGCGCGGTGATATGGCGGCTGACAGCATTGCGATCATGTCGGCATTGCTCGAGCGAGCGAACGGCGAATGTGTGCCGTAGATCGTGTATACGCGGCCCTCCTCGTTGACCGGGCTCTCCCCTCAAACCGATCGATCGCGCGAGCCGCAGAAAGACGGCGGTGACCGTATTGTAGCTGGGCGCCTTCCCGGCAATAGAGATGAGCAGTGCGTCGTCCAGCGCCCCGAGCCGTTGCCGGACTGACAAATAGGCATCGATGGCATGCCGTGTCGTGTCATGCAGCGGAAGCAGCCGGCTCTTTTGGAACTTGGTCTGCTGGATGACCAGACCATCCACCTTCACGTCCTCGACCCGCAGGGCCAGAGCCTCGGAGATTCGCATGCCCGTGGCAGCGAGCAGCCCGAAGAGTGTCTCGTACATGAGCGGTCTGATCGAACCCGCCGGTTTCAGTCGCGCCGCCGCGCCCATCAATGCGGCGATTTCGTTCGCCGTGTAGATGTAGGGGATTCGCCGCTCGAAGAAGCCGCGACCGAAAGCATCGTTCGCCGGTATCTGATGGCGCAGGTCTTCGGCGCGCATTGCGATCGCGAACCTGCGGACAGTCAGAAGCCGATTGCGACGCTGCTGCGGTGACGGCGCACAAGCTGCCCATTCGATGACGCGATGGGCATGGACATGGCGGTCGCCGAGCGCCTCCGCAAAAGCGACGAAGTTCTTGAGCAGTGTGTGCTGTACGCGGAACTTGAAGCCCAAGGAGCGCTGGAGATGCGCATATCGCGCGAGGTCTTCGCTCAGCATGACATACCTCCCGGCCAAGGCTGCGCGACCTGCTGCAACATGACGATGTCGACCTTCGCGTAGTGGGCCGTCGTGTCGAGCGATCGATGGCGGAGAATAGTTCCGATCGTATCCAGCGTGGCGCCGGAGCGCAGCATCGATGTCGCCGCGGAATGTCGGAGAAGATGGGCGCCTTGCGAAGGAGCGTCGTTGATGCCTGCTTTTTCCAGCGCATGCCTGACTACGCTTGAGACGGTGCTCGATCGCGAGAGGGCCCGATGCGGTGCCACCGACCGCAAGAAGACCCGGTCACAAGCAACCTGCGGCCGGGCGTCCCGCAAATAATCCAAGAGAGCGTCACCGGCATCCTGAGGCAGCGGCAGACGGATCTCTCGGCGCGCTTTGCCACGAACCGATAGCGTGCCTTCTCGCCAGTCGATGTCGTCGAAGCGCATGTCGAGAATGTCGCCGGCCCGCAGACCGAGACGCGCGAGGAGAAGCAGAATTGCCCGGTCGCGAACACCCTGCGGTCTCGCAACATCACAAGAAGCGATCACCCGCTCGACCTCCGCTGACGTGATGTAGCGTGGCAGCGCCGACAGACGCCATTGCGGAATGGTCGGTATGGCATGATCAAGTCCCGGACGACACAAGCCGCGCGCCGCCAGGAACCGGAGATATCCTCTTAGCGCCATTGTCATCGTCTTCACGTAAGCACGGGAGCACCGGCCGGCTTCCTCAAGGATGACATGCCGAACGAGGCGCGCGTCATAGGTTCCCGGATCGGTACCCAGCGCGGGCAGTAGCCGTAAGACCATGCGACCATGCCGGCCGATGGTCCGCTCGGAGATCCCGCGATGAACCTTCAGCCATTCCTGGAATTCCGCCACATGTACATTGTTGGATGCCGCAGCCTGCGGCGCGGCGACCGGCTTCCCGATCCCGCGCTCAGCCAGAAAACGGACGAAGCGGCATGCGCGATTCACATACTTTCGTGAGAGCCGTTCGGATCGCCTGCTCCCGCCGCAGCAGCAATCGTGACGCGCGAACTCTCCAATCGTGCCGCCGTCGATATCGACTGGGGCAAGCCCGGTTTGGCCCAACCAAGCGGCAAAGTGGCGAGCCGATTCTGCGTAAAACGAGACCGTCAGCCGCGTGTGGCCGAGCGCCGTCAGATCATCCGTGAATGCCTCGACGAGAGCCGAAAGAGCGCCCGGATCCATACACCGCGGACGCGTTGGCGAAATTACCTTCGGATTGGTCATCTCTGTTCCCCTCTCGATGTTCAACAACAAGGGGAACTCTAGTTATGTGGAGTGGCAGGAGCTGTTGGCGTCCGCTACACGGCTGCTGCCACATCACTTTCCTGTGGATCGCCGCCGCGGGCTCCGCATAATGACGGGCTCTGCATAATTCCTCTTATGTGGAGCTCCACATAAGCGCAAGGGGCTGGACGGGCTGGCGATGATGGTCCAGCAGGTCTTTGGCGGGAACCCGTTTGATGGTGCGGTCTATGCATTCCGTGGCCGGCGTGCCGTTATTTGCGCAAGAACTTGATCCATGGCGCTGAGGGGGTGGGTTCGCCGGGCGGAGCGCGATCAGGGGCTACGGCCCGGTCCGACGAGTGCTGACCAGGAGCGGATCAAGTCTCTGGATCGAGAGGTCCGGGAGCTACGCCAGGCGAATGAGATCCTGCGTAAGGCATCGCCTTATTTTGCGATGGTGGAGCTCGACCGCCGGTTCTGGCTCGGCTTTGCCACCTGACATCGCTACGACGCCACGCCCCGGACGCGGGATGCGCGAGTCCGCGCCTTCGCCGTGACGGTGGCGCCGGAGATTTCGGGCCGGATCGTCGCGGTTGCGGTTCATGACAATGAACGCGTGCGCAAGGGGCAGGTCCTGTTCAGGATCGATCCTGCGGATTTCGCCAATCGTCTCGCTGTGGCGAGGGCAACACTCGCCGCCGATCGGGCGATCGCGGGGATGAAGGCGGCGGATGCGGCGCGGCGCGCGCGGCTGCCCTCGATCGCGGTTTCGGCGGAGACGCGAGGCAAT
>JAJZLX010000538.1 GCA_021850555.1 Pseudomonadota bacterium | reverse complement strand
CATACCGGGCGCAAGCGCGAGCGGGTAATTCGAGAGCAGTCCCATCAGAATGCTGCCGAAACCTGCCGCCACGCAGGTCGCGGCCGCGACCCCCGCGATAGGCATGCCGGCGGCGCCGAGAATGACCGGATTGATCACGACGATGTACGCCATCGTCAGGAAGGTCGTGAGCCCGGCGAACAGCTCGGTGCGCACGGATGTACCGTGACCTTCGAGATCGAAGTATCGTGAGAGCATAGGTTCGGAACGCTGCGGTTGAGCGGTCATGGTGAGGTGTCCGGGACGTCCCGAGTGAGCATCGCGGCGCATTCCGTGTCCGCGGTGCGCACGGGAGCGCGAGGCGGACTCATGCGGGACCTGGGCGCGCAGGCGCGCGGCTCATCGAGTCTGTCGGGCGCGGCGCAGGCACAGTTCCCCCCGGCGCGCCGGCTTGCGCGCGGTCCCCCGCCGTGCTCCAATGCAGGCCGAGGCCGGCCATCACGCGACACGCGGGTCCGGTTTTCCTCGGTCGCAACGCCCGCGCGGATCGATGCGCATGCCGGTCGCAGGCACACCGGTTGCAACATGGAAAGCGCGCATCGTCAGCTGGCCCATTGCTGGTGATTCTACGGGGATGATAAATTTACGGCAAACCCCGCTGCGTGAGTACAGTAAATCCGATGAGATCGAGGGAAGCATATGTAAGGGCTCTCCCGAAGGCAGAACTGCACCTGCACATCGAGGGAACCCTCGAGCCGGAGCTGGCTTTCCGACTGGCAGGCAAGCATGGCGTCGCGCTGCCGTACGCCAGCGTGGCGGAACTGCGCGCGGCCTACGATTTCACCGATCTGCAGTCGTTTCTCGATGTGTACTACGCGCTGGCGGACGTGCTGCAGGATGCGGACGACTTCTACGAGCTGGCCCTGAGTTATCTGCGGCGCGCTCACGAGGAGGGCGTCGTTCACGTGGAGATATTCTTCGATCCGCAGACGCACACCGCGCGCGGCATCGCCTTCGGCACGGTCGTCGAGGGTCTGCACCGGGCGCTCGCCGAGGCGGAGCGCCGTTTCGGCATCACCTACCGCCTGATCGCCTGCTTCCTGCGCCACCTGAGCGCGGCGGACGCGATGCTGACGCTCGATCAGGTGCTCGCGCACCGCGAAGTCATCGCGGCGGTCGGCCTCGATTCCTCCGAGGTTGGCCATCCTCCCTCGAAGTTCGCCGCTGTGTTCGATCATGCGCGGAAGCAGGGCTTGCTCACGGTGGCGCATGCCGGGGAGGAGGGGCCGCCGGCCTACATACACGAGGCACTCGATGTGCTGGCCGTGCGGCGCATCGATCACGGCGTGCGGTGCGAGGAGGATCCCGAGCTGATACGGCGTCTGGCCCGCGAGCAGATCGCGCTCACGGTCTGTCCGCTGTCGAACGTCAAGCTCGGAGTGTTCGAGCGCATCGAGCAGCACAACCTGAAGCGCCTGCTCGAGAGCGGCCTGTGCGTGACCGTGAACTCCGATGATCCGGCGTACTTCGGCGGGTACCTGCTCGAGAACTATCTCGCCGTGGAGCGCGCGCTGGGGCTCACGTGCGAGCAGCTCGCGACTTTGGCGCGCAACTCCATCGAGGGGTCGTTTCTTGACGCGGCGGCGAAGCGCCGCTGGCTTGCCGCCATCGATGACTGCGCACGCGCCGAGCTTGCCTGTTAAGAAGTGCTGGAGCGGGGCGCCTGCCGCGCGGGTCGGTAAGCCGAGACCATCACCCCGCGGCGCGGTGCAGGAATGCCCAGACCACCACCACCGTCATCACGACCACGTACGCGCGCAGGCCCCAGAAGATCATCTGCTGGCCCGGCGAGAACCGGACCCTGCGCACCTCGGGAAGCGGCTCGTTCCAGCGTTCCTGCTCGAT
This sequence comes from Pseudomonadota bacterium, assembly GCA_021850555.1. The sequence goes on along the minus strand of JAJZLX010000538.1, from coordinate 3,725 downwards.
CAGCCGGCGGATCTCCTGCGCGTCGAAATCATGGAGTTCCTTCATGGCTCAGCCTCCAAAGACGTGGGGGAACAGCGTGACGATCCCGTACAGCCCGTTACAGGCGATCAGCCCGATCATGATCGCGATCGATATCGCATTGCGGCGCGGCGAGTTGACGTGCTCGCCCATCAACTCGCGGTCATTGAGGAGCATCAGCAGAAACAGCATGGCCGCCGGCATGAACACGGTGGCGATGATCTGCACGCTGAGATTGAGAAAGCCCAGGTTGAGCCCCGGGAGCAGTACCAGCACCGAGGCAATCGCGGTGCCGGCGACCGCGGGCAGGTAGAACCCGAGCGCCTGCCGCGGCGCCGCATTCAGGGAGCGGTCGATGCCGAAGGCTTCCCCGACAGCCCAGGCGCTGCTGGCGGTGATCACGATGGCCGCGATCAGTCCGGCCTCCATGAGGCCGAGCGCGAACAGCGCCATCATGTCCGTACCGAGGTGCGCGCGGATCGCGGCCAGGATCGACGCGGCATCGAGCTGTTGGGAGCCCGGGCTGCCCTGCAGGGTCCGGGCCGCGAGTATGATCAGCGCCATGGCCACGAGCACCATCCCGAACACGCCCAACATCAGGTCGCGCCGGCCGGCGCGAATGTCGTGCGGTAGCAGCCCTTTGTCTACCACGCAGGATTGCTGGAAGAAAAGCTGCCACGGCGCGATCGTGGTGCCGATATTGGCCGTGATGAGCACGAGGAATGTCAGGGACAGAAATCCGCCGGGAACCATCCAGTCCTGCCCGGCGAAGGCGCGCGCCACGCCTTGCCAGTCGGGATGGGCGAGCAGCGCGAGCGGCACGAACACCAGGTTGAACGCGGCCACGAACAGAGAGATGCGCTCCCAGGTCCAATAGCGCAGGAACACCAGAACGATGATGGTGAAGATCAGCGCCGCCGGCACCGTCAGCCACGGCGGCAGGCCAAGCGCCTGGCCGCCCAGGCGGATACCGATGAACTCGGTCATCAGGGTCAGCACGTTGGCCACGATCAGATCGACGAGCGAGAACCAGCCCCAAAAAGGGCCGTAGCGCTTCCAGATCAGCTCCGCGTGCCCGCGGCGCGTCACCGCGCCGAGGCGTACCGTCATCTCCTGCACCACGTAGGCCACGCATCCGAGCAGGATCATCAAAGGCAGGAACAGGCCGAGCCCGTAGGCGGCGCCCGTCTGCATATAGGTGATCACGCCTCCGGCGTCGTTGTCGCCGAGCATGACCAGCACGCCCGGCCCAAGCAGCGCCAGTCCGAGCAGCAGCCGGCCCCGCCAATCGGTGGCGCCACGGTGCAGCTCGGCCAGATGCAGGCGATCCCGCAATCGGTGCCGCAGTCCCTCCGGGATCGGCGGGCAATCCGGGCACGCGCGAATCATCCCGCGCTCGACCCGGGCGTTCAATCGCATGCTCCGTAAACGGTCATCATCATCCACCACCCTCGTGCACCTCTGACCGGTGGGACTGGCCCTTGCGGATACAGGCGCGCCGCTCGCCGCGCCGAACCCGCAGGGCGGCGACGCACGAAAACGCGCACCCCGAATCCGGAGCGCGCGACCGAGACAGAGAAACGAGTGGTGCCGAATCGGTGGCGCCGCCAGTCCGGCGCCGAGTATCCCGCGCCTCAGCGGGCTGCCGCGGTCTCGTTCCCCGAGGACAGCCCTGCCGAGGGCGGGACGTTACGCAGTGCGCACCGCCAGCATCCACTCGTACAACTACTGCCCAACTGGGGAAAACCTCGCGGTCCAAAACGACGGCGCGAACCGTACTCCGCGCCTCGCGCAAAGTAAATAGGTCAAACAGCAGAGCGCGCCGGTCGTGCCGCTGCTCGGGGTCCGAACGTGCACCGGATCGATTCGCCGGCGCATGCCGCCAGATGCGCGCCGGCCGTCGCCGCGGGCAGACGGCGACGCTGCTATCCCGGCGCGGCGTGACGCCGTACGGTCGTGCGAGCCGAGGTCGCGGGCCTATGTCCGGTTGCCCCTCCGCTTGCCGCGCGCACCGGCGTGGCGGCGCACGGCCAGGATCAGCGCGATCAATGCGACGACGGCCAGCGCGAGCGCCGGCGCGTGGGCATCGAAGCCCGAGCGCAGCGCCTGGAGGTGGTTGCCGAAGAAATAGCCGGCGAGCACGATCCCGCTGATCCCCAGGATGACGCCCGGTGTGTTGAAGCGCAGGAAGGTGAGGTAGTCGAGCCGGAAGATGCCCGCCATCGCCGGCGTCACCCACGACAGCGGACCGCTGAGCCGGGCTGTGAAGACCGCCATGGCGCCTCGCTTGCGAAAGAACTCGACGCCCTTCTGATAGTTTTCGCGATGTACCAGTCGGCCGACCACCGGCCAGTGGGCCAGGTGGTCGAACAGCTCGGCACCGAAGTGACGGCCCATCCAATAGCTGGAGTTGTCCCCGAGGATGCCGCCGCCGTACAGCGCGGCCATCACGCCCCCGAGCTCCAAGGTGCCCATGCCGGCCAGCAGTGCGCCGCCGAGAAAGAAAATCTCGCCGGGCACGAACAGGGAGAACGGCACGACCGTCTCGAAATACGCGCCGAGAAAGAGTACCAGGTAGGCCCACTGGTGATGCGCGCCGAGGAAGGCGAGCAGGCGGTGCAGCGATCCGGGGCCGCCCGGCGGCGCGGGATGTGCGCCGAGGCGTGCCGCGCGCGCAACTCCCGTCAAAGCCGAGGCCGCGTGTGATGCGCGGATGAAATTCCCAGACCGCAACTGCTCGATCCTTTTCCCGAGTCGCGGGATTTTACCGCGCGTCCGGCCGCGGCGAGCAGCCGCGGCGCGATCAGCGGACCCGGCCCGCGGCCGGGCAGAGCGTGACGCGCGGGAGCGGCGCGGGGTGCGGTGTACGTCTGCGCAGAGCCTTCGATACTATACCGGCTTTGCGCGTTGGGCTGGCATCAGCGGACTGCGCAATGTATACCCAGGAGTCACGCATGTCAGCCGAGACACCGCAACCTGTCACTGCCCGACTCACGAGCGCGGCCATATTTTTGGTCGGGACCCTGGGCTGCGGCTCGGAGCACGCCGCGGCGGTGCGCGCCGTGTGCGCCGACCTCGCTGCCCTGGTGCGCGGCGTCGGTTTCCGCGCGCCCGACGGTCAACTCTCGTGCATCGTGGGGTTCGGCTCCGATGTGTGGGATCGCCTCTTCGGGGCGCCGCGGCCCAAGGAGCTGCATCCGTTTCGCGAGATCAGCGGCGTGCATCGTGCCGCCGCGACGCCGGGAGACATGCTGCTGCACATTCGCGCCGCGCGCATGGATCTGTGCTTCGAGCTGGCCACCCAGATCATGCTGCGGCTCGATGGCGCGGTCTCGGTGGCGGACGAGACGCATGGCTTCGGCTATTTTGACGCGCGCGACGTGCTCGGCTTCGTCGACGGCACGGAGAACCCGGTGGGTCAGTCCGCACTGGACGCCACGATCATCGGGCAGGAGGATGCCGCCTTCGCCGGCGGAAGCTACGTGATCGTCCAGAAATACTTGCACGACCTGAAGAGGTGGAATGCCGTCCCGGTGCAGGAGCAGGAGAAAATCGTCGGGCGGACGAAGCTGTCAGACATCGAACTCGACGAGGCGGTGAAGCCGAGCTCGGCGCACAACGCGCTGACGACGATCGTCGAGGACGGCCGGGAGGTCGAGATTCTCCGACACAACATGCCGTTCGGCGACATCGGCAAGGGCGAGTTC
>JAJZLX010000589.1 GCA_021850555.1 Pseudomonadota bacterium | reverse complement strand
GATTGACGAAGAAGAAGTTGGTGGCGAAGGCCTGCTGCTGGGTCTTGCAGACCGTGGAGATCACCAGGCCTATTGCAAGCGTGCTGAGAAGATAGAGGGACGTCCCGAGCAGCAGAACGAGCGGATTGCCTCGAAACGGCACCTGAAACCACAGACTCCCGAACAGCGTGATCACCGTGACGAGCACGAGCCCGACCCCGAAAAACGGAATCATCTTCCCGGCCATGAGCTCAAAGGGCCGGATCGGCGTCACCAGGATCTGCTCGAGCGTGCCGACCTCCCGCTCGCGCACGATCGCGAACGCCGTCAAATTCACCACGATCACCAGGGTGAGTGTGGCGATGACTCCCGGGACGAAGAACCAGCGGCTGTTGAGGCTTTCGTTGTACCAGGGGCGATCATCGAGCGTGATCCGCACTTGCGCCGGCACGGCCGACGGCTGCGTGCGGTACAGAAATTCGCTCGCCTGCCTGCGCGAGAATGTCGAGATGATCTGGTTGGCATAGCCGAGGGCGATCAGGGCGGAGTTGGAGTTCGTGCCATCGAGCAGAATCTGCACCGGGGCGGCCTCGCCCTTGAGCAGCGCCTGCGCGAAGCCCGCGTGAATGATGATGGCGATCGCCGACTGGCTGCTGTCGATCGAGGCCTGTGCCTGGCGCTGCGTGCTCGCGATGCGCACCACCTTGAAGCGGCCGCTGTCGACGAAGTCCGCGATCAGCGCGCGGCTCTGCTCGCTGTGGGACAGATCGAGCACGGTGGTCGACACGTGGAAGATCTCGAACGTCGCCGCGTAGCCGAAGATGAGCACCTGAATGAGCGGGGGCACGAGGAGCCTGAAGCGGGCCCAGCGGTCGCGCCTGAGCTCGATGAGCTCCTTGATGACGATCTGCCAGATGCGGCCCAGCATGGCCCTCACGCGATCCGCTTGCGAAACGCACGCCCTGCGATCCAGACGACCAGGATGTCGTAGAGGATGAGAGCTGAGATCGGACCCCACAAGGCGCCGATGCCGCTGCCTTTGAGGAATACCGCCTTCAGAATGGTCACGAAGTAGCGTGCATAAATGACGTAGGTGACGGCGCGGATGGCCGCGGGCATCTGATCGATCGGAAACGTGTAGCCTGAGAGCAGCGAGATCGGCATGATGGTGACGAACATGGCGATCTGGCTGGCTCCGAGCTGATTGCGGATGAGAACCGACAGGAGATAGCCGATGTTGAGCACGACCACCAGGAACAGAGAGGTCGTCAGGAACAGCGTGGCGAACGCTCCGCGGAACGGCACGTGAAACAGCAGCAAGGCGAATGCGAGGCAGATTCCGGCGTCAACGAGCCCGATGACGAAGTAAGGCAGGAGCTTGCCGATCATCATCTCGAGTGGCGTCACCGGAGTGGACAGCAGCAGCTCCATGGTACCCCGCTCCCACTCGCGCGCGATCGTGAGCGAGGTGAGCTGCGCCCCGACGAGCGCGAGCACCAGCGCCACGACCCCGGGGATGATGAAATCCCGGCTGTCGAGATCCTCGTTGAACCAGACGCGCGACTGCACGGCGAGGGGTTGCGCAACGACCGTGCCGCCCCGCAGCGCGTCGTACTTCAGCTGCACCTCATTCGAGAAGCCCTGCACCACGGCGCTCGCATAGGCGGTGGCGATCGTCGCCGTGTTGTCATCCGTCGCATCGACGATCGCCTGGACGGAGGCGTGATGAAACTCGGCGATCTCCCTGGAGAAATCCACCGGGATCACGATGGCGAGCTTGCACAGGCCCCCGTCCATGGCGTGGCGGATCTGCCGCTGGCTGTCGAGGCCGGCGACGAGGTCAAAGTATCGCGAGGCCTGAAACCGCGCGATCAGCGCCCGGCTGAGCTGGCTGCCCTCCTCGTCATACGTGCAGGTGGGCACGTGGGAGATGTCGAGGTTCACGCCGTAGCCGAGCAGCAGCATCTGCATCACGGGCATCAGCAAAGCGAGCATCAGGCTGCGCGGATCGCGCCAGACCTGCAGCAGCTCCTTGAGCGCAATCGCGCTCACACGACGAATCCTCATGCGCCCGCCCCTGACCCCGACCCCGCGGGCGCATGATTGGCGCTGACCAGGCGCACGAACACGTCCTCGAGCGTGGCGTCGATCGGGGTCACCCGCGCCGGCGCGATCCCCTGCGTGCGCAGAAGCTCGAGAATCGCTGCGGCCGCGCCCGCGGCGTCGTCCACGAGGGCGTGCAGGCTGTTGCCGAAGATTGCGACGTCCCGCACCTGCGCCAGCCTCTCGAGCGCCCTCATCGCCCGGTCGGGCGATGCGCACTCGATGCGCACCAGCTCCCCGCCGAGCGATCTCATCTTCAGCTGGCCGGGAGTATCGAGCGCCACGATGCTTCCACGGTCGATAAGCGCGATGCGGTTGCAGTACTGGGCCTCATCCATGTGGTGCGTGGAGACGAGTATCGTGACGCCCTCGGCGGAAAGGTCGTGGATGAGATCCCAGAACCGCCGCCTCGAGAGCGGGTCGACGCCGGAGGTCGGCTCATCGAGGAAAAGGATGCGGGGGCGGTGCAGAATGGCGCAACCGAGCGCCAGCCGCTGCTTCCAACCGCCGGCGAGCTCGCTCACCAGGGTTTCCGGGTGCGCCGTCAGCCCCGACATCGCAAGCGCATAGCCGATGCGGTCCGCCAGGGCCGCACCGCGCAGCCCGTAGACTCCGCCGTAGAAGCGCAGGTTCTCCCGGACAGTGAGATCCTGATACAGGGAGAACTTCTGGGACATGTAGCCGATGTGCTTGCGCAGCGCATCGGGCTCTGCGGCGACATCGACCCCGTCGATCGTGATGCTCCCGCCCGTCGGCTTCAGCAACCCGCACAGCATGCGGATGGTAGTGGACTTGCCGGCGCCGTTCGGACCGAGGAAGCCGAGAATCTCTCCTGCGGCCACCTCGAAGCTGATGCCGGCCACGGCGATGAAATCCCCGAACTGCTTGCGCAATCCCTCCACGCGGATCATCGGCGGCTGCTCGCTCATGAGGCGCCGGCCTTGCGCTCATCGGCCGGCGCATAGCCGAGAAGCGCCACGAACAAATCCTCGATGCTCGCGACGATCTCGCGAGCACTCGTGTGCTCGACGCCCTTCTGCGCCAGCGCACTCTCGAGATCGGGAATCGCCTTGCGAGCATCGTCCACATGCACGTGAACACCGTCGCCCACCATCAACACGCTGCGCACGCCGGGCACGGAGGCAAGGGCGTCGCGGGCGGCCCGGGCGTCCGGGGTCGCAATCTCAACCATCGTCCCGGGCATGCGTGCCCGCAGCGCATCGGGCGCCTCGCAGTAGGGCAGGCCGCCGTTGTGCATCAGCGCGAGCCGGTCACAGCGGTCCGCCTCATCGAGGTAGGCGGTCGAGATGACGATCGCCGCGCCCTCGGCGCGCAATCCGTAGAGAATTTGCCAGAATTCACGTCGCGAGACCGGATCGACTCCGGTGGTCGGCTCATCGAGCAGCACGACTTTCGGGGCGTGCACCAGCGCGCAGGTGAGGCCGAGCTTCTGCTTCATGCCCCCGGAGAGCTGACCGGCAAGGTGTTTGCGAAAGCGCTGCATCCCCGAGGCGGCGAGGAGCCTTGCGGCACGCTCTTCCCGAACCCGCCGGGGAACCTCGAAAACGTCCGCAAAGAACCGGATGTTCTCATCGACCGTGAGATCTTCGTACAGGCCGAACCGCTGGGGCATGTAGCTGATGCGCTCGCGCACGTCCTCCGGATGCGCCACGACATCGACGCCCTCGACTCGCACGCTGCCTGAATCCGCAGCCATGACACCCGCGAGAATGCGCAGCACCGTGGTCTTGCCCGCCCCGTCCGGGCCGATCAGCCCGAAGAGCTCCCCGGGGTCGACTGCGAACGTGACGTTATCGATTGCCGTTACGGCGCCAAACCGCTTCGTGAGCGCCTCGACGCTGATCGAGGGCTGTGCGCCAGACTCGCTCATGGGGGCGGCGCGGGAGCGAGCCTGATCTCGGCATCGACGGGCATGCCGGGCACGAGCTCATGGCTGCGATTGTTGATATCGATCCGGATGCGGTACACGAGCGTCACCCGCTGTGCGTACGTCTCGACGGTTTTCGGCGTGAACTCGGCGTTCTCGGCAATGAACGACACGCGCCCGCGAAAGTGCTCACCCGGACGGTTGTCCGTCGTGACGAGGGCCTCCTCTCCGAGGTGCACTCGCCCGAGGTCCGGCTCGTTGACGTAGGCCCGCATCCACACGTGGCTCAGGTCCCCGAGGGTCACGATCGGCGTCCCGGGACCGACCACCTCGCCGAGCTCCGCCTCCCGGACCATGATGACGCCGTTGAACGGGGCGCGCAGCGTGGTGAAGCCCTCGACGATCCGGGACAACTTCAATGCGGCCTGTGCATCACGCACGTTCGCCTCGGCGAGCGCCACATTGCGCTGCGCCACGGAGAGCAGAGCCTCATCGCGCTCGAGGGCGGCGAGGGTCTGCTGCAAAGCGGTGCGCGCGAGGTCCCGGGAGTCTCGCGACGCGGCGCCTTTCGGCACGAGCCGCTGCAGGCGCCGGTAGTTGACGGTTCGATAGGCGAGATCGGCCCGGTCGCTGCTCACCACCCGTCGCGCCGCTTCGACGTTGCGCTCCGCGACGGAGAGGCTGCGCCGGCGAACGGCGACCGCCGCCCGCGCGATGCTCACTTGCTGGCGGTAATCGGAGTCATCGACCCGAGCGATCAGGGTGCCGCGCTTGACCCATTTTCCCTCGTCAAAGGGCAGATCGACGATGCGGGACTGAACCACATTGAAGCTGAGGAGGCTCTCGTGCGCCTCGATGTTGCCCGAGACGCGCAGGAACCTCGCGGCCTGAGAAGGATGCAGTCGGCGGTAAATCCATACACCCACGCCCGAGGAGACGATGACGGCGAGGCCGAGGATCGCTGCTGCAACCATTCTCGCTCGAGTCATTCATCGCATCCCGCCGCCGCGCGCAGGCCCGAGAATCATCCAAGGCTGGCGCTCGAACGATCCGCAGTTGCCACACGAAGTCGCGGCGAGTACCTAGCCGGATGCAGCTCGGCGGGCGGCCGAGGCGATGCTTCCCTGAAGGCGCAGATTCCGCCGGGCCCGCAGCGAGGCGCAGATCTCCCGCCCTTCTTCATCGCACGCCCCGCCACGCGACCCCGCGCAAACAGGGCGCGGGATGAGAATGAGGAGCACTGCCGGCGCGAACGAGAAGCAGGCGCGGCGCTGCGGGCTGAGCCCGCAGCGCCGCCCGAGGGCCTCAAAGCGGAAGGTGCGTCCCGCTGGCGAGGTTGAGCACGATCGCGAATGTGAGGTACATCAACCAGAGTCCGGTGAGGGTGTGCAGGAAGCCCATCGCCCGCAGACTTGCCGGCAATCCCCAACCGAAGCTCACGAAGAAGTCCGCCACGTAGATCGCCATCAGGCCGATGAACAGCAGCCACACCGGCCAGTCGCCCGCGCGCAGAAACACGATGAATCCGAGCAGCGAGACCAGGAAGAACGCGATGGCCATGAACCCGCCCGGGCGCGGATCGCCGCCCCGCATGCGAATGTAGCCCATCGCGAACCAGTGAATGCCGAACACCGAGGTGATGATGCCGGCGGCGTAGAGCGGAGAGCCCCTGAACACCGGAAACCAGCTCAAGCCGATGAGCAAGAGCATGCCGTTCACGAACTGGCAGAATCCCGGCATCCAGAACCCCCACACGCCGTTGGCGAGATCGACGCTGGCGTCGCGCGCGGGGTAGTTGAAAAGCTCCTGCGGACCGAAGATGAGATAGCCGGTACCCAGGCCGAAGAAGGCCAGACCGAGCGGCACGAAGATCGATGCCGGAAATTGCACTAACTGAGCACTCATCATGGACTCCCCTCGTTGAGTTATCAGGCTCTACAGCGTGTCACCATCAACAGAGTGAACCGGGTGAAGAAAAAGATGTGCGCAGCGGGCAAGCGAGGCATACCGAGGGGGCGGCACCCCTGGGGACATGCTTCAGAATGAGCAGCTCGCGCGCTTGAGCGGCGCTGCCCGGTGAGTTCAAGGAGCGACCCCCGTCGGCCTTTCCCGTCCCGGGGCGGTCGCTCGCGCCGGCGCCCGTCATGAGGGCGGATTCCTCCCCTGCTCCCCGGTGAGCGTCGATGGCGCACGCGCGCCTCGGCCGCCAAGAGGCGCCGACAGCCGGGCTGCATCGAAGTGAACCTGCGCATGCGAGCCTTGACTTCCAGGTGGGACCGGACTTCTCAGCCGTGTGGCGCCCGTGGAACCATGCGGAAAGGCATGCTCACCACGGTGAGCGAGACACGCAAGCTCCTCGCGTCGCGGCATCGGCCGTTCCATGCAACTGTTCCGCCTCGTGAACACCTCGCGGCCGGCCTCAGGGCTGTGGAGCACGGCACCAGGCGCGCCCGTCGCAGCCGATGCTCCCCGCGGACCGCGCAAGAGGACCCCCTGCAGCCAGGCTGCCGCGGCCGGTACCGGTCAGGGGACGCACCCCCGATGATGACCCAAAACTGTCATAAATCCCCGGTACGCTATCCGATTTTGAACTTGTCCTTTGCGGATCAATCGAAGAGTGGTTCTTCACACCGTGCAACGCGCCCGCCGGACGGCGAAGGTCCTGCCTCGTCCCGCGCTCGCCGAATCCGCCGCAGGGAGTGGGCGGCGTGATCCCGTCTCGTACCAGACCTCCCGTCCCTTTGTGCCGGGATGAGTGCTTTGTCGTCACCTATAGATCGAAAGTCGAGGAACATGAGTCCAATTTCAATCGGGCGCGGTATCCGCCGCCGAATGTTGCTGATCAGTTCCGTGTTGCTCATCGGCGCGGCATGCACCGCCGGGGCCACCGGGCTTCCCCAAATCATCCATGCGCGCCAGAATCACTTCCGGATGCTCGGCAGGATCGCCAAGTCTCTCAGGGATCAGGTCGGGCGCTCACATCCGAATTGGCGCATCGTGGCGAACGACGCGAATCGGATCGAGCGTCTCGCCTCGGCGCTGCCCAGCTGGTTTCCCCCAGGCAGCGGGAAAGGCCACGGAGTGAAAACCAGGGCTCGGGCGGCCATCTGGGCGAATCCGAAGGCGTTCGCGCTGGCCGCCCGGACACTTCTGGATCGCGCGCGGTACCTGGGGCAGGCCGCCGACGGACACGACCTGAGCGCGCTCAGGCTGCGTACCAGAGGGCTTGGCCAGGCTTGCGACAGCTGTCACCGTCGCTTCCGGGCGCGCGGCAGCTGGTGGTGATCCGCCGTGACCGCAAAAGGCGCGACGACTGAGAGGGTTCGGGTCTGGGATCTTCCGACCCGCCTCTCGCATTGGACCATCGTCATCCTGTTCGGGGTGTGCTGGTGGACCGCCGAGACCGATCACATGGAGTGGCACCTCCTCGCCGGATACGGCGTGCTCGGCGCGGTGCTGTTTCGGCTGGCGTGGGGGTTCTGCGGCGGACAGACGGCGAGGTTCGCCAGCTTCGTTCGCGGACCGGCCGCCACCCTTCGCTATGTGCGCAAGCTCCTCGGGCGTGGCGCAGACGATTCGCCGGCCCCGCTCGGTCACAACCCGCTCGGCGCATTGAGCATTCTCGTCATGCTCGGTCTGCTGCTGCTGCAAACCCTCTTCGGCTTGTTCTCCGTGAGTGTCGACGGGGTGTTCTCAGGACCTCTTGCCAAGTGGGTCTCGTTCGAGACCGGACGACGGTTCACTCATCTGCATGCCGCCAATTTCGATCTGCTGCTGCTGGTGATTGCAGTGCACCTGACCGCCATCGGGTTTTACCGCTTCGGGCGCAAGGAGAGCCTGGTACCGGCGATGATTCACGGCTTCAAGTCACGTGCGCCATCGGGCGAAGTCCCTTACTTCGTCCCCTGGTGGCGGGCCGCGTTCCTTGCCGCCGGGATTATCCTCTGTGTGACACTGCTCGTGAACGTGCGCTGGTGATAGGGCAAGCCACCCATTGGCTCCAAAAGCAAGGATCGGCGAGGCAGCGCGATCACGATGCGGATTCCTGTTGCCGTCGTGGAATCGTCGCAAGCTATGAGATCAACTATGACGGGGACTCCTTCTTGGAAAACGGAGCTTGTCACGGTGTCGAACCTGGGCCAAGGCGCCGGTCAACCGGCCGGAACCCGCCCCGACATACCGAGCATGTGCAACCGCTCGCTTTCCGGTTATGACGCGCGGGCGAACTGAAAGGCGACGAGCCGCTACGACGATGTTTCGCCGGGCGCCGCACCTGCCAATTGCCAGAGCGTCGCGTAGTTCATGATGGGGCGCTCGAATGTCGCGCCCTTTTCAACGAATGGTTTTCCGAGATCCAGCATCGGCTGGAACGTGTCCAACTGCCTGGCGGCTTCGAGGCTGGTCCAAAGGCTGACATTCGACAGCGAAGATGTCGCCTCATCCGCACCGAAATAGAATGCCAGCAATCCCGGCATGGCCTCAATGCCGGGTCGCAGGACCGGATCGGCCTGCACCGCCATTTGCCTGATCTCGGCAAAGCGCTCCGGTGGACACCGCAGAATCGATACGCGCACCACTGGTTTCATTTACCGCATCCTCGTTGTCGTTCGGATCGTCCCGCATGCCGGCCATGACGTTCCAGCCGTGCTTCGATTCGTGCACGAACGCACTCCCGCGCCGATCGCGCCCGCAACCGTGCAGGCCCCAGTCGACTCGCGCACTCATCCATGGCCGGATTCAACAGGCATCACCTGCGGAGAATCATGTTATCCACGCCAGCACATTGACCGCAGATCACCTCCTCATGCTGTCGCTCCCTTTCGAAGTGCCGCTCGGACCACGATCCATTCCACCGCGCAGCGAACTGCGCGCCTCATTGTGCCAGCACACAAAGTATAGCCCCGCTCCTGTCGTCGAGGGTGGCGACGACCTCCTCGGAGCTTTCTTCGCCGCAGTGAACAGCCGGGAGGCCGACCTCGAGAGCCTCTACTTCAAGACCGTCCCATGCTCGCGCCCAGGGTGATGAGAAGCTCGTCCAGTTGCGCGAATGTCTCGGGCATACCACCCTCCATTCCGGCGATGGCCGCATCGAGAGCCTCCTTCGAATGATACAGCTCGTGCATCACCAGCAGTGTCTTGCCACCTTGTTCCTCGAAGGTCACCGTGGTGACGGCATCTTCTTCACTTTCTTCATTGGTCCAGACGAGGCGCGAATGGGGTATCACTTCGAGATACCTGCCGAAGAACACCATGGGCTTTGAGCCCTCCAGGCCGAACTCGAAACGGTAGCTGCCCCCGACACGAACATCCGCCTCGCAGGAAAGCAGGGTCACGCCTGTCGATTTCGGTGCCCACCACCGCTTGATCAGCCCGGGCCTGGTCCACGCCTCGAACACGATGCGTGCCGGTCCGTTGAAGGTTCGCGTAACGACCAGCTCACGCTCGGACTTCCGCTCCACCGTCGTGCCGCTCTTCATGGAGGTAACCTCACTTCCTGTTCTTGCGCCCATCGCTTTTCTCCTCCCGTTTCAGTTCCTCGATAACCTTGCCCAGCTCCTCGAAACGCGCGTCCCAGAGCTGGCGGTACCTCTCGATCCATGCCGCCTCTTCCTCCAGTCGGCGCAGGCCGAGCTTGCACGTCCGCACACGGCCGACCTTCTCCGTGCTGACGAGCCCCGCCTGCTCCAAGACGCCGACATGCTTCTTCATGCCCGTGAGGGTCATGTGGAATCTCTCGGCAAGGTCCGTGATCGAAGCGTCTGTTCGCCCGAGCTCCTCCAGAATGCCGCGTCGGGTGGCGTCCGAGAGCGCGGCGAACGCGGCATCTATGCGGGATCGAATATTCTGAACCATCTGGTTCAGTTTTTAGCACACGGGCTTCCGCCATGCAAGCGCAAGCCAAGCACGGGCTGCGTCGCCGGCCGGATTCCCTTCCAAATCAGCCTCAATTCGATGTCGATTCGATCGACTCCTCGATCAAGACCCAGATGAGGGGCGCTGTCTCATGGCGCACTCGCCGTGCATGAGCGCAAAGTCGTGCGAGAGACCTCCGGCGACTCCCATGTATGTCGCTGCGGCGAATTTTGGCAACCCGGCCGGATGTACGCTCCGGGTTGACGCCGATCCTCGGCGTGAGCGCTCGACACTGTAGATCAGTCATGCACTGCGGAACTGGCTTCACCAACCCAGTCTCACTCGTGTTAGCTCGCGCGCCAACGGGACGCCCTGCTCGTCATGGCACGAGATGGGACCTACTGTTGCCCGGCCTCACAGCAGCCTGTTTGACTGCCCCCCTTCAAGGCACGCTCTCGTCCGCCCGCCGGCTCGCGGACTCCCTCCGCGCAGAGCCGGACGCCGGACAAGGGATTGTCCGGCGTCCGGCTCTTCTGATCAGCGTATCAAGCGCTGCCGCAATATCCGTGTTCAGACACTAATCGTTCACGATATGCGCAATTGCCGCCCTTACACGCTTGATGCCTTCCTTGCCGCCTCCCGAAGTGCCATTTCCGTAGAGACGATAAACGTATTTCGCCGCGTACAGAATCAGCGTCTCGTCATGATATGGATATATCGTCACCCCGACGTAATATTCCTTGGTACCAACTGACACCTTAAATGTCTTCGCCTTGACAATGTCGAAACTCTTTATTGCCGAGGCGTCGTGCGCCCACGGGTTGGCGACCGGGGACGCCATCCGCTCAAAATTTCCGTATATGCTGTCTGGTGAATACTTGGATGTGAACCGCCCTTCCACATAGCTGTACCTCGTGATTGCCAGATTCAAATGGCTGCAAATGGCAGGCAGATCAGCCATTACGGTCCGCGGCGAATACAGGGAAAACGGCTCCATGGTAAATCGCGACGGGCACCGTACGACTACCGAATCAGAGTCGCCTTTGTGCTCGACGGAGATGTGAAAATCAGCGGTAGCTTCCGTGCTGTATGTTCCACTCGAGGAAATGTAAGACTGATAGTCAATCTGCATATCTATCAGCAGGCCATGACCATCGTTCTGCATCATGTAGCGAATTGCATGATAGTATCTTGTATCGCTGGATATTGCGTGCCTCAAGGCATTTACGATCGCAATATCAGAGACGCGCCTGGGATCGATATTGGACGGAGTCAGCGTGAACGTGCGCGTTTGGTCCGGGCCGGGGAGCGATATCGTATGGGCCGTTGCAAACTTCGTTGCGGATTTAATGGACTGGTTGATGGACTGGCAGCCGGTCAAGAGCAGTCCGCAGAACAGCAATGCAAGACCAGGCAGACAACGACGAGACTCGACAGTCATACATTTCCCCTAATATATAACGCACGGAAGCCAGGCAACGATGCAAAAGGCAAATGCAATGCGGGCGGCGGCTGAACGGATCCGAATCTTTTCGGCACAACGCCGGGTCGTTTATTCTCGGGACAGCGGTGCTTCCTCCAGTCCGTGGAGTTCATCGCTCCTTCCAATGCCGGCACGCCTCTCGACCAATCAGCGCTGATCTTCAATTGAGACTCGTTCCGCCCTCACCGGGCCATACCGTGGGCGTATCGGCAGAAGGGCGGAATTCCTTGAGCGCGGATCAGCACGAAGTCGCGCAGGCCCGCCATGCTTCGTGAGATTTGTCGCCTCAAACGCGTGGCAGCGGTCCGCCCTGCAGCGCCTTGAGATCCGCAGCGGCCCCCCCCCGGGGCGACAGCGCGGCTCACGGTCGTGCAGATTGAGCAATTCCGGGAAAGCGTCCCACCGGGTACCGCCTGGAAGGCGTGCGGCCATGCTGATAGATGGACGCGCAGTTTACCGACGGAGGTATCTGCGCGATGGGTACGAAGAGAAGATCGATGGGACCGCCGGGCGATTCTCGCGGCGGCACAGAGGATTATATTCTCAAACCCGCGCTGCGTTTGATCAACAACGTCCAGGCCGGAACGATCAGTGGAACCGTGGCACTCTCGACCCTGCAGAGCAATTAGGCATGCCTGAGCGGGTATTCCGGTAGCGGCCCCCTGCCCAATGCACACGTGTACGTCTTCTCCGGAACGGCAACTCCCTCAAGCAGCCTCACCCCGGTGGTGGAACCTCAGATCACACTGTCGTCCTCGGGCAGCTACTCCTACGACCAGCCATTCCTGCTCGCCGGCAGCTACACGCTCGCGGTCGCCTGCACGAGCACATCGACTACGGGCTCGACCACGGTGGCGTACCTACCATCCGCGGGGATGTCTGCCACGGTCACCGTCAATCAGACAACGACGGTCAATTTCTGAACCGCCGGTGCGCCAGTAGCCTACCGATCGGGAATCACCCGGTCGGTAGGCATAACCGCTGCACCAAGACGATTTGAACCTCATGTCCGCTTAAGGTCACCCGCGCGGGGTCACAGCGAGCGTCCGCTCCGCCGGCGGTGACAGGAAGCCGCCCCTCCGCCCCACAGCCCATCGACACCCCCGCGGCTGAGGTGTTCAACTAAACGCATCCAGGACGCTTGGGCCCAGAGCTTGACGGTCCCGGACCGACGGGAGAGAATCTTCACTCGTTTCGGTTCGAGGAAACGGAACACGGTGCAAATCCGTGGCGGGCCCGCCGCTGTATCCGGGGACGGCCGCTGCAGGGTCGAAAGACCCACCACTGACGGGGATCACCCCGGCGGGAAGGCGCAGCGATCCGGCTGATCCGGTAGCCAGAAGACGTCTCGAACCGATTCGGAGTCTTGGCAAGGGCTCCGGCTAGGCGCACGCGATCGGGGTGCGCCTAGCCGGAGCCCTTTTTGTTTCTGCACATCCCGAGGAGTGGATCATGACCCAGAGCGTTCTCATCAAGCAGCAGATCCCGCAGGCCCCCACCCAGTCTCCACCCGCCGTGCCGACCATTGCGCTGCGAAAAACCTGCAATCCAGACGGCGTCGGCCTCTCGCATTATGTTCTGATGGACACGAAGGTCACTCGGTGAGCGCCAGCTCGCAGGCCGGGACATTTCCCGATCCGACGCTTACATCCTTGGACATCGGCCACCCCGTCTACGCCGCCGTTCTCGATCCCGATACCGCGTTCTGGGCCCTGGTGGACAAGGCGCGCGTGGCCGACAACTTGGCTGGAAGTGAGTTGCGTGACGCCTATCGTCAGCACGCCGAAGCATGCCGGCGCGAGCTACATGCGCTGCGTTTCGAACTGAAGCCGTCTGGGGTTTATCTCAATCCGACCGAGCGGTGCAATCTCAACTGTCGTTATTGCTATTTGCCTGAGGCGCAGCGCAGGAGCGGCGGACACATGGGCGCCGATCAGCTGCTCGCCTCGCTCAGCGAGCTGCGCGATTACTTCCGCTCAAACATGCCAAAGGGGCGCAAACCTCGCGCCATCTTTCACGGCGCCGAGCCGCTCATGAACCGGGACGCCGTATTCGCCGCCATCGACGCGTTCGCGGACGATTTCATCTTCGGTCTGCAGACCAATGGCACGCTTCTCGACGATGGGGCGGTGAGTTTTCTCACCGCGAGAAATATCAGTATCGGATTGTCGCTCGATGGGCCGTCCGCCGGCATCACCGATGCCACCCGGCGCACTTGGAGCAGCAGGAGTGTGCACGATCGGGTGCTGACGGCGATGAATCGCTTGCGGGGCTACGGCTCGTGGAGCGTCATTACGACCTGCACGACCGAAAACCTGCCATATCTCACTGCCATGGTCGAGCTGTTCCATGCCCGCGAGGTACCCACCTGCATGCTGAACGCCGTCCGCTGCACCCTCCCCGGCGCTCGAGCCGTCAGGCCGGACGATGGTGCAATGGCGCGAGCGTTCTTTGCCGCACTCGATCGCACGCACGAACTCTATCGCGACAGCGGCAGAAAGCTCGTCGTGGCCAATTTCGCCAATATCCTCATCGCCATCCTGGCGCCGACGGCGCGGCGATTGATGTGCGACATCTCACCCTGCGGCGCCGGCCGCGCCTTCTTCGCGCTGTCCGCGGACGGCAACCTCTATCCCTGCAGTGAATTCATCGGCCTGCCCCGATTCAATGGGGGGCAGCTGTTGACCGATGGTGGAATCGAGGCGGCACTGACCTCCGATGCCTTCAGATCCGTGACCGGACGGAACGTGGATGTCTTCAGTCCCTGCTCCGAGTGCGCAATCCGTCACTTCTGCGGTTCGCCCTGTCCGGCCGAGGCGCACGAAATGAACGGCGGGATGGGCGGCATCGGCGCTTTTTGCGCCTTCTACAGGGAGCAGGTCAATTACGCCCTGCGCTCGATTGCTGATGGCAAAGCTGACGATTACCTGTGGAGCGGCTGGGACGATGGCACCGAGACCATCTTCGATCTCGCGCACTGACGCGACTCCACGCGTAGCCGCACAGATTGATGCCGCCTCTGCTGGAATGTACCGCGAGCCCGTCAACGACGTGTGCTTCCGGTAAGGGTGCGTAACCCTGTGCGACTTGCCCTGCTCCTCTGCCACGCAAGGAAAGAACCTGGCGGCCGATGCCGCTCTGCCGACGATTCCCCCTGAGCTGATCGACCAGATCGTCAAGGGGCCGATGAGCGCCGATGCGGTCAATGCCGCCTCGAGAGCGTTTAAAAAGGCCCTGATCGAGCGTATGCGTCCCAGCGTCTACAGGGTAGCCGCCTGACTGCGGCCGTGGCAGGTGGCCGGCGATTAGGCGCTGGTTTGACCGCGGACGTGCGCCCCCACAAATGATGTTGAGCCGAGCAGGAATCCAAGGAAGGCCGTCTGTAGCTGAACGAAAATGTCGACGGCATAGCGCCCACCAGCATCGACATACAGGTAGGAGGCGGTGGAGTTGATGGTGACGTCCGTCACCATGACGATGAGAGCAAGCGGAAGGCCCAGCCTGGGTGCCCGGACTAGGAGGATAATGGTCAGGGGGTCCACGAGAACGAGTGAGGTCCAATAGGCATTGAGCAGCGGATGTTTTGGAAACCACCATCCATGGAGAATGCTGTCGAGGCGGGTCGTCGTGCCGATGGCAAACGCCACGATGTACATCAAGAGAACCAGTCGTATCCCGAGGGGATAGGATCTGATCCATTTCCGCGGCGCATCCATTTGGGGAACTCCTCAGGTGACAGTGATTTGGGCTGGCTGATCATGCGGCAGTAGCCCGTCCACCTGGCCGCTCGCGGCGACGGCGAGGCGCGGCAGGGCCCAGGTCAGGTAATCGACCGGGTTGTTTTTTGCAGCCGGCATGTCCCGGTGATTGAGTAAATCACCGCCGAGCGCCAGACGGCATCTGGATGCCCAATGTAGAGCCAGTTCTTCGCGCCGAGCTTGGTTGGGCGGATGCCGCGCTCGACGCTGTTCTGATCGATCAGCACATGACCCATTCCGGGATCGGCGTAGCGGTTCAGTGTCCCCCAACGGGAAAGGGCATAGGCGGCGGCCTTACCGAGGCGACTCTGAGGGAGTTCGCTCCGGGCAATGAGTTTGAACTGCTCGTGCAACCGTTCGAGCATCGGCGGGCTTTCTCATTGCCGTAGCACGGTCTGCGGGTAAGCATTCCGGCAGCCCCGTTCCTGCGTGCACGGCCACGTACCGCGCGTAGGACGGGGAAGTCGAGACCTGCACCGAATCGAGTCCATCCGGCTCCTGTCAATCCGGAAAGCCGTGCTGCTTTGTCGGGCCAGCACGCTCCGCGTCGATCCTGGCCCGCAGTTCCTCCAGCGCGAGCAGCACCTGTCTTTGGAGGTCCTCGTCGCCGTTTGGCATGCCCTCCTCGAGAGCCACAGCCACCTCAGCTGCGTCATACGCCCACCGACGCAGAACCTCGATCTTTTGACTGGTTGACAGCTCGGTGCTCTCGAGGACTTCACGCGGGGAAGAGAAGGTGGAACTCGGAACAAGCAGCGCGTGCTCGATGCGTTCGGGGGAGTGAGTGCTCCGGTCAGTCATGGCGATTACCTCAGTTCCAGTCCCAGACTGTTTCACGACGTCTCGCGTGCGATTGGATGGCGATGTCGCTCACGGCGGAATAACCGGCGCATGCGGTTCGAAGCCGACGCACTCAGTCTCCGGACTCGCGGCCTTCACGAGATTCCGAAATTCCTTGACCCGCGCCTCCTCCGCATCAACCATGACGAGGACTTTTCCCTGACGCTCGATCGCATCTTGGAACTCGTGCAGCCTTGAGCTGGGCAAGGACGCGCCGCCCAGGAGCGACATGAATCCGCTCACACTCGCGCCGAACAGGGCGAACAGGGGAATGGCGGCGCCACCGAGTGCGGCGCCCAGTTCCTCGATGCTGAGCACTGCGATCCCAGCAATCGCCCCAATTACCCCGCCCACGGCAAGTCCGCGCTCGAAGCCGGGTATGGCGTCCGTGGCATCGATTCCTGCGGATGGCAAATCCTCGAGCGGGATGTCATGTCGGGCGATGACCATGAGGTTCGAGTCACCCGCGCCTGCACCGCGCAGTGCAGCCACAGCCCTGCGGGTATGCTCCACGTCGGGTGACAGAAAGCAGAGGCGCTTCATCTGATCCCTTGCAAGCAGGTAGCCTAGCAGCTCGAGAGAATAGAGAGACGATTGCGGCATGCGCATCCGCAGTTGTACCACCTGCCGCTCTAATGCAACGCTTCCGGTTGCGGAGGCCTCCCCGTGTCGATCCCACGAAGCCAGTGCGTACTTGCACGGATTCATTCGTCCCATGGGGTGCATACCCTGTATGCAAGCCAGCGACCAGCAACTCGTTATCCTGCATAAGGAGTATCATTATGGTTGCCATTCCCAATCCGACGCATGACCCAAAGGCGGATTGCGCGAATGCACTGTCAAGGGTGCTGGCCGACACCTACCTCCTCTACCTCAAGACACACAATTTTCACTGGAACGTCGAAGGTTCCGACTTTCGAGGCCTCCATCAGATGTTCGAGGAGGAATACCAGGCACTGTGGCACTCCGTCGACGACATCGCCGAGCGGATCCGTGCGCTGGGGCGATACGCGCCCGGTACCTGCACAAAGTTCAAGGCGCTCGCCCGGGTGAATGAAACTGAAGCGATCCCGAAATGCGACGACATGCTTCGCCAGCCGATCACTGACAACGAGACCGTGATCGAGGATATCCGGGTTGGGCTACTGGCTGCACAGAACGCCGGTGATGACGCCACCGTGGGCCTGCTGACCGATCGGCTTACATATCACGAGAAGCAGCTCTGGATGATGAGAAGCACGCTCGTAACCTGAGCAGCGCGAGGTGGCAGGCGTGTCACAAGCCATCGCTCTGGCGGGCAGGTCCCGCCGCCATTCGAGCGTCATGCGGAGCTGGACGCTCGCTCTCCTTCTCGTGGCATTCGCCGGCCCGGCAGTTTCGCACCCGATCTCGGTCTTTGTCAGTATTTTGCCCGAGAAATACTTTGTCGACCGGGTGGGTGGCGCGCAAGTAGACGTTTCCGTCTTGGTGGGACCCGGCCAGGAGCCGGAGACCTATGAGCCGACGCCGAGGCAGATGGTCGCCTTATCGCGCGCGCGGGTCTATTTCCGCATCGGCGTGCCCTTCGAGACCGTCTGGGCGGCGAAGATCCAGGCGGCGAATCCGCGGATGCTCGTTGCCGATCTGGCTCAGGGTATCGTGAAACGACCACTCAACCACATCGGCCCACAAGGAACGGCAGGCGCGGGAGGACTGCCCGACCCGCATCTCTGGCTCAGTCCCCCGTTGGTCAAGCGGATGTGCGAGCGGATTCGGGACGTACTCACCGAGCTCGACCCGGCACACCGGAGTGAATTTGCAAGCAACTATGCAGCTTTCGCCGCTCAACTGGACACGCTGAACCTGGAGATCCACGACCGGGTCTCACGTCTGAAGGAGAAGGCGTTTATCACCTTTCATCCCGCCTGGGGCTACTTCGCCGACACATATGGCCTGAAGCAGATCCCGATCGAAGTCGAGGGTAAGGAGCCCGGGCCGCGCACGCTGTTGCGGCTGATCGAGGAAGCCAAGCGGCTCAGGATCAGAGTGGTTTTCGTCGAGCCGCAGTTCAGCAGGAGCAGTGCCGAGATGGTGGCGCGCGAGATTGGCGGACGTGTAGTCGTGATCGACCCTCTTGCCGAAGACTACCTGCGGAATATGCGGAGGGTCGCCGCAGCATTTTCCGCAAGTGCGGGAACGAAATGAGCCCGGTAATCGAGCTGCACGACGTCTCGTTCGTCTATGACGGACCACAAATCCTGCAAAGCATCGATCTGTCCATCGAAAAAGGAGAGTTCTTCGGCGTCGTCGGACCTAATGGAGGTGGAAAGACGACCCTTCTCAAGCTGATCCTTGGTCTTCTGGAACCGAATTCCGGAAGAGTGGTCGTGTTGGGCGGCCGACCTGCCGAAAAAAGAAGACTGATAGGCTACGTGACGCAGTTCGCCGCATTCAGGCGGGATTTTCCGATTACCGTCGAGGAGGCGGTGATCCTCGGACGGCTTGGCCTCGCACCGGCGCTCGGAGGATATCGTCAGCGAGATCGCGACGCGGCCCGATGCGCGATGGCCGAGACCGAAGTGCTGGAATTCCGCAGACGGCCGCTCGTCGCGCTCTCGGGAGGCGAGCTACAACGGGTGCTGATCGCAAGGGCGCTCGTAGCGAACCCCGAAATTCTCGTGCTGGATGAGCCGACAGCCAATGTGGACCTGCGGCACGAGATGGACATCTTCAAGCTTCTGAAGGATGTCAGCCAGCACGCCACCGTGATCGTGGTATCGCACGATATCGGCTTCGTTTCGCAATACGTCACACGCGTCGCCTGCCTCAACCGCACCCTGATATGCCACACGGCATCGGAAATCACCGGAGAGGTCATCGCCGACCTCTATGGCCGACCCATGCGCATGGTGCGGCACGAGGCTGCAGAATCGGGTGCTCGCCCATGAGCGGGTTCATGCACGCACTGGCAGCCTACGGCTTCCTGCAAAAGGCACTGCTTGCCGCGCTGTTGGCGAGTTTGTCCTGCGGTATCATCGGCACCTACGTAGTGGTCAAGCGCATCGGCTATATGGCCGGCGGCATCGCCCACACCATCCTCGGCGGAATGGGCATCTCGTACTTCCTGGGGCGCGATCCACTGCTCGGAGCCATGGCCGCGGCGGTTCTGTCGGCCATCATCATTGGTGGAGTCAGCTTGCGCTGGAAGGAACAGGAGGATGTGATCATCGGAGCCCTTTGGGCCGTTGGTATGGCGGTCGGAGTGCTCTTTATCTCGCGAACACCAGGCTACGCGCTCGACCTCATGAGCTATCTCTTCGGGAATGTCCTGATGGTCACACGCCTGGATCTCATCGTTACCGCCGTTCTCGATGCCGCCGTCGTCACCCTAGTTGTGCTCTTTCGTAAACAGTTTTTGGCCGTATGCTTCGACGAGGAATTTGCTCGCGTCCGCGGGGTAAACGTCTCAGGCTTCTATCTGCTCCTTCTGTGCATGGTGGCCGTAACGGTCGTGTCCCTGGTCCAGGTCGTTGGGCTGATTCTCGTCATCGCGCTCTTTACGCTTCCGGCCGCGACAGTACGTCAGTTCATACGGTCCATAGCGGGAATGATGGTCGCTGCCTGCATGCTCGGCGCGGTCCTCAGCATCATCGGCTTGGGCGTATCCTTCGAGACGAATCTTCCCTCTGGAGCCACAATAATTCTGCTCGCCGGATCAGTGTATTTCCTTTCACTGCTTGTGCAAGCCATATGCCGCAGGTTCGGCATTGCATTTGGCCGGTTGCGGACCGATGTACCGTATCCGGCATTAAGGCAGAAAAAGCGTGAATCGGATTGAAGAGGCTACCAGGACATCAGATGATGTATTCGGCCCTCAGTATCGCGATCAAACCGATCGGTCGCATGGCGAAACGCCATCCTGTCGCCAGCGCTGGGATCGCGGTGCTCGATCTTCGCGGCCGGCCATTCGGCCTCGCGTCGGAGGAATGGTCTCATTTCGGGGAGCGCTCCTGACCCGTTCCATGGCGCGCGAACCGACGTTCAAGACCGCTCAGCTGAAAGGCGCCGCACCAGAGGACTGGCCACTGGTTTACGCCGGCTGGCGGGCGTCCCGAATTGGCGCTCTCACCGATCGGATCGAGCGCGAGCTCATTCTCGAGCTGCTGGGAGACATTGCAGACCTCGACGTGCTCGATGTCGGCTGTGGCGATGGCGACCTCTCTGTTACGCTTTGGAAGCGTCACGCCCAGGTTTCAGGAATCGATGCCTCACAGGCCATGATTGATGCCGCGCGAACACGTGCTCGGGGTCAGAATGCTGACATTGCCTTCACGCGCGCGAGAGCAGAGCAACTGCCTTTTCCGGATAGCGAGTTCGATGTCGTGGTAGCCGTGACCATTCTGTGCTTTACGGAAGACGCCGCTGGCATTTTCCGGGAAATGGCCCGCGTGCTTCGGCCCGGTGGTCGGCTGGTGATTGGTGAGCTCGGGAAATGGAGCACTTGGGCAGCCGCACGTCGGATTCGCGGATGGTTGGGCTCGCCGACTTGGCGCAAGGCGCGATTTCGCACCGCGCCTGAGCTTAGCGCACTTGCTGGCGAAGCTGGCCTTACCGTCGAGGTCATGCGGGGTGCCATCTACTATCCCCGTCTCATCACATTCGCGCGTTTCATGGCACCCCTGGATGAATGGATCGGGTGGCGCACAACAATGGGCGCAGCATTCCTCGCCCTTCGCGCCGTCAAACCTGAGTCGCCGGCATTCGACGTCAGCTCTGCACGCGCGGAGATCAGTCCCCACAGCCACCCTCTCCCAGTGCGAGAGGTGCTCCACGTCGGTCTTGAACTCCGTCCAGCATCCGCCGGCATGATCACAGTTACCGAGGTCGCCGCATCAGCTCTTCAAGTGCAAGTAATCGCGGTAGGGACACGCATTGCTACATGCCCCCCGCACAAAACCGAGCGGGCCCCATTCGGGCACTCGGCTTCCACCTTGGGTGCTTGACGAGAAAGCGAGTCTCGGGCCAAGGATGAAGAATGCGTGGGGACGGCACGAAATCGGTCATCAGTTTCTGCAGATGCACCCAGGTCATGCGGTCCTTCTGACTGCGAGCCCGCAGGGCACGCAACCAAATGGACCCGAGATGATATCGGAATGCGCTGAGACACCTGAAGTTGGTCGGAACGGCGTGGTAGGCGAAGTATCCGCGTACCACCTGTGCCAACCAGCGACCCTGCTCCGGGATCGGTTCGTGCTTGCGCCGCCGCAGTTCGATCTTGAGAGACTTCAGCTTGGCCCGCAACCGATCCCGCCGGGTTTTCCGCTTGAGCTGGAAGAACCCACGCCGGCTGCGGCTGCAGTAGTGCGTGAAGCCCAGGAAGTCGAACGTCTCCGGTTTACCCAAGCCGCGAAGTGAACGATCTTGCGCAGCATTGCTGCCAAACTCGATCAGGCGCGTCTTGTCCGGATGCAGTGCAAGCCCAAACTCTTCCATCCGCGCACGAAGCTCCGCCAGAAACCGCTGGGCGTCCTCCTCATGCTCAAAACCGGCGAGGATATCGTCGGCGTATCGCACGTAGATGACGTGACCACGTGCTTCGCGGTGTCGCCACCGCTCGGCCCACAAGTCGAAGGAGTAGTGCAGATACACGTTGGCGAGCAAGGGCGAGATCACCGACCCCTGAGGAGTCCCGATCTCCGTCTCTGCCCACTTCCCGTCCGCCATCACTCCGGCCTTCAGCCACTTGCGTATCAGGCGAATCACGCGCGGATCACCAATGCGATGCTCCAGGAAACGGACGAGCCACTCGTGACTGACCGAATCGAAGAACGACCGCACATCGCAATCCAGAATGTAGTCCACCTTTGTGCGGGTGATCCCAAAGGCGAGTGCATCCAGCGCATCGTGCTGGCTACGCCCAGGTCGAAACCCGTACGAGAACCCCAGAAAGTCCGCCTCATAGATCGCGTTGAGCACTTCGACCACAGCCCGCTGGACGATCTTGTCCTCCAGCGCCGCCACCCCCAACGG
The DNA here is from genome assembly GCA_021850555.1 of Pseudomonadota bacterium. The sequence goes on along the minus strand of JAJZLX010000589.1, from coordinate 8,870 downwards.
CCGATATCCCTCCCCCTTGGGAATGAATTTCCGCCGCGAGGGCAATGCCCGATAGGCACCGCGATGTACGCGCGCATGCAAATCCACAAGTCGAACTTCAAGGTTCTGCTCGTACTCCCGCCATGTCAGCCCATCCACGCCCGGAGCCGCATCCCGCTTGAGCCAGGAAAAGGCTGCTCGCAGCAGATCGACGTCAACATGGTGGAGCAGAGCGGTGAACCGCTCCTTCTTCTCTCGCTTTGCTCGCTCTCGTACACGGTCAAGTCCAGGAAACATGCTTGCCCGGCGCGGAGTCCGGTGCATGCTGGTCTCGCCCGTGTTCCCCTCGGCCCCCTCCCTTCGCTCCACCGGCTCCGCCCGCGATCGTCCGCAGGCGTTCGTCGGCTTCCCCGCTACTTCGGAGAGGTCTGACTTCTCCGGCTCGTGCATCATCGGCTATGGCTCCTCGCCTTCCCGATGCGGACCATCCCCAGGGGCAAGGTGGCCAAGCCAGAGATCTCCCGGTTCCCGTGCAAAGAGCTTTCGTGCATGCCAGGTTCTATGACCACGCAGGGCCGAGCGGCGACTCGCGCTATCGCAGCCGTTCGTATTGCCTTCCGCCAGTGGGACAGTGTCGGCGCCCTGATCGTATTACTTTCGCGGCTCAATGGCTGGCCTGCCCGTTCCCCTGTCAACGCTTCGCCGACCCCCTCACGGGGGCCTGCGCATGACTCGGGGCCGATGCGACTCGCTACGTCTTCATCGCGGTGGACTTGCACCACCTACTCCTTGCCGGTCTCCCGGCGCACCCCACAAATTAATCATAGGCTCGGCGGCCCGCCCCGGTTGCTGTCTCTTGCGAGAACCTTGACTCGCGTCGTCGTTGCGTCGACCAGCGGCCAATCTTTTTTTTTCGACATAGCGTCGCCATCGCGCCGTTGGCCGTTCCCATGAACTCGTTTGCACTCACGGAGAACACGGCGGCGAGATCGCCCTCATGTGCCGGGGTGCCGGGGTGCTGACGCATGCAGGGACGGGGTTGCCGGAATGCTTACCTGAGTGCGGGCTTTGCGTCGAAAGTCATGCTTGCGCAGGAGATTTCAATGACGTCGCCGGACGCGAATTTCATGCCCTGACGGTCGATGAGCCAGCTCGGTATCAGATACACCGATACCTCCCCGCCCGTGGTTTTCAGGAGCAGGCCAATGTCATGGAGCCTGCGCCTGCGGCGGGCGATTCTTTCGGCCGAAGCGAGCTGCCGCTCACCCGATCGACCGTTGTCGGGCCGTATAGCCGAACAAGAGCGGCTCCCATGCTCATGCCTCCCGCGCCTCGCTGAGCCAGTGTCTTCCCCGGGAAACTCGCATCCGGCCGCGAGCAGTGCGATCAACGCAATGAGTGATTTCATCAACCTAGCGCCCTCGCTGCCGTTGAAGCTCGCGGTCCTTGTCCTCCCCCGCATACCTGCCAGTAATTGGAGAGCTACGTATTAGTCCCGCTCCCGCCGACACCGGCGTGCGCTCATTTTTCCGGGCACCATAAAATCCGCATTGCTCACCTGCGCCCCTCGGGTCACCTATGGGCGACCCTCTTAGCAATGCGAAATGTCCTGATTGTCGGTCTGATTGGTTTCGGCTCTGATTCAGGCGAGCACGATGGCCCCGGCATTCCGCCGCATTTCGCACGGTGGATCAGGCGGCCCATCAATGGAGACCGATAATGAGCGATTCCCTCACAGAACATACTCCTAGAATGCCTCGGCTCAACGAGCCTGCACCCGATTTCGACGCAAAGACCACCCACGGGCCGAGGAAACTCGTGGACTACAAGGGCAAATGGCTGATTCTCTTCTCTCACCCGGCGGATTTCACCCCAGTCTGCACGACCGAATTCATCGGATTCGCAAAGAATCACCCACGCTTCCAGGAGTTGAATTGCGAGTTGTTGGGCCTCTCGATCGACAGCACCTATGCCCACATCGCGTGGACGCGCAACATCGAGGAGCGGTTCGGTGTAAAGATACCCTTCCCGATCATCGAGGATCTCTCGATGACGGTTGCCCATGCCTACGGGATGATTCAGCCCGGTGCCAGTGACACCTCGGCGGTGCGAGCGACCTTCTTTATCGATCCTGACGGAATGCTCCGCGCAATGGTCTATTACCCCATGAGCAACGGGCGCAGCATCGAGGAGTTCCTCCGCCTGCTCGAGGCGCTGCAAACGAGCGACAAATACGGCGTGGCCACGCCGGAAGCCTGGAAGGCAGGCGACAAGGTCATAGTGCCGCCTCCGCAGACCCAAGGCGCTGCCGAGAAGCGCAAGAGCGAAGGATATGAATACACCGACTGGTACTTTTCCAAGAAGGATCTGAAGAAGACTGGCTAATGACGGTTTCCAGAAGCCGTGAACCCGAGACAGCGACACCCCAATGTCAGCATCGTTTGTGCGGGCTTTGGCGCGCTCACGACTATCCGAGAATTGCGCAAGCTGGACGTCGATGCCGACATCACCGTTATAGCGCCGCAGCCGGAGCTACATTACCTGCCGGGGAGCATCTGGATCCCCAGCGGGTTGCGACGCCACGAGGATCTGGTGGTCCCACTGGATTCCTTCTTCTGCAGGATGCGCGTGCGGCATATTGCAGCAGAAGCGACCGGACTCGCCAGTGCCGGGCGCCGGCTGTCCACGCGTGCCGTGGACATCGACAACGATGCGCTGGTCCTCGGCTGTAGCGCGTGCTCGATCAGGAATTTGCCAGGCATAGAACACGCGATCATCCCATGTGAGGGCATCGCCGCGGCGGAACGCATCCGTCGGCGGCTGACCTCGATGACCGGTGGGACCATTGCCGTCGGCTTTGCGAGTAACCCCAGCGCGCCTTCGGCCCTGCGCGGCGGACCGATGTTCGAATTCCTGCCCGGTATCGACCAGCAGTTGCGCAATGAGAAGCGCCGCGAGCATTTCATGCTGGTCTTCTTTCGCCACGCGACGCAGCCAGGTGCCCGGCTGGGTGAGCATGCGGTCTCCATCCTGCTCGCTCGAATGCAACGCCGACGGATCGCCCTCCACCCGGGCCATAAGTTTGTCCGGTTCGAGAGGAACGGAGTCGTCACCGAGGGAGGCGACGTCGCGGCCGACCTGATCCTGTTCATGTCTGGCCATACCGGGCTTACGTGGGTGGATCAGACCTCGCTCCCGCGTTCGGCAGGAAGAATGATCCAGGCCGATGCACAGTGCCGCGTTCTCGGCCTGTCGCGCGTCTATGTGGTGGGCGATGCGGCAAGCTTTCCCGGACCGGAGTGGTTGCCCAGGCAAGCGCACATGGCGGACCTGCAGGCACTGGCTGCGGCCCCCAATCTGGCCGAGGAGCCCGCCGGCCGCTCCGTCCCGCGTGGCTTCAAAGTCGATCTGAGCTGCACCATTGACGAACTCGAGTGCGGGACCCTGGTCTTCCGCAACGAGAAGCACAACGTCGTACCGCCTCCCAGCAAGGTGATGCACTGGGCCAAGCGAATGTACGAATGAAACTATCTACGCCGGTACCGCTAACGAGCTCGCACACGGTTTGCGGTTCCAGGCAAGAAGAGATCTTCCAATGAACAAGCTGAGTGATGCAGAGGTTCGCGCCCTCCAGGAGGCGCTCGATGACGAATATCGCGCTTGGGCGACTTACGATCAGGTCATTACTGACCTTGGCGCCGTGCGCCCGTTCAACAACATCCGTGATGCCGAGGCGCGCCATATCGACGCGCTGCGCACTCTATTCGCGCGCTACGGGCTCCCGGTGCCCGAGAATCCCTGGCCCCGGAGAGTCACGCGCTACACCAGCCTGCGTGAAGCCTGCGAGGCTGGAGTGGCTGCTGAGATCGCCAACTCTGCGCTCTACGACCGGCTCCTCTCAGCCACGCAGCGCCAAGACATCCTGGCAGTCTTCCGCAGACTTCAGGAAGCCTCGCAGCAGCGCCACTTGGAAGCGTTTCGACGCTGCGCGGTTCGCGAATCCGGAGGAGTCGGCGCGAAGCGTCTCCGTGGACGGGACGCATGACATCGCTCCTGGAAAAGGGCGGCGGGACGTTTGGCGGCATCAAGATGCTGCTGTGCGAGAACCCCCTGCCGCCGATCGACGCTGCCATCGCCGCCGCCCGAGCCGACCTGCCGCGCAGCAACTATTACACCGAGCCATATTCGGCGCCGCTGCGTCGTCTGATGGCCGCGCAGATCGGTGTGCCCGAGCGGCTCATCCACATCAATGCCGGCTCTGAGCTGATCCTGCGTCAGCTGTTTCAGCGCTTCGGCAGGCAGGTGCACCTGCTTACGCCCACGTATGCGCTGTTTCCGGAAATTGCCGGCCGCTATACCGAAACGCGGCTGGGTCCGGAGAACGGGTTTGCCTTCGATCTCACGCAGCTCAAAATTCCTGCGGGAACGACGCTGGTCGTGATCGTCAATCCGAACAATCCCAATGGCGGCACATTCGACATGGCCCCCCTACCGGGCCTTCTGCGCCGCCATCCGCACACGCACTTCCTGGTAGACGAGGCGTTCATCGGTCTGGCTGGAAAGCCGGTTGCGCAACTCGTGCCGCAGCATCCAAACCTGATCGTGACCCGCACACTCTCGAAGGCCCACAGCCTTGCGGGTCTTCGCGTCGGCTACGCGGTGCTGCCCCAGCCCATTGCTGACGATCTCAATCAGCACAACGATGCCTATCCCCTTGCCCGGCCAAGCGAGGCGGCAGCCATTGCCACCCTGGAGCACGAGGATGAGATCCGTGCGCGCGTCAAAGAATTGCGCCTCTGGACCGAAGAGCTCGCCGCCGGGTTACGCGCGCTCGACGCACGGACTTTCCCGAGCGAGACGTATTTCTTCCTCGCCGACTTCGCGCCGCATGATGCGAGCATCCTTGCCGAAAGGCTGAAGGCGCATGACATCCTCGTCAAGCCGCTCAATGACCTGCGCCTCGGGACGGGATACATGCGTATCACCACGGCACTGCCTGAGGACAATGCACGCTTCATCGGTGTGCTGAAGGAGGTGCTGCAGTCGTCCAAAGCCCGTGGCAGCCACCTGTGACGGCAGTGCGAACGATCGTCAGAACGATGGCGACCGATCCACGAACAGTTCACTTCGTCCGCCGCCATCGCCACTACGCCGACTGGTTTGAGCGCCATCGCGCCGCGTACGTTTCCGAGCTTTTTGCCGTGCGTGCGGCGTTGCCTTGGGAAGGCCATGCTCTCGATGTCGGCGTCGGCACCGGGGACGCTTCGCCGGTCCGCTCGGTGTCGAATTCAGCATCGATCCCGCGCCGGGGATGCTCAGCTATGCCCGTGCCTGCGGCATGCATGTCGCGGCCGCCGTCGCCGAGGCCCTGCCGTTTGCAGATGCGTCATTCGATTACGTGCCCATCGTTACCACATTCTGCTTCGTGGATGACGCCCACGCGATGCTACGGGAAGCTCATCGTGTGCTGCGGATGGACGGCGATGTCGTTATAGGATTGATAGACCTCGAGAGCCCGATCCGTCAACACCACCTTGCCCATCAGGCGAAGGACGTCTTCTGTCTCGAAGCACGCTTCTACTCCGCCGTCGAAGTCGATGCGTTGCTCGGTGACGCGGGATTTGCGGATCTCATCTGGCTGCAAATCCTCTCGGTGCCGCTTTCGCAGATCCGGGAGATGGAGTCGCTCGCCACGGGCACCGATCATGGCGCATTCCTAGTGGTTCACGGGCGGGCATGATCACGTGACGGCGCGCAAAACGCGCAGAGGAGATTTCTGGAACTTAGGGTCGGAATCGAACCGGCGTAGACGGCTTTGCAGGCCGCTCGTGCCTTTGTGAATCAATTGCTTGTATATGTCTTGCCACACTTTGGCACCTGGCGCAATCATCCGCGCTGAAGCGCGGGCGGCGGAGACCCTGTTGAGCGGCGCTCCCGCGCCCCTGAGCGCCTGTAATCCCACAGGCGCCGTGGTTCGCCGAGGGGTGGCCAAGGGCGGAGTTTCCGACCGGGAAGCGGCAGCGGGCGTGTGCCGCGGGATGGCATCAGTTGGCACGGTGCCCGTGGGCAAGCTCGGTGCGGATACCACCGTCGGGTAGTGAGCAATGAGCCATGCGCGCCAGCGCGGAGCGTACTCGAGGAGCTGCCGCCGATACGCTTCAACATAGCGCGGCGTCGCGCTGTGATAACGCGCCACTCGGGTCCAGAACCCGCCGTGGCCCTCGACGAGCTGATTGTGAATGCGCCAGGCGGCGAGGAACCAGGGATAGCAGGTTCTCCCTTCCACCGCCCTCGGGCTGATGCCGAATCGCTTCAAGCCCGCCAGGTACGCCGTGTTGAACTGCAGGGGACCGATGTCCCAAGTCCCATTCGCATCATGGGACCACGTGTCGGAACCGCCCCGCTCGACCGAGTACACCGAGAGCAGCGCATCCGCCGGCACGTCGTACCGGACTGACGCCGCCAGCGCGCACCAGATGAGCGCTGCGGGCATCATCCTACTTCCCCTTGGCCGTGCGTGACTTCGATGACTTCGCGGCCCTAAATCGTTTCCATTCGGCCTCGCGACCGGCCCGGTCCGCGTGCCAGCGGGCCTCAGCAGCCCGCTTCGCGAGCGCCGATCGTTCCTCCGGGGTCAGCGACTCCGCTCTTGTCCTACCGCCTTGCTTTCCGTACTGCGCGAACACCTTGTGGATTGCCACATCGAGTGCCGAGGGTTGAGTGTGATCCGGATCACGCTTTGAGCGCTTGCGCTTCATAATCACAGTCTAAGTCCATGCCTACCCCGTAAGCAATGAAAACTACATGCTTGATGGAGCATCAGAATTATTGTCTACGAATTATGGTGTTACAGCATTTATTGCTATGCCCAGCGGCTACGCATTGTTGGTTGTTACATTGACTTCACATTACGCGCGCGTGAGAATGGCACTGTCGATTCCACAAGGAATGCCGATCATGAACCTCAGCAAGATCAGATTCTCGGGTGTTCTTCTCGCCGCGCTCACTGCCATCTCCCTTGCCGCGTGTGGTGGCGGGGGCGGGTCCTCGGGCACCACGACTGGCACCGGAGGTTCGACGGGCAGCGGAGGCACCACTCAGCTTGCGAGCTGCACCACCACCACCTACAACGACGCGGTCGATCAGGGCGTCGCGCCCTGTCTCACCGTGACGGGACTCTCGAGCGGACAGTCGGTGTCTGTCTCCGATGGCACCAATACGCTCACCGAGAGCAGCAATGGGACTTTCGATTTTCCGACCATTCAGAACGGCACGCAGAACGGCGGCGTGGTGCCTCCATCTGCGACGTTCTCCATCACGGCCACCACCGGCGGCGCTACATGCTCCTTGTTGGGCGGCACCGCCACCACCACCCCGTATACAGTGACCGTGCTGTGCGCGAAGTACCCCGCGGTGAGTCCGGGCCTGCCGAAGGTCACGACGATGCCCGGCGTGAGTGGGACCGCGCAGGTGATCGCCTCGCCCACGATTGTGCCGGTGTACATCAGCACTGGATCGCTGGCGACTGGCAACGAGGCGAACGACGCGACGTTCCTCAGCCAACTGGTGAACTCGCAGGAGTGGGGACTGCTCTCGCAGTACGGCGTCGGGGCCGCCACGGTCGATGCGGCCGTGACGATCAATCCTGGCTCCTGGTCGCAGTACCACACCGTGACGAACGCTGATCTCAGCACCATCGTGCAGGGCGTAGCGGCCCAGGGCGTCACGCTGACGCCAAGCTCGGTGCTGGTGGTCTATCTGCCCCCGACGGTGGCTGTCTCGCCGCCGATCTCCGGCGGGACGGGCTACACCGGCACGGTGGCCGATGGCAGCACGAATGTCCCCTTCGCGCTGGTCACGGATGACTCGACCAATGGGCAGTACATCGCCAATTCCAGCGTGTACTGGGAGGCCGAGGCCGGCATCGTCAACGACACGACGAACGCATACGGCAACGGCTACGCCTGGATGAGCGCGAACCCGGACCTCTGGCTCGGTGCCAGCGTCACGCAGCTGAACACGTCCTTTGAGAGCGACGCGACGAACATCGGCGTCGGAACGGTGTGCATGAGCGCTGACGGCGGCATCATGCAGGCACCCGATATCTCCACGGGCGACATCGTGACCATCTGGTCTCAGACGGATGCGAACGCCGGTCGCAACCCCTGTCAGCCGAATGCAGCCAGTTTCGACTCGACGCAGCCCAATCCGACCGTCACGCTGTCGGATTCCAGCACACCCTTCGTCGGCGTGGTGGCTCAGGCAACGACGGCTGTGACTGGCACGCTCGGCGGGGTCGCGCGGACCGATCAGGCGATCGTTGTCGCGCCCGGGAAGTCGGTCACCGTGCAAGCGCAGGTGTTCACCACGGCGGCCGTGCAGGACATGGCGGCGAGCGTGAACGTGGTGTCCTACATCAGCGGGGTCGACACGGGGACCTGCTCGTACCAGACGGCAGGGGGGGTGCAGCCCATCGCGGGCCTCTGCACGCCGCTCGTTTCGGCCTCCGCAGTCAAGAATGTCACGCGGCCGAGCGCGACGGGGGTCAACAACGGCGATACCATTGAGTTCACCGTGATGGCATCGAGTACGCCGTTCAAGGGCATGTACGTACTCGTGGTTCAGTTGGGGAGCGAGAATGTCGCCACCCCGATCGCCGTGACCAACGGCACGACTTGGCAATGATTGCGAACGGAGTGACGGACGAAGGCACCCGTGCAAACGGGTGCCTTCTCAGCCCCAAGATTGCAACCGGGCTCGGGGGGCTCTCTTGCTTCCCTCTCAGGAACCGAAATACGGCATTCGCGATGGCCGGATCATCAATCGTCAAACCGGTGCGCCCATCCCCGATGACGAGCCGATCTTCGTGTTCAGGGCGAAGGATCGGCTAG